>CAZOHH010000182.1:0-1561 GCA_964579735.1 uncultured Oscillospiraceae bacterium | reverse complement strand
GCGCAACGTCATCGCCGTGGAGATCATGAAGGAATTCAACGCCGGCAAGTAGCCCTTTGGGAGAGCCTTCCCTAACGCGTTCCTTCAGGCAGGTGGATCCTGAACCGGCACCGGTCCTGTCCCTGCAGCACGGACTCCACGAGTTCTACCTGCAGGTCGGCGTCCAACACTTCGTCGAACAGGAGCTTCTCGAATCCCGCGCTGCAATAGCACCAGTCCGCGGGAACAGAGGGCTCCTGGTTCGCATGCGTTCCGGTGTTCTTCTTCAAGGACTCGCGTACGAAAGGGCAATGGCAAGCCAGATACCTGCGTTCCGCGGGGTCGCTCTCGCTCAGCCAGTGGTCGGGGTCGTACGGGATCTTGGTGGCCAGAAGCGCGTCCCCGACTCGAACGGCGGAAAGAATCTCCTGGTCCTTTCGGACGAAGTCCACCACCCGCTGCGTGATGCTCTGCTCGAACCAGACGCGTCCCTCGTCGCAGTGGGTCTGGAGTTCATCCACCATCCGCCTGTGGCGGTCCTGGAGATAGTCCTCCAGGGACCCGGACTCCAGGTAGCGCTGCCGCTCGAAGCGGAAGCTCTCCTTGGGGATGCCGTGGTGGTTTCCGCATAGGACCGCCCTCGCCCGAACGCGGGGAAGCGTGGATCGCAGTCCCTCCATCAGACGGCGCGCGCAAGCGGGCATCTCCGCCGGCGGAGTGCCGAGAGGGGGTACCGTCAAGTCCCGGAAGATCTCGTCGGCGACAACGGAGCCTTCGAGACGCCGCGCCTGTTCCCGAATGCTGTCCACGACCCCCACGCTTCCGAAGAGCGACGTGAAGTAGAGATAGATGTCGCGCGCGCCGGCCAGCTCGAAATACCGCGCCAGGGCGAGAAGCCTCGTCCTGGTGTTGCCGCCGGTTTCGACAAGAAGGGCGATGTAGCGGGCGACGTCGTCCTGACTGGCCGCATCCAGCGAGCCCCCCAAGACGGACAGGTAGGTTTCCAGCTCTTCCACGCAGGCGACCGCTTCCGCTGCGGCCAGCTCGCCGAGACCCTTCTGGAGATAGAGTTCGCGGAGTCGAGTCCTATCCATGGCAGCCCTCCCGCCGTTTCGCGGCCATTGGGATCATCGATCGGTCTTCAAGGGGTCTTGGTCAGGACGATGTTCTCGAAGAAGTCGTTCTTCCGGACGTCAGGCCCGACTTCACTGTGGGTCAGCCCGAAACGGCTGCAGTCATACGGGCCCGAGTCCAGCACGCGCGGGCTGTATTGCTGCTGGGATAGGTTCATGGCATAGCTTTCACGGGCCATCTCCAGAGCCGTCCGACCCTCGAATCGCGCGAGCGGTTTCTTCCAGTCCAGGACGACGGGGTTCTCGGCATAAAGGTGCAGGTAGTTCTTCAGGACCTGATAGGTCCCATACGACTTTGCGGACACTGGAAATCGGGAGGCGTCCGGGCCGTATTCGATGGCCTCCAGGAGCCACGTCGCCGTCAGGCGATGGGCTCCGTGCCCGTACTCGCCGGCAAGGTCGTGGGAGACCGTGACCTTCGGCCGGTATCGTCGAAGGAGGTCCACGAG
>CAZOHH010000181.1:0-1633 GCA_964579735.1 uncultured Oscillospiraceae bacterium | reverse complement strand
GGAGAGGATCCGGGTCTTCGACATGAAGGAGCTCTTCGGAGGCTGGTCAAGGATCCGGGTCAAGGGGAAACGGGGCCAGAAGGTCACAATCCGGTATTCCGACCGTCTGAACGGGGAAGGGTTCGTGGATCAGCGCTGGCAGCGTTCCTCGAAGATCACCGATGAGAATTCCAGACTGGCCCAGGCCAAGCCCTGCACCGATACCTATGTGCTGAAAGGCGTGTCGGAGGGTGAGGTCTTTGAGCCGCACTTCACGTTCCACCCGGTACAATACGTGCAGGTGGAGTACGACAAGGACGAAGTGGAACTGCTGAAGGTCGAAGGAAGGCACGTCTATCAGGACGATGACTACACCGGCGTCTTCGAATGCTCGAACGAACTGTTCAACAAGATCCATGCGGCCGTCGTGCAGACGGTCAAGAACCAGGCCTTCGGCATCCCGCTGGACTGCCTGAACCGCGAGCACTGGGGCTGGGTCGACCCCGCCTCCATCGCAGGAACCTTCTATCCACGCCAGTTCATGCCACTCTACTGGCGCAAATGGATCGAGGACATCCGGGAGTCGCAGTATGCCAACGGCGCCATTCCGGACCTCGCTCCGCACTACATCCGCAACTGGAACAACGTCGATCCGATCTGGGGCGGCAGCTTCGTGCGGATGATCTGGTTCTATTATCAGTACTACAACGACCGCGAAATCCTGCAGGAGAACTTCGACTCCCTCAAGCGGCTCTTCGCCTATCATGGGCAGCACAAGAAGAACGGAATCCTGACCGAAGGTAGGTACGGGGACCACATGATCCCCGGCGAGGCGCCCGGCAAGGAAGTGTTCGTCTCGACGGAGACCGACGTCACGTATCTGTGGACCGGCTGGTACTTCGAGAGCGCGCGCACCTTGTCCCGCATCGCCCGCCTTCTGGGCAAGAACGAGGACGCGGTCCACTATGCGGCTGTCGCGGAGGAGACTCGGAAGACGGTCCTCGACAAGTGGTTCCACACCGAGGAAGGCGTCCTGGACAGCGGATCGCAGACGGCGCAGTACTATGCGCTGGCGGCCGGCTTCCTTCCCGAAGAACACAGGCATCGGGTGCTGGACAATGCCATCCAGGTGCTGAAGGAGAAGTACCACGGGAACCACCATGCCGGCAACACCGGCACGACCGCCATGCTGGACTCGTTGGGCGATTCAGGCCGCGCGGACGTGCTATACGACATGATCAACAGGACCTCGTACCCCAGCTGGGGCTACATGATCGATCATGGCGCCACCACCATCTGGGAGAGCTGGTCGACGGACAACCACGTGGGATGCGAGCTCTCCATGACCATGTATACGACGGTCGATGAATTCTTCTACAACGAACTCGCGGGCATCAAGGGCCCCGGATACTTTGGCCCGAGCCTCTTCGACAAACCCGGGTTCGCCTCGGCGGTCATCGCACCCTATGTACCGGACGACATGAGATACGCAAGGGCGGACATCCGCACGGTCTACGGAAGGCTGGCCTCGGGGTGGGAGAAGAAGGACGGCAGGACCTGCTACGACTTCTCGCTGCCCGGCAACACGGACGCCGTCGTGCGGCTGCCCATGGGAGGTGCGAAAACGGTCCGGGAAAGCGGCACGGTCCTCTGG
>CAZOHH010000180.1:0-1666 GCA_964579735.1 uncultured Oscillospiraceae bacterium | reverse complement strand
CGGCAAGTCTGGCAACGTCCTTGATGGCAGGCATGGAAAACCTCTTTTCGACGCGTGTCGATGCGTCCGTTCAGGTCGATGATATCACTTTTATCATTTTTTCCGGGTCGACGAGCAGGACCCCTTCCGATTCCGAAAGACGGACAAGGTCGTCCGTAAAGCCGGTTTTCGAGAAGAGAGCATAGTGCCGGTCTTTCATCGGCAAAAGAAGGCTGCGCGCTTTCAGGAGATCGAGGTCGGGAATCCCCATTCTCGCATTCCTCCATTTGCATTCGCAGTAGAGCGCAGAGTCGCCATCGATTGCGACGAGGTCGATTTCCTGCTCCGTTCGCGTTCCAGGATCCGTACCCCACCAGCGTGCGACTGTCGTGAAGGAGAAGGGAAGAATCCGTTTGCGGTTCATTCGGATCAGGGATTGGCGGCACACCTCCTCGAAGGCGTTGCCGAGGAATCCGTCGAGGTCAGGCAGTATACGCTTCTCCAGAACGACGTCCGCAGTGCCCGATAGGATCGGAGACAGGTTCGGGTAGACGAAGCGATACCAGAAACGGAACAGGTTGTCGTGGATCTCGTAGATCGTCTTGCGTCCGGTTGTGGAACCTGCGGGCGTTGAGCGCCGGATGATGCCGAGTTCGATCAGCGTGTCGAGGTATATCGAGGATTTCGACGTGGTCTCTCCTCCTTTCATTGCGATGTCGTTCAAGCGGGAAGCACCCTGGGCAACCGCACCGATGAGCGAATTGTAGACGGACGGGTCGCGGAGCTCCTGCTTGAGAAGTCCGACGGGCTCTGCGAAGAGATAGGTCGAGGGCCGCAGGATATGCATCTCGATGTTCTTCGAGAGGGATGCGGAGTCCGAGAATTCCTTGAGATAAAGGGGAACTCCGCCGAGAACCATGTAGTTCGCGATCCGGGAGCGGATTTCGGACTTTGGAAAGAAGCGGGCGCTGTCCAGATAATCGAAGGGTTCGATCTTCATCTGAGCCGTTCTGCGGCCATAGAGAGGACTCTTGTATGCGAGCACCTCCTTCTCCATGAAGGCCACCGAGGACCCGCAGAGAATCAAGTACACTCCCGTTCCCTGCAGTTCGTGGTCGATGCTGTTCTGGAGGATGGAGGGGATGCCGGGATTCGCACGGACAAGATAGGGGAACTCGTCGATGACGACGACGATGCGGCGTTCACGGCCAAGCCGGGCCAATTGCGCGAACGCGTCCTTCCACGAGCCGAAAGAGGGCGCGCCGGATTCGATTCCGCTGGCCTCGAAGATTGACCGAGAGAAATCCTGAAGGGCACTGACATCGTTGTATTCCTGCGCGACATAGAAGACGTGGGGCTTGTCCACGCAGAACCGTGCGATCAGGCTGGTCTTGCCGACCCGGCGCCGACCGTAGACCACGACCATCTCGAACCGGTCCGAGCGGTAGCGCTCTTCCATTTCGGCGAGTTCGGACTCTCTGCCGATGAAACCATCGAGTTCCATGGAGCTTTCTCCTTCCGGTTTCCGGGTGAATTCCGCACAACAGCTTAAACGTAATTAAGTTAATCGTACTTAAGTAAATATTACCTCATTTTCGATCGGACTACAACACGTCGCACCGTCTTTCATCTCCCGCATATGGTAAACTCCGGTCATGCGGACCGCTGATGAGATGTACGAATTGAT
>CAZOHH010000179.1:0-1742 GCA_964579735.1 uncultured Oscillospiraceae bacterium | reverse complement strand
ACGGCGAAGACCTGGCGGAAATGCAGCGCCTGAGGGGTTCCCACGACGTAGATGTTCTTGAAGAAGTCGTAGGTCTCCTTGCGGTACAGGACGGAGGCGATGTCGCGCGAGGCGTAGATCGTGGCACCGTCCGACTTGAGGACGATGCAGGGAGGGAGGCCTTCCTCCTCGAGGTGCACGACCTGGGCCCCTTCGCTCTCCACGAGCAAGCCCTTCTTCCGCAGCATGTCGACGACGGCCGGTATGCGGTCGCTATAGAAGCTCTCCCCGTTGTAGTTGTCGAAGGAGATGCCCATCCGGTCATATACCCGTGCGAACTCCAGGAGGCTCAGGTCGCGGAATCTCTTCCAGAGGGCCATCTCGGCGGCGCCGCCCTCCTCGAGCCGGAGGAAGCGCGCTCTGGCCTCGACGTCGAGAGCCGGCTCCTTCTTCGCCTCGTCGTGGAACTTGACGTAGATGCGAAGCAGTTCCTTGATCGGAGCCGCCAGCAGCGCGGGCTCGTCCCCCCACTTCTCGTAGGCGACGATGAGCTTGCCGAACTGGGTGCCGTAGTCGCCGAGGTGGTTCATGCGCACGACACGGTATCCCAGGTGGGCATATAGCTTGTACAGCGATTGCCCGAGGATCGTGGTGAAGGCGTGGCCGATGTGGAAGGGCTTGGCGATGTTCGGCGAGGAGAACTCGACGATCACGGTCTTCCCTGCCCCCTCGTCCGTCGCGCCGAGCCGGCTGCCCGCCTGGAGCGCATCGGCGACGACGGTCGCCACGAAGACGCCGCGGTCGAGGAAGAAGTTCAAATACCCGCCGACCGCCTGCACACGGTCCAGGAAAGGTGCGCCTTCGGCCAGAGTCGCCGCCAGCTCGGCCGCGATCACGGGGGGAGACTTTCGCAGGGTGCGGGCAAGCGGGAAGCACGGAAAGGCGTAGTCCCCGAGCTCGGGCTGCGGCGGAACCTCCACGGAGTCCACGAGGGTCCCCGCGTCCATCCCTGTTCGAGCCGCGATGAGTTCGGCTATGGCCCTTCTGAAATCCATCCTTGATGCCCTCCGTTCCGTATATTCATACCACCGGGGAGGCGCAGGTGTCAAAGAACCCGAGCACTCCCGAAGGTCGGAATCCTGCTCTTCACGCCATTCCCAGGAACATCCCCACGAAATAGGGAATCAGCCAGATGGCCCAGACAACGATGGAGAAGCGGTGGAATCCCTGCTTCTTCTTCTCGTCGTTCCCGCGGAGGACGATGGTGGCCCAGACGGCGTGGAGAATCATGAGATGGTCGTGATCGCCAGGATCAGTCGTCCGTCCATTCTTCGTCCTCCTTCATCATCTTGGCCAGGATTCCGGATAGTGAATCCCGGGTCGACTGTATCTCCTCTTCCGTGAATCCGGCGAAGAGCCGGTCGAAGCTGTCGGCCAGGATCCCCCGGGAGCCGGAAGCGAATGCGCGTCCCTGGTCCGTGAAACGTACGAAGGTGTTGCGCCGGTCCTTGCCATCCTTGTACTTTTCGATGAGGCCCCCCTCCTCCATCCGAGCGAGGATGCCGGATACCGTTCCCTTCGTGAGGCTCATCTCACGGCAGAGGTCGGTGACCTTCAAGGTCTTCCCATGGGCGAGCAGGCGTATGATCATGGCCTGCTGGTGGGAAAGGCCACTGTCGGCCATGCTCCTGCCGACGCGCTTCATGCACAGGGAATAGAGGTCGCGGATCAGCTGGGCGGTCGCGAAGGTCTCTTCACTGCGG
>CAZOHH010000178.1:0-1956 GCA_964579735.1 uncultured Oscillospiraceae bacterium | reverse complement strand
CGATCTGTGGGTGCTGCCGGCCCTTTCCATCCGTTACGGCGACGCGCTTCAGGAACTGATCGGCATCGAATATCACACGGGCGAATAAGGCAGGATCAATTCATGGCTGACGGTTGGGTGCAGGTCATCAAGCATATCCTGTTTCAGAAGCTCGAGCAGATCTGGGGGATTTCACCCCGAGCCGTTCACGGAACCGTACGTGACAGTTCAGCACAACATGACCCTCCCGACCGTCTAGGCCGCCTCATCCGACTCCTGCGGGACCATGCGGATATCGATGCCTTGGGGCGTGAAGACGTCTTTCGGCCGAGCAATTTGCTGACGACATTGATCTTCACTCCCTGCCAAAGCAGGGTGCTGCAGCGAGTGTGCCTCAGACTGCGAGGCGTGATCCATGGGTGCCGATCTCATCTGCCATGTCGTAACCGATAAATGCCAGCCGAACGGCATACTAAGCCCTGATTGGGCTCGCAACGATGCATATTCTCTGGAGATGCCCGGCAGGCTCCATGACCCCGACGCAGGAGGCGGAGTTCATCCGCCGGACCATGGTCGTCGCATAGAAATCAGTAGTCAAGGGGCAAGTCCGCTCGATCTTGATTCCATCTCATTCATTTGTTATTCTAGCAACAGAACCAGGCGAGATGATCGTCTGGTTCAGAGAGTGAGAGACAGCATGGAAAAGATTTCTGCAATCGAATCGGGTCCGTTCCTCCCGACCCTCGACAGCCTGAAGGGCTTCAATTGTCCCGACTGGTTCCGGGATGCGAAATTCGGGATCTGGAGCCATTGGGGGCCGCAAAGCGTTCCCATGTACGGCGACTGGTATGCCCGGCACATGTATGTCGAGGGCAGTCAGCAGTATCTGTACCACTTTCGGAAATACGGCCACCCGTCGGTCTTCGGCTACAAGGATCTCGTCGATCTCTGGAAAGCCGAGAACTTCGATCCGGCGGGACTGATGGACCTCTACGTCGAAGCCGGGGCGAAGTACTTCGTCGGGCAGGCCATGCACCACGACAACTTCGACAACTTCGACTCGAAGCACAACCCCTGGAACTCCGTGAACCACGGACCCCGAAGGGATATCTGCGCGCTGTGGCAGACCGAAGCCAGACGCCACGGCCTGCCCTTCGGGCTGTCGGAGCATCTGGGCGCCTCCTATACCTGGTTTTCCACCTCGCATGGCGCAGACAGGACAGGACCCTATGCGGGCGTTCCCTACGATGGCGCGGACCCGGCCAATCGGAGCCTCTACCGCGACAATGACAGCGAGCTGCTGAAGCTCGCCGACGGCTACAACTGGTATACGAAGAACCCGAAGTATCACGCGGACTGGTTCCGCCGCATCAAGGACGTCATCGACCGGTTCCAGCCTGACCTGCTCTATTCCGACGGAGGAGTTCCTTTCGGCGAGGTCGGATACGCCATCGTGGCGCATCTGTACAACACGAGCGCCATGCGCCATTCCGGGGTGAACCAGGCCGTCTACAACCTCAAGCAGCATCCTGACGCAGGCTCCGTCGAGGGCAACGCGCGGATCGGCGTGCTGGACGTCGAGCGCGGGTTGCTCGCGGAATCGTCGGCCGAGCCCTGGCAGGACGACACGAGCCTCGGCGACTGGTTCTACAACGTGAAGGATGTCTACAAGACCGCCGACGAGGTCGCGGATACGCTGGTCGATGTGGTGTCCAAGAACGGCAATCTGCTCATGAACGTCACGCAGAGGCCCGACGGCACGATCGACGAGGAAACGCGCTACACGCTCCGGAAAGTCGGAGCCTGGCTCCAGTCGAACGGCGACGGCTTGTTCGGCAGCCGGCCCTATGTCCGATTCCGCGAGGGGAAGACCGAAATCGCAAGCGGTTCTTTCAAGGAAGGCAAGGCCGAATGGAAAGACTCGGATTTCCGCTTCACGAGGAAGGGCGACGCGGTCTATGCCTTCATGATGCGCGC
>CAZOHH010000177.1:0-1961 GCA_964579735.1 uncultured Oscillospiraceae bacterium | reverse complement strand
TGGCGGTCAGCGGCATCGAGAGATCGACGTACATGAGCTTCTTGCCGCCGGGAATCTTCGGAAGGTCGAGGACCGTGCCGATGACGGCATCGAGGCCCCCGACATGCGTGACCATGGAGGACGGGTCGATCTTCCCGGCCGCCATCATCTCGAGCGATTCGATCATGTCTTCGGTGTTCCCGCCGCTGGTGCCGACGACGTGGTGGGCCATGTAGTGGACGTCATAGAAGTTGAAGTCGGCGGAGAACGCGGTATTCGTAGGGCCCGCGAAGAAATTGAGGCATCCGTCGTAGCCGAGGATGCGGTCGCCCTGCTCGACGACTGGCTTGACGGGAGCGAACACGAAGACGTCGTCGTAGCCCTTGCCGCCGGTAAGGGAGCGCAGGTAGGCCGGTACATCCTCGATTCCAGACGTGTTGACATAGACCAGTTCGACGCCATTGCGGGCTGCCTCCGCGACGGTGTATATGGAGGCGGCGCGGGCTAGACGGGCGGCGTCGATGTCGGTGACGACGAGCTTTCCGGGACGGCGGTCGCAGTGGATCGCATAGTCGATGGCACCGATGCCCATGGGGCCGACACCGGCGAGGAGGGCCATGTCGCCCCCCTGGACGATTCCCATCGTATGCTCGTAGCTGCCGGCCTTCGTGTGGTAGCTGGCGTGGAACGCGCCGACGATGCAGGACATGGGTTCGGACAGCGACCCATGGAAGAAGGCGTCGGATTTGTATTCCAGAAGGCATCCGCGCTCCATGAACACCGAAGGGATCACGACGTACTGGGAATCGCCGCCGATGTACGCGAAGGAATAGCCGGGTGCCGCGTGGATGTCGGCGGGGTCGTTGACGGCGGGCTGGATCGAGAAGCGTTGGCCGGGCTTGAACTGCTTCGCCCACTTCGCGCCGACCTCGACGATCTCGCCGCAGAATTCATGGCCGACGATCACAGGATGCTCCGCGACGTCGTTCGGCACGCGCTTGTGGTCGGGGCCCTGCAGGGCGGCTTTGTGCGTGGACATGCAGACGCTGTCGGAGACGATCTTCGCCAGGATCTCGCCTTCGCGGATCGCGGGAAGCTCGAACTCCTCGAGCCGCAGGTCGCTTTTTCCATAGAGTCGGATGGCCTTGGTCTTCATGATGGTTCCTCCTGTTCGTGGCGCCGGTGGCCGGCGCGGGTTCATAGGGCTATGCGACGGTGACCTTCGCCTGCCGCGCCGCCTTGAGGTACTCCGGGGGAAGCGGGGCATCGGTCACGAGGATCTGTGCATCCGTGAGGCGCGCGAAGGTGTAGGGCATGCCGCGGTCGATCTTGGTGATGTCCACGAGGAGGACCAGCGTCCGGGCCTTGCGGACGATCAGGCGCTTCAGGTCGGCCTCGGAGTGGTCGCCGCAGGTGAAGCCGCTCGACAGGGAGAAGGCGCTTGCGGCAAGGAAGGCGATGTCGATGTTCAGGTCCTTCATGTACCCTTCGGCATCGTGCCCCGAGAGCGAGAGCGTTTCCCGGTTGAGCTGGCCGCCGGTCAATCCGACGCGGATGTTGCGGTTCTTGATGAGCTCGAGGGCGATGTTGGGGGCACTCGTCAGGATGAAGAGGTTCTCGTCCGGAATCTTCTGCGCGAGGCACATGGCGGTCGTGCCGGCATCGAGGTATATCGACCGGCCCGGCGTGACGAACTTCAGGGCCTTGTCTGCGATCTGCATCTTCGCGTCGAGGTTCTCCCCCGCGCGCTGGGTGTAGGCGGCTTCCTTGAGCATCGAGAGGTGTGCGATCGACTTGGCGCCGCCCCGGGTCCGCACGATCACGCCGAGACGTTCGAGCTGTTCCAGGTCGCGGCGAAGGGTCATGCTCGACACGTCGGGCATCAGGCTCTCCAGTTCAGTCAGGCGAACCTCGCCTTTCGACTGGATGTATTGGTTGAGTGCTTCTCTTCTGCCTTCGGTCACGCCGGCGCCCCCCTTCTG
>CAZOHH010000176.1:0-1971 GCA_964579735.1 uncultured Oscillospiraceae bacterium | reverse complement strand
TCTCGACGGGGTTGTTCCGATGGGTGATGAACACGAAGGCATCCAGGGCGAAGGGCCGCGCGTCGAGTTCGATGCCCTTCTGCGCTGCAAGATCGAGCTCCGCCTGGGACGGCTCCGTGACGAGGATGACGTCGCACGTTCCTTCGATCAGGTGGAGGTAGGCGTCATGGGTGGTCCAGTGGTTGGTGAGAGCCTGCGCGACCGGCTCGGTGGCTCCCGCCAGCTGCCGGGCAATCTCCATGGTCATCGGCACCGTGACCGTCGACCCGTCGATGCGCGGAAAGTCGAAATAGTTGAATCGCGGCGTATCCACGAATCTCTGCCAGTTCACCGGCTTCTCTATCAGCGTGTTGATGCTGGCGTAGGAGCCCGTTCGGTCGGGCTTCCCCTCGGTCAAATGGGCGATTCCGACGGCGGCAAGGATTCCCACGCAGGAAAGGACAAGCGCGGCGGAGAGGATGATCCCGAGCCAGCGGAAGATCTTCATGAAGTGTGCGCCTCCTCAGCATTTGCGGTGCAGGGTAGTCTATTTGGGCTAGGCATCGCCGTCTTCATAGCAGAACCTCCAGATACGTGCGGAGCACTTTCTCGATACGCAAGGGAGCTGCATAACGCATCAGCTTGTTCAAGTCCTTGTCCGGCTTCCGAACATATCGTCGAAGCGCGTCGAACAAGATCGCGGGGTCCTGATGGTTCCTATCGCGAAGGACGTCGCAGATCGTCCGTTCCATGTCGTACGTTCTTACGTTGTTTCCATTCACGGTACTCCGGATGCAAATCCCAAGGTCGAACAGGTCCTTCTTCACGGTATGGACCTTGCAGCCATTTTTAACCAACTGGCTGGTGTTGTATCCATTGGGCACGGTGACGACGACCTGCAAGGGGTCCCGGTCCGTCAGCCCATGTAGGAACAGCGCTGTATCATGGGAGTAGACCATCCTGCTTTTCCTCAGTTGAAGAACGTACAGTCTGTCCTCCCACATTTCCGGAGTGGCATAGATACCATGGGAAACTCGTTCCAAGTCCCCTAGACGTACGGATTCGCTGAGGTATTCACGATGGTTCCCGCCATTCTCAGCCATCCGAGCCGTCGTAGCACTGACTCTGTCGGACAAGTAGTCCTTCAGTCGATCCTTGCCTTTCATGTCGTCACCGCCTTGACATTCATGCTTGTATTATTTTCTTTTCAAGCATGATTGTCAAGAATATGTCATCCATTCAAACGATTCATGCGGCAGGAAAACCCTCGACGCCCTCGAGCAACGACCGATAGCCCTCGATCTCCTCGGCGTGGGACGCCACCCAGCGGGACGCCCGGAATCCGGTCGCAGGGTCCGCGCTTCTGGACGCTGCATCGCCTTCGGTCCAGGCGGTCGAACGGACTCCGAGGTCCTCGCTCACGAGCAGGTCGGAGACGAAGGTCAGGTAGGCGTCGTCGCCCGTGGCCTTCCACTGGTCGACCACAAGGGGGAGGGCGAGGAATCCGTAGGGTACGAGCTCTGCCAGTTGCTCGGAGACGGCCCCTCCGGCGTGGAGGACCGATTCGGCGGTCGCCTCGAGCTGCTCCGCGTTCCAGGCAAGGACGTGCAGATCCATGTTCCGCTTGGCCTGGCCGTCCTCCGCAATCCGTCGGTCCATCTCGACCTGGTTCTCGTGGTAGGCGGCCAGATTCAGAGTGCCCATGTCGACCTGGAGTCGCCAGACCAGCAGGTCCACCAGCAGGGTCTTCTCTGAACTGGATTCCGTGGACAGCGCGGCTTCGATCATTTCGCGGATATCGGCGGGAGTCGTCTCCGCCAGCGCCTTCATTTCAAGAGGGCATCCATGGAAATCGACGAACGAAGCCGTCGTAACCGGGTTCGCGATGCGGGCGACGAGGGCCTGCCAGTCCTCTTGCCCGGCGGCCGACTTCCCGAGCCCCAGCACGGAAACGATTCCCCCGGCCAGGACGGCGACGAGAACGACACCACA
>CAZOHH010000175.1:0-1990 GCA_964579735.1 uncultured Oscillospiraceae bacterium | reverse complement strand
GAGGCGGAGATCACGTCCGGCTGGGGCGAGTCCTACCTGCCGCTGGGCGACCTGATGCTCGCGTTCGCGCACGAAGGTACCATTACGGACTATCGCAGGGACCTGGACCTGTCCACGGCCGTGGCGACCGTCTCCTACCGAGTGGACGGCGTCGGCTTCCGGCGGGAATTGTTCGTATCCGCGCCCGCCGGAGTGCTTGTGGTCCGGCTTTCCGCCGATGCACCGGGCCGCCTGTCCTTTGCACTCGGCATGGAAAGCCAGCTCCGGTCGACCGTTTCGGCGGAGGCCACGGCGGTCGGCGCCTTCCTCCGACTCCAGGGTGAAGCTCCCTCCCACGTCGAGCCATCGTATAGCGACGACCTCGCGGAACCCGTGGTCTATTCCGCGCTCGAGACTGAACGCGGAATGGAGTTCGTCGGCCTGGCGAAAGTAATCGCGGCCGGCGGACGGGTCAAGGCCGAAGACGGAAGCCTCCAGGTCGAAGGTGCGGACAGCGCGCTGATCCTTTTCGACGCGCGCACCGGATTCGCTGGCTTCGCGGCGCACCCCCGCATCCCCGGTGCGACGCTCGAGGCGGATTGCCGCAAGGCCATCGCCCGCGCTGAAGCGAAGGGCTTCGAAGCGCTTCTGGCCGACCATATCGCCGACCACCGCGCCCTCTACGACCGCGTCCACCTCGACCTCGGGACCAGCGGCTCGGAAGCCCTTCCGACGGACACGCGCCTCGCACGGCATTCGGAGGGAAGCGAGGACCGCGGGCTCCAGACCCTTCTGTTCCAGTACGGGCGATACCTGCTCATCGCCTCGTCCCGTGAAGGCACCCAACCCGCGAACCTCCAGGGGATCTGGAACCGGGAGCTGCGCGCGCCCTGGAGTTCGAACTACACGATCAACATCAACACGCAGATGAACTACTGGCCGGCCTTCTCGTGCGGTCTCGGGGAGCTGCAGCGCCCTCTGGAGCAGCTGGTCGTCGACCTCACCACAACGGGCGGCGTCACGGCACGGGAATTATACGGTGCGAGCGGATTCGTCGCCCACCACAATACGGACCTCTGGCGGTTCGCGTCCCCCGTCGGAAACCGGCATTCGGGCTCCGCGGCCTATGCCTGCTGGAACCTCTCCGCCGGCTGGCTGTGCCGGCACCTTTTCGACCGCTACGCTTACACGCTCGACGTCGAGTTCCTGCGGGAGACCGCCTACCCGGTCCTGCGCAGCGCGGCCTCGTTCTTCCTCGACCTGTTGGTCGAAGACGCGGACGGCTTTCTTGTCCTCGCTCCCTCCACCTCTCCGGAGAACACGTACCTCATGATAGATGGAGCCCCATGCAACGTCTCTGCGACCGCGACCATGTCCATGGCCATCGTCCAGGAGCTATTCCAGAATTGCATCGCCTGCTGCAGGACCCTCGACCTCGACGACGCGTTCCGACGCACGCTCGAGGACCGGGTCGCGAAACTCCTCCCATATCGCGTGGGACGGCGAGGACAACTGGCGGAGTGGTACGGGGACCCCGAGGAGGCCGAACCTGGCCATCGGCACGTCTCGCACCTGTATGCCCTGTATCCGTCGGACTCGATTTCCGTGGAAAGCACTCCCGCGCTGGCCGAAGCCTGCCGGAGGACGCTGGAGTTGCGTGGGGACGAGGGCACCGGCTGGAGCCTCGGCTGGAAGATCAGCCTGTGGGCGCGGCTTCAGGATGGGAATCATGCCTTGAAGCTTCTGGACCGGCAGCTGCGCCTGGTGGAGTACACCGGGTTCGATTACTCCACCGGTGGTGGGACCTACCCGAACCTCTTCGACGCGCATCCGCCCTTCCAGATCGACGGCAATTTCGGCGCGACCGCCGGCATCGCGGAAATGCTCCTGCAGAGCCGGAATGGGGAAGTGCATCTCCTGCCGGCCCTGCCCGACGCCTGGGTCGAGGGAAGCGTAACCGGACTCTGCGCGAAGGGCCGGATCACGGTCGATCTGCTCTGGAGCGCCACGC
>CAZOHH010000174.1:0-1998 GCA_964579735.1 uncultured Oscillospiraceae bacterium | reverse complement strand
ACGGAACGTTCTCGAGTGGTAGAATCGAATCAGAGCCGTTGGCAACCTTGGAGCCAAATGATCTTTGCAGCAGAGCGAAAAGGAGAAGCTCATGATTAAGCTGAAAGGGTTCTGGAGCAGACAGAAGAAGTCGGGTTTCATCACCAACAAGCAGAAATTCCAACTGGCCTTTCCACAGATGCCCCTGGCAATCAGCAACGGACTGATCCATAGCGCCTACATCAAGTTCTATACGGACATCGTGGGTCTGGACATCAAGTACGTCGGCATCATATGGATGCTGTTCGGGATCTGGAACGCCGTGAACGATCCGCTGATGGGAATCTTCATCGACCGGTTCCGCTACCAGCCGAAGCGAGGCAAGTTCACCTACCTGCTCCGGGTCACCGCCCCGATCACCGTACTGGCCTCCGCGGTCATGCTCTACGCCCAGCCGGACTGGCCCACCTGGCTGATCTTCGGCTTCCTGACCGTCCTTCTGTTCGTCTTCGACACGACGCAGACCGGGTACGCGATATCCTACGGGAACTACGTCCTCGTCTCGGCGCCCACGAGCGAGGAGCGGCTGGACGTCTCCGTCGTCACCATGTACGCCGGCCAGATCGGCGCGTTCCTCTCCATGATCATCCCGACGCTGCTGCTGGTAGGGGACGTCGACCGGACGCTGGTCGTCGTGCTGTTCACGGTCGTGATCCTGATCAACTCGCTTCTCTACTTCCTGGCCCTTCGACCCTTGAAGGAATCCCCCGAGATGTTCCGAAACCTTCGAACGGATGAGGGGAAGCTCGTGGCGCAGCTGCGGGGCGATGCCCGGTCCCTCGTCAAATCCAGGGCTTTCATCGCCTATCTCGCCTACCAGATCGTCGGCAGGGGCGCTACGGTCATTCTCTTCACGCAGCTCCTGTATATGGCCGACCACGTCCTCGGCATGAAGGGGGTCCAGACCACCCTGCTGGACGTGGTACCAGGCCTGGTGATGTTCCTGTTCCTCCCCCTGTATCCGAAGCTGAGCCGGATCTTCGGCATGCGCAACACGATCATCCTCGCGTCCGTCCCGCTCGGACTGTCCTATATGTCCCTGTATTTCGCGAACGGCTTCTGGCCGGCCATGATCGTCTATATCGGGATCATCGTGTTCACGAACGTCGGCAGCGTGGTCGGCGGTCCCCTGTTCGGCGCGATCATCGATGAGGACGAACGGAGGACGGGAGTCCGGAAAGCGGGGCTCTTCACGGGCATGAACGCCCTCCTGACCATACCGGTCGGCGGCCTGCACACGGTGGTCTTCACTTCGCTCCTTGCGTTCTACGGATTCGCGAGCGGGGCCGAAGTGCAGACGGAAGCCACGATCCAGGGCATCCGGGTGGCTTCGTCGCTCCTGCCGGGGATCCTGATCCTGCTCGGGATCATCCCTTTGTTCTTCCTCCCGATCGGCAAGAAGGCCGAGAAGGAGCTGTCCGACTTCTCGGAACGGATGCATCGCACAGGCGGCGTGGAGGACGGAAATGAAGACGGAGCGGTATAGGGATCGGGAGAGCCCGACGTTTTCGGCCCGGCGGACTTCGTGGGACGCGGAAGGCACATTCCTTTCGCGGCGAGCCGAACTGGGAAAAGCCTGGGTCGTCGACCTGCGGGGCACCTCCTCCGCGGAGAAACTCTTCATGCGGACCTTCCAGGGGATGGTCAATCGAAGGGAAGCGCGGTTGTATCTGATCGATTCCGACCATGCGGAGTTCGGTGCCGCGGACCGGTTCTGGATCGAGGAGTACGAGCGGCAGGGCTGGGTGGAGATCGAGGGTTACCTGAGCCTGGAGGAGGCGTTGGAGCGATTCGGCCCGGAGCTTCGGGGCTACGTGACCGCTACGGAAAAGGAGCCCTGGTCGATCCACGCGGCGGCGGTGACCGCCATGTTGAAGGAGGGCGTCGTCGCGCCGGATGACGTAGCCCTTCGACTGAAGCGGCTCGGCTGGCGCGAGCTGGAGGACGTGCGCGGGAGAT
>CAZOHH010000173.1:0-2012 GCA_964579735.1 uncultured Oscillospiraceae bacterium | reverse complement strand
CTTCGGCGGGACGGTCCTCTACATGGCGGCCGTGCAGCTCGTGTTCGTGCGGTAGGCGGAAAGCCCATCAGACCCTTCGCAACAGCTTTGGACGCCGAATCCGATCGATATGGTTGGACCAGACAATGACCGCAAGCCCGAGAGTAAGTACCAGGATGATGATGCCCATCAGGGATACGGCTTCCGAGTTTCCCTGGGACGCCGTTCCGATCCAGCGGTCGATGGTCCGGTTGAAGATCAGCGCAAGGGAAATCGCGATTTCGACGCCCACGGCGGACCATCCGACGATGGCCAGCGCCCGGCTTGTTTCGCGCACGCACTGGCGCCTGAACAATGGATCCTGTAGGAAACCGGCGTCCGGAAAAGCTCCTTCCAGCACGCGCACGAGGCTTTCCAGGATCTGCTCCGTCCTAAGGCGTACCGCTTCGTAGTCTTCGGGATTGCAGAGGTCTCCAAGGTCGGTCCTCAGGATGCGATTCCTATAGAACAGGCAGATGCGGGAGAACTCGTCCTGTCGGTTCCGGATCCCTGCTTGGATTCCGATGCCGAGGTAGGGTCTCGACGACTCATAATTCTGGACGAATCCGAATTCGACGGAGTCGGTCCGACCTTTTCTGTTCCTGCGGTACTCTGGATAGGTCCCGGTGAATCCCTTCCGCTGGAGGAAGTCGTCTGCGGCGTTCACGAGCCCCTCGAATCCGGGGATCCGCGTAGCATTTGGATACGGAAACCGTGACATGATCTGATCGATCCGCTTCTCGAGGGCAAGCAGGATTGGCTGCGAATCCAGGCTGTCCACGAATCCATTCAATTCCCTGTCCAGCTCCTTGCGGACTGCCCTGGAAGGGCGCTGTCCGTCGGGCGACATCCCGTCCCGATAGGACTGGAAAGACGCGTGGAGCGAGTCATGCCGCCCAGACAGGAAGGCGAGGATGGCGTCCAGAGTATCGTAATCACCCAAATCGAGCGTCCGCTGTCGATAACTCTCCAGAGAGGTGAGGAAAACGGCAGCCTCTAGGAGCTCGTTTTCCTCCGGTACCAGGGTCCCGCTTCCAAGGAACGTGGACTTGGCGGTAATTTCGCGTACCACGTACAGCATCCGTTCAAAGAGGGTCCGGGCCTCGCCCATCAGGACAGGACGGAGATCCACGGGTTCGAAGAGGCAGGAGATCCCGCTGCATGTGAAGTCGACTGTTATCAGCGGCTCAGCTTCCGTCCGATAGAGGAATCGAACTGCGAAGCCGTCTCCCGCGGGTGCGATGTGGAGATCGAACAGTCCCGCCTCCGGGAGGCACAAGGACGTCGGTTGGCCCTCGCAACCGGAAAGGACCGCCGTAATGGTGGCGTAGGATTCGTGGTGGGTGATGCGCATCTCTCCGGATCCGGTTTCGATTTCACGGTCGTTCGGCCCCTCGTAGTCGCTCTGACCAGCCAAGCCGAACGGCAGGGCGTTCACCAGGAGGCATCGCGTCCGCTCGTCGAGACGAGAGAGTGCAATTCGATCGTCCTCCTCGAGAAAGGAAAGCAGATTGCAAGGCTCCTCCGCGCCCATGATATGGTTGCTCTGTGTCATGGGGACCGCATCGGCCGGTTCGCCGTCCATGACGGGGAGATGCGGATACGACCTGGACCCGCGCCGTAGCCGTGCGAAAGGATTCGGCAGTCGTGCAATCAGCGGAATGGACAGGAGGATGAGCAACACAACGAGCACACCGCAGCACAGGACCAGAAAGACAGGGACTATGATCTTGAAACCGAACTCGAGTTCGTTCCAGTGGAGCAGACGGTCGATGGAATAGACGACGCAGGCCACCAGGAATAGCGCCGTGGGTACGATGACGACCAATGCCTTGTTGAATGCACGTTGCTCCTCCGGCCGCATCTTCATCATCAAAGCCGAACTTCTTCCTTTCCATTCTCTTCGTCCGCGATCCTCGCGAGTCGTTCTTGGATGAAGTCGTGCTTCCCGGCCATATAGCCGTCGATATCGTGCGGGAAGCGGGCGGCGAGCT
>CAZOHH010000172.1:0-2070 GCA_964579735.1 uncultured Oscillospiraceae bacterium | reverse complement strand
CGCGACGATGCCGAGGAGGTAGATGCCCAGCAGGAGGAGGCAGGACGCGGCCAGCCCGGAGAGGTCCTTGTTCTGGATGGTGGTGTCGAGGATGGCGCCGTTCATGCGCGTCGCGACGATGGTGACGACCGTCGAGACCAGGGTCGCGAGAAAGACGAAGCCCATCTTCCAACGCTTGCGGCCGAGGTAGACCAGCAGGCGAAGGAGCGTCCCCTTCGGGTTCTTGAGCTTCTGGGGCGTGGCCATTCGGCCGGCCATGGGGCCTCCGCCGCCGAATCCGCCGCCGCCGGGTCCACCGGGTCCGCCGCCGGAGCGACCGCCGAAGGGCATGGTGGGCGATGCGTCCTGGGTGTTGCGTTTTTCAGCCATGGGAGACCGCCTCCTCTCCGAGTTGCGAGCGTACGATGTCGCGGTAGATCGGACTCGTCCGCATCAACGTGGCGTGGTCGCCCTCCGCGGCGATGCGGCCGCCGTCCATGACGAGGATGCGGTCGGCGTCGACCACGCTGGAGATGCGCTGGGCGATGATCAGAATCGTGCACCGGCCCATCCGACGTTTCAAAGCGGCCTGGAGCCGCGCCTCGGTGGCCATGTCCACGGCGCTGGTCGCGTCGTCGAGGATCAGGATCTTCGGGTTGCGGAGCAGGGCGCGGGCGATCGACAGCCGCTGCTTCTGGCCGCCGGAGAAGTTCACGCCCTGCTGGCCGACCACGGAACCGTACCCTTCGGCCATGGCCTGGATGAAGTCAGCCGCCTGCGCGTCCTCGGCCGCCTGGGCCAGGGTCTCGTCGGCCGCGTCGGGGTCGCCCCAGCGGAGGTTCTCCTCCACGGTGCCGGTGAACAGCGTGCTCTGCTGGAGCGCGACGCCGATGTTGCGGCGCAGCGTATCCTGCGGGATGTGGCGCACGTCGACGCCGCCGATGCGGACCACGCCTTCTGTCGCGTCGTACAGGCGGGGAATCAGGCTGACCAGCGTCGTCTTGCCCGAGCCCGTAGCGCCCAGGATCCCCACCGTCTCGCCCTCGCGGGCCGTGAAGCTCACGTGGTGCAGCGCCGGCTTGTCCGCGGCGCCGGGGTAGGTGAAGGACACGTCGTCGAAGACGATGTCGAACCCCTCGGCCTGGATGGCGTCCTCCGGGTCCGTGATGGACGGATTCGTGTCGAAGACCTCGTTGATGCGGTCGCTGGAGGCCTTGGCGCGGGAGATCGTGAGCATCAGCATCGCGATCATCATGAGCGACATGAGGATCTGCGACAGGTAGTTGATGAAGGCCATGATCTGGCCGGTCTGGAGCCCGCCGATGGAGAACAGGTTGCCGCCGAACCAGAGAGCCGCCACGATGCTGGTGTTCATGACGATGGACATGATGGGCCACAGCCAGATCATCATCCGGGACGATTTGACGCCGGCGTTGCGCAGGGCGTCGTTGGCGGTCTCGAAACGGGCGACCTCGTGGTCCTGGCGCACGAAGACCTTGACGACACGGACGCCGGCCAGGTTCTCGCGGGTCACGTCGTTGATGCGGTCGACGCGGGTCTGCAGGATGCGGAAGAGCGGGAAGCCCAGGCGGAAGATCCCGTAGATGGCGACCGAGAGGATCGGAACCGCCACGACGAGGATCAGCGCGAGCCGGGCGTCGATGAGCATGGCCATCACCACGCCGCCGACCGCCATCAGCGGGGCGCGGACCGCCATGCGCAGCACCATCATGACGAGGTTCTGCATCTGGGTCACGTCGTTGGTGAGGCGCGTGACGAGGGAGGAGGTCTTGAGGGTATCGAGGTCCGCGAAGGAGAAGGTCTGCACCTTGTCGAACAGCGACTGGCGCAGTTCGGTGCCGAAGCGCATCGCGGAGATGGACGAGAAGAAGACGCAGCCCAGGCCCCCGAGCACGCCGAGCGCCGCGACGAGCAGCATCTGGCCGCCGACCGCGAGCACGTAGGGGAGGTCGCCCTTCGCGACGCCGTTGTCGACGATCGCCGACATGAGCTGGGGCTGCTGGAGGTCCATGAAAACTTCGAACAGCATGAAGAGGGGGGCGAGCAGCGTCGCCGCCCAGGTCGACTTGA
>CAZOHH010000171.1:0-2230 GCA_964579735.1 uncultured Oscillospiraceae bacterium | reverse complement strand
CGGCGGCCACGGCGGCCATGGCGGTCCTCGTGGTGGCGACATCGACGGCGAATGTCCCGCGGCGACGACCCCCGCCGTGACGACAGTCGCCTGATACCCTTCGAAGGCCTGAACGCAGGCTTTCATGCCCCACGACCACGACCAGGAGCCGGGAGCGCAAACCTCCCGGCTCCTTCCCTTTGTTACGGCGGAACGCTTCCGGCGCATGCTATACTCGGCCTAAAAAGGAGGACATCATCATGAAAAGGATCTCCATCGGAACATCTGGCGTCGAAGCTTCCGCCATCGCTCTCGGATGCATGCGCATCGCCTCCCTGACCGTCGACGGCGTCGACCGTCTGATCCGAACCGCTCTCGAAGAGGGCATCGATTTCTTCGACCACGCCGACATCTACGGAGGCGGCAAGAGCGAGGAACTCTTCGGCGAGGTCCTCGTGCGGACGCCTTCGCTGCGCGACCGAATCCTGATCCAGTCCAAGTGCGGTATCCGCCAGGGCTTCTTCGATTTCTCCAAGGAGCATATCCTGACAGCGGTCGACGGAATTCTGACGCGCCTGCGCACCGACCGCCTCGATTTCCTGCTATTGCACCGCCCCGATGCGCTCATGGAGCCAGAGGAGATCGCCGAGGCCTTCACATTGCTGGAGAAAAGCGGCAAGGTGCGTTTCTTCGGAGTGAGCAACCAGAATCCAGCCCAGATGGAACTGCTCACCCGATTCGTCCCGCAACGCATCCAGGCCAACCAGCTGCAGCTCGGCCTCGCCTACACCGGCATGATCGACGCGGGTGTCCACGTCAACATGACGGATGAGGCGTCCGTGGTCCACGACGGCAGCGTTCTCGACTACTGCCGGTTGAAGGACATCACCATCCAGCCCTGGTCGCCCTTCCAGTACGGATTCTTCAAGGGCGCCTTCCTCGGCAGTCCGGAGTTCCCGGAACTCAACCGCGCCGTCGACGACCTCGCTCGGGAAAAGGGCGTGACGCCTTCGGCCATCGCGATCGCCTGGCTTCTCCGACACCCCGCGCATCTCCAGCCCATCGTCGGAACAGCCGACGCGGACCATCTCCGCGACCTCTGCCAAGCCTCCAAGGTCGACCTGACCCGTCCCGAATGGTACGCGTTGTACCGCGCGGCAGGGAACGTTCTGCCGTAGCGATAACAGGGGTGGACGAAGGCGGCCCCGGTTTCCCGGGACCACCTTTTCTCTGGTCTTGGAGAGGGTGCTGGATCGTGCCCCTTCCCTATTTCCGTGTGAACCGGACGATCTTGACGTTGCCGGCCAGGTCGGTCGCGGTGATCACATAGGCACCCTTCGCGGTGAAGAGGTTGGTGGTCGGCCACGTGACCCTGACTCCATTCACGGTGACCGTTCTGGTTGCGATGATCGGGCAGACTGCCCTGATGTAGACGTTGCTGGTCGTGGTTCCTCCGTTCGCCACGGAGACCCCTCCGGTCGTCTTGACCGTCACGGCCGGCAGCAGGGTGTGGATCTGGAACTTGAAGGTGCTGGACCCGCCCAGGGAGTCCACCGCCGTCACGACATAGTCTCCGTCCGCCCAGAAGGTGTTGGAGGGGCTGTTCCACGCGATCGTCAGACCATCCTTCTTGATGGACCGGGTCTTGTAACCCGTTACAGTGACCGTGACGGCCTTGTTCGAGTAGCCGTTGTACGGCACGACCGTCGTGGTGAGGTTCTTCTTCGCCGTGATGATCGGCTTCACGATGGTGAAGGTGAAGGTCCCGATGTTGCCCCCCGCGTCGGAGGATGTGACGACATAGATGCCCGGCTCGGTGAAGTTGCCGCCGACCGGCCAAGCGAATGCGGCACCGTTGCGCGTCGCGGAGAATTTGACGGCATCCGCGGGGATGAGAATCGTGACGTCGCCGTGGATCGTGGAGTTGTTCGGAATCGGCGTCGTCGTGCCCTTCTTATAGACGGTCAGGGTGGGCGGGGTGATGTCGGCCAGCGTCCACTTCGCGTAGACCGTTCCGTCGGCGGCCGGCATCGTCGAGAAGGTGTAGCTGGTGGTCAAGCCGACGTTGCTGTACCAGCCAGCGAAACTGTAGAGGGCTCTCGTCGGGTCGGTCGGCTTCGTGACGCTGGTGGCGTAGTCCTGGGTGATGTCGGTCACGGCGCTGCCGCCGTTCTCCTCGAAGGAGATTGTGTACTGGTTGACCGTCCACTTGGCGTAGACCGTCGCGTCGGCAGACGGCATCGTTTCAGGG
>CAZOHH010000170.1:0-2266 GCA_964579735.1 uncultured Oscillospiraceae bacterium | reverse complement strand
GACCCGACGCTGACTCCTCGATGCAGGGTCCTCCCCGATGAGTTCCCATCGAAGGGGGCTGTCTCAAAAGCAGTAAGAGAAACTGCCAAGAGACAGCCTCTTCTTCATATTCAGCTGACGGACTCGGTCGTCCACAATTCATGTGGACGAATTGTGGATGCACGTCCAGAAATACAGTGGAACAAGGTGTTTCAAGGCGAATGGAAGAAGACCCTCATGTGATTTTCGAGGGGGCTGGAAGGGTCAGGCTGCGTCGAGCGGGTGCAACAGGCGGCTACATCGTTCGCCCTGAATCTTGTTGTGGAGCTTGTTGACGTTGTAGGCCAGGCAGAGCAGCAGGTATTCGGTGCGCACGTTCTTCCTGCCGCGGAGCAGGAATCTCCGGAACCGGTAATCCTCCTTGAGGACCCCGAACGCGCCTTCGACCTGGATTGAGCGGTTCATGCGCAGAAGGATGCCATGCGGCGTCGAGATGTTCTGGTACGACTGTTCCCGGAGTTGCAGGAACTCGCGGTTCACTTCCACGCGCTTGGTGCCGGAACCCTTGAAGCAGCGGGACTGCAACGGGCAGCCGAGGCAGTCCTCGCACTCGTAGACCTGCGCGACCGTCACGTACCCCGACCGAGACCGGTGGCGCCTCACCGTCGTCCGACGAAGTTCCTTCCCCTGGGCACAGGTGTAGACGTCACGGTCCGCGTCGTAGGGCATGTTCTCGGCGCGTCCGATGTCCAGTTGCCGGGACCGCGAGCGACGGGTCTCGTAATCCTTCGGCTTGATGTAGCTCTCCCGTCCGGTCGACTGGAGATGCCGGTAGTTCTCCTCGCTCTCATAGCCGGCGTCCGCCACGATGTTGCGGAACCGCTGCCCCGGGTGCTCGCGGTCCAGCCGCTCAAGGAACGGCACCAGCGTGCCGACGTCGTTCCGCTCGCTGCTGATGTCCACGCCGACCACGTATTCGCCCTCGACCCCGATCTGCACGTTGTAGGCCGGCTTGAGCTGGCCGTTGCGCATGTGGTCTTCCTTCATGCGCATGAAGGTGGCGTCCGGGTCCGTCGTGGAGAAGCTGTTGCGGCCGTCGAACAGATGGTCGTATCGCTCGTACTGGCCTTGCCGCGTGCAGAACTCCTGCAGTTTTTCGCAGTCCCGCTGGACCTGCGTTTTGCGCCGACCCGTGCCGTGCACGAACGGGATTCCGGACTCCGCCGCCTTCTCCGTCACGCGCGCCAGGGTCTCACCCAGTCGTTCCGCGGTCAACGTCTCCGGGACTTCCGTCTCTCCTAGACGAGACAGTAGCTCCTGGGCCTTCTCCTGAAGCTTCTGTGCGTTCCGCTGCGTCGTCTTCTTCCAGACGAACGTGTACTTGTTCGCGCTCGCCTCGATCTTGGTTCCGTCGACGAACAGGTTCTCGAACGCGATCTCGCCCAGCTCCGCAAGCTTGTCCACGAGTTGCGTGAACAGGTCCTCCGCGACCTGCGTCAGTCGCTCCGTGCGGAACCGGCCCAGCGTGTTGTGGTCCGGTGCCGCGTCCCCCTCCAGCAGCCACATGAAGTTGATGTCCCGGCGACAGGCCTTCTCCAGTCCGCGCGTCGTGTAGATCCCGTTCATGTATCCGTACACCAGTACCTTGAATAGACGCTTCGGTGAGACCGCCGGATTCCTCCCGTTCCGGGAGTACGCCGCATACAGCCTGCTGTAGTCCATCCCCTCCAATACCTGGCTCAGCAGTCTCACCGGGTCGTCCGCTGGTATGCGGATCCCTGTCTCGATGGGCAGCGTCAATTGCGCCGGTCCACCATGTTTGCTATAGTCTGTGTGTAGCAATGGGTGTTTCACACCAACCATTCTACACGAGGGAGCAGGGTCTTCGGAGCCTGCTCCCTTGCTTTTTCTGCCCAATAGAAAGAGGCTGCCTCAATTCATTTTGAGACAGCCTCTTCCTTTTTCCGTCTCCGCCGCGAGACCAACACGGCGCCGAGAACGAGTAGAACCAGCATCGCGCCGCCCGCGACCCAGACCCCCCATGACTCGAAGACGCTCGGGCGGCTGTTCCGCTCGTAGACGTCCGCACGCGCCACACCGGCGAGAGTGGCGGTCGTGATGACGTATTCGGACATCGTGTCGTTGTCGTAGTCGACAATCCCCGTAGCACCTACCTTCAGCCCTTCGGCGATCGCGGTGAATACCTTCGTCTCGACATCGAACCGGTAGACGTTGACCTTCTCCCCGGGCGCCAGGTCGGTCTGGATGGAGAAACGCGCCATGCCGG
>CAZOHH010000169.1:0-2267 GCA_964579735.1 uncultured Oscillospiraceae bacterium | reverse complement strand
CCCACGAGGTTCTGGAGGATATGTCGGATCTTCGCGAAATCGCTTGAAATGGAAGAATCGGAGGTCATGGGGCGAAGGACGATGGTGATGCCCTTCTGCGCGGCTTGCGGCTCGAGCAGGGTTACGGTCTCCTCGAGGCACATTTCAAGCTTGAAGGTCTCGACGTCGAATTCCTCACGACCGGATTCGATGCGGGAGATGTCGAGAATGTCGTTGATGAGCACCAGAAGGTCCTTGCCGTTGCGCTCGATGACCTCGAGATAGCTGGCCTCCTCCTTGGGAATCGTTTTTCCGAGGCGCCGCCGCAGGACTCCGGAGAGGGCGATCACCGAGTTGAGCGGGGTCCGGAGTTCGTGGCTCATGTTCGACAGGAAGCTGGTCTTCAACTGGCTGGCTTCGGACAACTGGCGCTTCTGCACCTCGAGCTCCATGTTCTGCCGTGTAAGTTCCACCGCCTGCGTGGAGAGTTCGTTCTTCTGGGCTTCGAGCTCTCGGTTCTGATTCGTGAGCTGCTCCTTGAGCTCCTTGATGCGGTGGTAGGTCAGGACGCCTTCGATGCGGGAGCTCATGGTGGGCAGGACATTCTCGATCAGTTCGACCGCGAATCCCTTGAACGGCTTGACGCTGGCCAAAGTCAGGATGGCGACGAAGATGCCCTCCGCGCCGAGGATGGGGACCGTGATGATGCCGTGCGGAACGAGGGTTCCGGTCGCCGTGGGGAAGGCGAATCGGGTATCTTCCGGGATATTCTCGAGGATGCGGATGTCGCGGGAGAGCAGGGTGGATCCGAACTCCCCCTCCGCATATCGCGCGTCGAAGGAGGTGCGTGCGGACGCGTCCAGGCCGAAGGACTCGAAGTGGTCGTACGTGTTCCCGTCCGTCGAGAGGAGGTAGACCGCGGCCATCTGAGCGCCGGTATGCTCGGCGAGTTCGGCGAGCGTCGCGAGGAAGAACGACCGTGCGTCGTCTTCGCTCAGCATCACGCCGGTCAGGCGCGCCTTCCGCGCGTCCAGGTCCATCTTGTACTGGAGCGAGGCGGCCATGGCGTTGAAGGAGTCCGAGAGCGTGCCGAACTCATTGCCCTGGTCGTACTTGCTTCGGGCGGACAGATCCCCGTTCCGTATGCTCTTCGAGGCTTCGGTCAGGAGGTCCAGCGGCGTCTGGATCCGGCGGACGAGCACGAAGCCCAATAGAACCACCACGAGGAGGATCCCGATGAAGATGGCGATGAGCTGGGCCTGGAGCATGGCGACCATGGCGACGTAGTCCGCCTGCAGTTGGGCCGCCTTGCCGGTCGCGAAGGTGTCGATCACCTCGAAGTCGGTCATGAGTTGGTCGAATTGCAGGACTCCCTCGGAACCGATCGAGCGGAAAACCTCTAGTGGGGTGCCGTCCATCTCGTTGCGCACATCGTCACGGACGAGTGTCCGCCAATCGATGAAGGCCGAGTAGGCACGGTCGACATCCGCAGGTGGACCGAGATAGAGCGAACGGATGGTGTCGAAGTGGAGCTGCGAGTCCGCCAAGGCGGCTTCGACGGTCCTCTCCGCTTCGAACCGAAGGGAATCGGTGTCGGCGAGCGCGAGGTCGCGGATTCCAGTGTGAACGGTCAAGATGTCGAGCTCCAGGCTGCCGATCGCGCCCCGGACCTGCATGGGGTGGTCGTAGAGGGTTTGCTCGGTCTGGAAAAGGCGGAGGCTGTCCGAGTACGAGACCGCCCCGAGGATGAGGACGAGGAGGAGCATCAAGAGGAAGGCGGCGATCAGCTGCGTCCGGATCCGGACCGATTTCCATTTCATGGCATCGTCTCCTTCATCATTTCGACACGATCCTGCGCTTCCTCTTCACGAAAGCAGGGACGGTGGGGTCGAGGGGTTGGAACGAGGCATGGCCGGACAGGAACAGCTTCTCGGCCGCATCGGTGAAGAGGACTCCGGATTCGGAAAGGGACCGGGAGAGACTTTCGAGGATGAGATTCCGGAGTTCGCCGCGGTAGTAGTAGAGGATGTTGCTGCAGAAGACGACATCGAAGTCGCCGAAGATGCTTTCCGGTGGGTGGGAGACGTTCCGGTCGAGGAGGTCGTGGACGGAGAAGTCGATGCACCTGCGCAGTCGGGAGACGACGGAGAAGGAGTCGCCGTTGCGGGCGAAGCAGGTTTCCAGGTATTTCTGGCGGACATCGCCCAGTTCGTCCAGCGCGAAGACACCGGTGCGGGCGGCATCCACGGATTCCTCGCGGATATCGGTCGCGAAGATGCGGTACCGCA
>CAZOHH010000168.1:0-2268 GCA_964579735.1 uncultured Oscillospiraceae bacterium | reverse complement strand
CCAAGCTGAATGCGACGCGGGTCGTCATCGCCCACCGCCTCAGCACGGTCGTGAATTGCGACCGGATTCTCGTCATATCCAACGGAGAAATCGTGGAACAGGGGACCTACACCGAACTCATGGCGAACAAGGCATTGTTCTTCGAATTGGCCAGCCGTCAGATCGCCTAGCAAGTCGAGTCAGGAAACGCAGGAAGCAAGGGCAACCAGGAATAAAGGAGAAAAAGACATGGCAGAACAGACGCTCTTTATCAGTCGAAACGCGGTGAACTATTCCACGGGACTCGTCAAGCTGATCAACGACATCTCGAATGAAATGACCACTGGAATCCGCGATGGGCTCGCCAGCCGTCTGGGCGGGGTCGAGAACGATGAAGCCAAGCTGTACGCGTTCATCAAGAACGAGGGCTACCCTATCTCCTACAAGGAGTTCACCTCGTTCCTTGTCGACGCCAAGGAGATGGTACAGCAGAACGAGGCCTTCATCCGGGGAGCCGCTGCGGACCAAACGGCCGAAAGCCGCTCGGAGGAACTCAGCGACCAGGATCTCGAGCAGGTCGCCGGCGGAGGTCTTCCGTGGTGGGCCTGGCTGCTCATCGCCGCTGCGGCCTTGCTCGTCGTCGCCGCGTGTCTTGTCTGCCCGGTGCTCATCGGCGTCGTCGGGGCGGGCCTTGGTGCCGCGGTCGCCGGCGGGCTCGGAGCTGGATTGACCATAGGCGTGGTTGCGGGGGCCGCCCTCGCCTCCACCTCGGTCGTTATCGCCACGGGCGCCGCGGTCGCCGTCGCCGGAGCCGTCGTTGCGGGGGTCGCCGTCGTAGCGGGTGCCGCAGGAGGCATCGGTGCCGCAGTCAGCTGACCCATTGGAAAGGATGAGAAAAGCGATGAACGAGAAAGAGAAGAAGGGGATCAAGTCCGCGGACCCCATACTGGAAGCGGTCGAAGAACTGGGAGACGATGACCTGACGCAGGTCGCCGGCGGCACCGGGACTCCCGTGAAGCCCACGAGACTCTTCGCTTCGACACCTCCCAAGTCCGATCCGCCCATCCTCCTCTGATGGATTCCAACCGGCTGCGTGCGGAGATTCTGAAAGAGTACGGGGCTTCCGCACCGGAGATCCAGGAACTTCTCGAGTACAACCAGAACCGCTTCGAAGCGGCTGGCCTCGGCGAGGCCCTCGGCGACGAGGGCTTCGTCTCCGTCTGGACGCGATACGCGGAAGAGGCCCGGACCCTGGGCGTATATTCCGCCCTTCGCCGCCACTTGCCCCAACTGCGATTCCCCATCGCGGCGGGGATCAGCGGGACGGAAGCATACAAGGACGCGACGCTCCGCGGAAAGCCCGAGAGCACGGACCCGCCGATCGGAGAGGGAGGGTTGCTCCTCGAGACCCCCGAGGCGCTGACATTGAATCTGATTCCGACGCCCGCCGGCCGTCTCCCTGCGATCGGCACATCGGACGACGTCGACTTCGCGACCCTCGTATGCGCGCTATCGAAACGGAACGAGCCTTTTGCCGTCCCCGAGTCCATGGGCGCGTGCATCATTTCCGGATACAACAACTGGGAACGGATCCGGGACCATAAGGAAGCGTGGTCGAAAGCGAACCCTGGCGGGGATTGGGCCGCCGAATTCCAGACGGTCAAGCCCCGGAAGGACCTGTATCAGGACCGATTCCTCATCCTTTCCGGCAAGGGCTACAGCGGGATTCCGGCCGCTCGTGTCAATCTGGCGGAGGACGAGTGGAGGCTTGCTTCGCTCGCCATCCGTCGTGCGCACGAGGGCACGCACTACGCGACGCTGCGGCTTTTCGGGAGCATGCGGAACCGCGTCCTGGACGAACTGGTCGCCGACTTGTTCGGAATCCTCGAAGCCTTCGGTGAATACCGACCGGACCTGGCGCTCCTCTTTCTCGGACTGGAGAACGCCCCGAGTTATCGCTCCGGTGGCCGCCTCGAGAATTATCGCGGCGAGCCGCCCCTTTCCGACGGCGCATTCCGCATCCTGCAGCGGCTGACGGTCGACGCGGTCGCGAGTCTGGGCCGTATCTGCCGAGGCGACGACGTGGATCCTACCCTGCCCGAGGGAAAGTCGCTTCTGCTTCGAAGGCTGACGCGCCTCTCCCTGGAGGAGCTTGCTTCTGGAAAAGGCTGATATACTGTAGCCATGGAGAGTCCCTTCGAAATCGGCCGCAGGCCGGAGGAGGAGACAATGGATCTCGAAACGGCGAAATGTCCCAATTGCGGCGCGTCGATCCAGGTCCCGCTCGAC
>CAZOHH010000167.1:0-2365 GCA_964579735.1 uncultured Oscillospiraceae bacterium | reverse complement strand
CCCCGAAGGCCGTCAAGGAAGGCGTCACCAAGGAAGAAGCCCAGAAGATCAAGGAGTCTCTCGAGAAGGCGGGCGCCAAGGCCGAGCTCAAGTAAGTCGCGCGGAATGTCAGTTATCGGGCGGCCGGCGTTTGCCGGCCGCCGACTTTGTCTTTCTCTGGGTGTTGAACTGACTCGAGCAGGTGCCGAATGGTTGCTAGACAAAACTTTGGAAAACTCGTCGACGTGATCGAGCCTCCGAATCTCATCGAGATTCAGACGGCCTCGTACAAGGACTTCCTGCAGTGGGACGTCCCGGAGAACCGCCGGAAGCGGGTCGGGCTGCAGGCCGTCTTCAAGGAGGTCTTCCCGATCGAGAGCTACGACGGTCGCTACGTCCTCGATTTCGTCCACTACGAGTTCCACAAGCCGTCCCTGGATCCCGTGTCGTGTCTCAAGGAAGGGCAGACCTACTCGGCTCCCCTCTACGTGACCTTCGACCTCAAGGAGGGATCCGAGGTCCGCCGCGAGTCCGTGTTCATGGGGGACATCCCCCTGATGACCGACTCCGGCGCCTTTGTCGTCAACGGGTCGGAGCGGGTCATTGTCAGCCAGTTGCACCGCTCCCCCGGCATCTGCTTCGAGCAGGCCAGCCACGCCAACGGCAGCATGATCTACTCGTTCCGGATCATCCCGGACCGCGGTTCCTGGGTCGAAGTCCAGTTCGACTCCTCGGACCACCTCTGGATGTATCTGGACCGCCGCCATCGCCGGCGGAAATTCCTGGCCACCACCTTCCTGCGGGCCATCGAATCCCTCAGCGACGAAAAGCCCGCCAAGGACGAGAAGGCGGTCACCAAGGGCACGGACGAGGACATCCTGAGCCTCTTCTACACCTTCGAGGAATACGTCATCGACGCGAAGATCGCCGATGAAACCCTGACCGACAAGGTCTTCAAGGAGGACGTCATCGATGTCGACTCCGCGAAGGTTCTGGCCCGCCGGTACGAGGCCCTGACCAAGGGCGTGCTCGGCACCATCCGTGCGGCCGGCATCAAGTCCGTCACGGTCGTCAACGTGTCGTGGGACAACGGCATCATGATGAAGAGCGTCAAGTCGGACCCGACCCGCTCGATGGATGACGCCCTGCGCGACATCTACATGCGCCTGCGCCCCGGCGATCCGCCGACTCCCTCCAACGCCCGCCAGCTCGTGAAGCGGCTGTTCTTCGACCAGCGCCGCTACGACCTGGGCCGCGTGGGCCGTTACAAGATCAACCAGAAGCTCAACCTTCGCTACGAGGGCGAGGACGAGGACCGCCAGCGCGTCCTGCACCGCGAGGACGTGATCGCCGCGATCCGCTACCTCATCAGCATCCGCAAGGGCAAGGGCACCGTGGACGACATCGATCATCTGGGCAGCCGCCGGCTGCGCACGGTGGGCGAGCTGATCGAGAACCAGTGCCGCGTGGGCCTGAGCCGCACGGAGCGCCTGGCCCGGGAGCGCATGACGCTGCACGACAACACGTCGAGCGGCCCCATGACCCCGACCAAGCTGGTGAACCACAAGACGCTCGCCTCCGTGGTGAAGGACTTCTTCACCCGCAGCCAGCTCAGCCAGTTCATGGACCAGACGAACCCGCTCTCCGAGCTGGCCCACAAGCGGCGCCTCAGCGCCCTCGGCCCGGGCGGCCTGAGCCGCGACCGCGCCGGATTCGAAGTCCGCGACGTGCACAGCAGCCATTACGGCCGCATCTGCCCGATCGAGACGCCGGAAGGCCCGAACATCGGCCTGATCTCCTCCCTCGGCATCTATGCCCGCGTCAACGAGTATGGCTTCCTGGAGACGCCCTACCGCATCGTGACGAGCGGCCGGGTGACGGACAAGGTGGAGTTCCTGACCGCGGACCGCGAGGAGCAGTTCGTGATTGCCCAGGCCAACGCCGTGCTGGACAGCCACAGCCGCTTCGTGAACGACACCGTGCCCGTGCGCCATATGGGCGAGTTCAAGGAAGTGCCCAAGGGCGACGTCCAGTACATGGACGTGTCGCCCAAGCAGGTGGTCTCCGTGGCCGCCGGCCTGATCCCCTTCCTCGAGCACGATGACGCCAACCGCGCCCTCATGGGATCCAACATGATGCGCCAGGCCGTTCCCCTGCTGACGACCGAGCGCCCGTTTGTGGCGACCGGTCTCGAAGGCCGCATCGCGGCGGACAGCGGCGTGGTGGTCCGGGCCCTCGAGGACGGCACCGTCTCCTACGCCTCCGCCACCGAGGTCCGCGTGACCCGTGACGGCGCGAAGAAGGGCGGCGCCGAGAAGGCGTACCCGCTCCGCAAGTTCATGCGGTCCAACGCCGGCACCTGCGTCAACCAGAAGCCCTGCGTCAA
>CAZOHH010000166.1:0-2406 GCA_964579735.1 uncultured Oscillospiraceae bacterium | reverse complement strand
TCGACGAGAAGATCTACGGGTCCTTCCACTTCACTCCGGGACGCTGCTACGACGATGCGCCCAACGGCAACGAGTCCGCCGTGCACTGGGACCTCGTCTGCATCCAACGGCCCGAGTATGGCGGTGGCGAGATGTACTTCGACGGCGAGCTCGTCCGCAAGGACGGCCTGTTCCTTCCGGAAGACCTGCTGGGACTAAATTAAGGCACCAGCCACACCAACGCGACGAGTGCCGCGCCAAGCCCAACCGCGAGCCAAGGCAGCGCACGGGGGACGCGGTTCCGGTCGATCCGGATGAAGACGACCACGACCGCGACCGAAAGGAAAGCGGCCAGGACCAGGAAGACCCAGACCCGGGCATCGGGCGCGAATCCGCCAGAGAGCCAGGCGCCCAGCGCGAACAGCGCACCCGTGAGACCCTCGACGAGGGCGTATCGGCCGGAGATGGGCTTCCTGCAGTATCGGCACTTCCGCCCGAGCGTCAGATAGCTGAAGACCGGCACGAGATCGGCGGCGGAGAGGTCGTGTCCACAGGAGGGGCAATGGGAGCGGCCCTTCACGAAATCCTCGTGTCGAGGCAGGCGATAGACCAGGACGTTGAGGAAACTTCCGATGAAAAGACCCAGGATTCCCGCCCAGATAATCAGGTATATGTCCAAATCCGCATCCTTCCCTTTTGTCCCGTATCCTAGGATATGGACGGCATCCGCACTTTATTGTATTGATTATTAAACATACTCGTTACACACCTGTTCTTTATACATCAGGTTGTGGCGTATAATCAAAACAGGGGCATTGTCAGAGGCTATGCCTAGCCGCACCCTTGGGACCGGCACCGAACGGAGAGACGCATGAAGAAGCTCGGCGAAATTCTGACTGAATCGGGGATGATCTCCCCGGAGCAGATTCAGAGTCTGCTGGAAGACCAGAAGACCTCCGGGAAGAAGCTCGGGGAACTGATCGTGGAGAAGGGGATTCTCTCCGAGCAGCAGATCATGAATGCCCGCGAATACCAGATCAAGATTCCCTTCATCGACATCGCCGCAATGCAGATCGACCCGGAGGCTCCGGGCCTGATTTCGGAGGCCATGGCCAAGAGGCACTGCGCGATTCCCGTCGGCTTCGAGGATGGCGAACTCGTGCTCGTCATGAACGACCCCCTCGACCTGGTCGCCATCGACGATGTCCGCTACGCAACAGGCAAGGACGTCCGGCCCAAGATGTCCAGTCGAACGGATATCCTCGCCGCCATAGACCGCAGTTACGGCCGCGAGAACGCCCAGAAGGCGGTAGCCGAACTCCAGAAGGAATTCAACCTCGACGAGATCGCCCGCATCGGCCAGGAGATCACCTCCTCCGAGGTGTCGAACGCTCCGGTCGTCAAGCTCGTGAACAGCATCATCGAGCATGCCATCAAGGTAGGCGCCAGCGACATCCACATCGAGCCGATGGAGGACCGCATGCGCGTCCGCATCCGCGTCGACGGCGAGCTGCAGGACATCATGAAGTCCCCCCGTGCCGCCCACGCAGCTGTCGTTACCCGCGTGAAGATCATGGGCGGCATGGATATCGCGGAGAAGCGCATCCCCCAGGACGGCCGCGTCGAGACCACCATAGGCGGCAAGCCCGTCGACATGCGTCTCTCGATCCTCCCTCTCGTCACGGGCGAGAAGATCGTCATCCGTATCCTCGGCCGCGGAGATGTCACCTTCAGCCGTCAGGCGCTAGGATTCTCGCCAGAGAACATGGTCCTGTTCGACAAGATCGTGAGGAGCCCCCATGGCGTGCTGCTCGTCTCCGGTCCCACCGGCTCCGGTAAGACGACGACCCTCTATACGGTGCTGAAGGAGCTCAACAAGATCTCCACCAACATCGTGACCGTCGAGGACCCCGTCGAGTACCGGATGGCGGGAATCAACCAGGTCCAGGTCAATCTCAAGGCCGGCATGACTTTCGCCAGTGGATTGCGCTCCATCCTCCGCCAGGACCCCGATATCATCCTGATCGGTGAGATCCGCGACAGCGAGACCGCGCAGATCGCGATCCGGTCCGCCATCACGGGCCATCTCGTGCTCAGCACGATCCATACGAACGATGCCGCCTCCACGATTTCGCGACTGGTCGACATGGGTATCGAGCCCTACCTCGTCTCCACCTCGGTCGTCGGCGTCATCGCCCAACGCCTCGTCAAGAAGGTCTGCTCTCGCTGCAAGACATCCTACAAGCCAGACCACACCGAAATGATGTTGTTGAAGCTCAAGGAACCCCGCCCTCTTTTCAAGGGGACGGGGTGCCCGGCATGCAACTTCTCGGGCTACCGCGGGCGTACCGCGATCCACGAGGTCATGCTGGTCGGCCGCGACGTGCGTGAACTCATCGACCGCCGCGCCTCCGTCGACCAGATCCG
>CAZOHH010000165.1:2167-2417 GCA_964579735.1 uncultured Oscillospiraceae bacterium | reverse complement strand
TTCGCATGGGGGCCGATGGGCAAGGGAGCGAATCGATCTGGCCATGGCACTTGATGTTGCTGAATATACTGTCTCTCCAAATGCGAGTGAATGTCTTATCGGAAGAAATCTGCATTGCGATGGAACAGAGCTGGTTCGGCATCGCAAATGCGCATGGATTGAGCAGGGGCGAAATCGAATGGATGAGGCCAACTTTTCGCTTCGGTCGAAATGAGCGTTATTATTGAGTCCAGAATCGCTTGGGGATCGA
>CAZOHH010000165.1:0-2157 GCA_964579735.1 uncultured Oscillospiraceae bacterium | reverse complement strand
ACGCCGTAGCAATGGCGTTGATCAGGATTGACGAATGTGCCATCATCGCTCCTCCGATTGATTCAAATAAATACATGCGACGATTGAGGGGACGCAGGTCATTGGAATACGTAATATCGCTACGCACGATTAATGGTAATTGAATATGGAACAAATCTGGCAAGCCGTCGAAACGGGTATCCGCGAGCTTCAACTGTTGATCTATGGAATTCTAAATCGCTAACTATTGTATACATCCAATTACTCGAGTTTGACAGTTTGACGGTATAGCCGAATCCTTGCAGCCCCTGTGATCAATAGCATCACAGGGGCTTTTTGTGCTCGGCAATTGTTTAAGAAATGGTGACACGGATATCAACAAAAGACTTGCATATAGAATTTATAGATGTATAATGGTGGTGGTACGCAGGAGGTGACGCCATGTTCCTTCGAACCACTGTGCGCAAGAACAAGAACATGCCCGATGCGAAGTATCTGCAGCTCGTCGAGAACACTCGCATCGATGGCAAGGTCCAGCAGAAGCTCCTCTTCTCCCTCGGCCGGCTCGACGATCTCAAGGCGAGCGGCCAGTTGGACCGTCTCCACGAACAACTCGCCGCATTCACCGGCTCTTCAGCGTCGTCTCTCGACTCCCTCTCCGCAAACTGGAGTCGCGAATTCGGTCTGCCGTATCTCTATGCCGGAATCTGGAAGCAGTTGTCGCTGGACCGGATCCTGGACGGAGTCGCGGCATCGAGGCGGATCCAGTTCGATTTCTCCGAAGCCGTGTTCTGCATGGTGCTGAACCGGCTTCTCGACCCGTGCAGCAAGCTTTCCGTGACCTCCTGGAAGCAAAGCGTCCACCATCCCGCCTTCGAGGGAATCGAGCTGCAGCACCTGTACCGGGCGCTGGACCTGCTCATCCACGACATGGACGGAATCGAGGAACAGCTGTTCACGGCGGTGCGAAAACAGCTGGGGATCCCGGTGGACCTGGTGCTGTTCGACACGACGTCGACCTACTTCGAGAGCCCTGCGGACGATGTCCGGCAGTTCGGGCATTCGAAGGACAGCCGGCCGGACCGGCCGCAGGTGATCGTCGGCGTGCTCATGACGCGGGAAGGGCTCCCAATTGCGCACTACGTGTTCGACGGGAACACGGCGGACGTGGAAGCGTTCAAGGAGGCGCTGCAGGACTTCAAGGACCGGTTTGGGTTCGAACGGGTCGTCATGGTCGCGGACCGCGGAATGACGGGAAGCAAGGTCTACGAGCTGCTGGACAGCCTTGGGTATCCATACATCCTCGGCGTGCGGATGCGCAAGCTGAAGGCGATGACGGAGGTGCTGGCACGCGTCGGCGAATACCGGAGCGTGAAGGAGAACCTGAAGGTCGCCGAAGTGCTGTACGAGGACCAACGGTATCTCGTCTGTCTGAACGAGGAGGAGGCGCTCCGGGAGAAGAAGGTGCGCGGGGACGTGCTGGAGCGGCTGGAGAAGAAGCTCAAGGACGGTTCGCTGTCGCTGGTGGGAAGTTCCGCCTACCGGAAATACCTGAAGCTGGAAGGCACGCTGCGACTCGACGAGGACAAGGTGCAGGACGAGGAGCGGTACGACGGGATCTACATCCTGCGTACGAACACGGTTCTCGGCATGGAAGAGGCCGCACTGGCGTACCGCGACCTGTGGCGGATCGAGCGCGGATTCCGGGAGCTGAAGAGCGGCTTGGACCTGCGTCCGGTGTACCACCGAAAGACGGAGCGGATCTGCGGACACATCGCCGTCTGCTTCCTGGCACTGGTCCTGGAGAGCTATGTCGGCTACAGGTTCCGCCTGAAGCACGGCGTCGACTGCGCGGAGTTGCAGCGGAGCGCTCTGGAGGCCGTCGGCAGGATCCACGCGATCCGTCTGGAAGGCGACGGCGCGGAATATTATCTGCGAACGGAGCCGCCTGCCGAGAGTCTGGCTGCGTTCGATGCCTTGGGGATGAAACCGCCGCCGAAACGGTTCATGCCGGGACCCGTAAAGAAGCGCGTGTAGTGTAACGACTCGAAAGCACGAAATCCTGGAATGCCTGTCCCGTGGGCGTTACAGGATTTCTTTCTACTTCAAACTGTCAAACTCGAGTACTAATGAAGAGGGGGATAATGGACTGACATGGCGATGAAGTACGACGCAGAT
>CAZOHH010000164.1:0-2484 GCA_964579735.1 uncultured Oscillospiraceae bacterium | reverse complement strand
GTGTGTTTCGTCAAGCATTATTCCCTGAAAACGGCGTCGAATTTTCCCTGTCCAGCTACAGGGATTTTTATCGAGATGAAGAGGTCACTTCTTCTTCATGAGGGCATGTTCCATTCGGTAGCTCTGGCCTTCAAACAGGATGAGGTGGCCATGGTGGGCCAGTCGGTCGATCATGGCGGCAGCCATCTGGTCGTCGGTGAACACAGTACCCCAGCGTGAGAACTCGAGGTTGGTGGTGATGACGAGGCTGCGGGTCTCGTAGGCGTCGGCGACGATGCGGAACAGGAGCTGGGAGCCTTCCCGATCGACCGGGACGTAGCCCCACTCGTCGAGGATGAGGAGGTCCGCCTGCTGGATGTCGCGCAGGAGCCGCTCCAGCGTGCCCGCCTTGTGCGCCTCCCCGAGTCGCAGGATGAGTTCGGTCACGGTGAAGAAGCGCACTGTCAGGCCCTCCTCGCAGGCCTTGACGCCCAAGCCGATGGCGAGGTGGGTCTTCCCGGTTCCGACCGGACCATACAGGACCAGGTTGCGGCGCTCCGTGATAAACTCGCCGCTGAGGATCTCAGCCTTGACGGTCGCAGACGGATACCGGACGGGACTCGGCTCGAGGCCTTCCAGCGTCTTGTAGACCGGGAACCCCGCCTTGGCGAGCATCCGGGTCCTGCGGTTGCGCTCCCGGGACACGATCTCCTCCGCCAGGATGCGGCACAGGAACTCCTCCTGTTTCGGCGTGCCCTCCTCTTCGCACAGCCGCACGGCGTTCTGGGTCAGGGCGAGACGCCTGCAGTACCCGCCGATCTCCATGCGGACGCTCTCACGCTCCTTGGGCGTCAGCATGGCACGTCACCTCCTTCGTCGGATATAGAAGGAGCTGGTCGTAGAGGCCCAGGTCGGGACCGGATGCCACGAGGGGTTCCAGCCCGAGCGTCGCGATCCGCAGCGCCAGCACCGTGGAACTCGCGCGGTCCATCCGGCCCAGCGAAGCCGCTTCCTCGAGTGCCGCGATGGCCGTGTCGTAGCCGTATTCGTACCAGAGCGTCGACAGGGTGCGGAGCGTGGTGCGCAGTCCTGCAGGGTCCTGGCGGTCCATCTCCTCCTGGAGCTTGCCACCCACCTGACCTCGGAGCTTACTGTTGCGCCAGGCGCCGGGGCTCTTGACCAGCTGGGAGATGGTCGTGCGGTAGTCCGTGATGTCGGTGCGCGCCCCTCCGAACTCCCGAGGATGCTCACTGATGGGGATTCCCGCGCGGTTCAGCGGCGCGACCGTGAAGGCACCGATCCGGACCACGATCTCCTGCAGGGCGTAATCTGGGTCGGACGAGTAATGGTGACGGAAATCCACGCAGAACTTCCCGTATCCGTCCGTCTGGACCCTGACGTACCGGCATGCGGCGAACCGAGTCCGTGGCAAGGCCAGCAGGGCTGCGCGGTCCTCCTCGAGCAGGTCGCGGATGAGCCGCTCCTTCTTGTAGTGCAGGCGGTCGAAGTCCTGCGCTGCTTCCGCCAGCTGCTGCCGGTTGAACGCCTGGAGTTCGCCGATGTATGGGACGGGGACGAAGTAGTTCCGACGATGGTACCCGACCTTGCACTCGACGTTGCCCTTCTCATGCCCTGCGTCCGGGTTGCAGAACGTCGATTCGAACCCGAAGTGCGCCTTGAACCGGGAGAAGAGCTCGGCCAGCCGGATCCTCTTCTCGATTCTGCGTCCGACGCCGGTGGCGTTGTCGAACACCAAGCGGAAAGGACACCCTCCCAGGTGCCGGAAGATCGCCTGCAGGCCCTCGCACACGCATTCCGCCGTCTCGCCGTCGAACACCTGCACGAACCCCGCGTTGCTGTACGGCAGGCTCAGCACGAGGTAGTACCTGCGCAGGAGTCCTGTCGGCGTCTTGAAGTCCGCTTCTCCGAAATCGACCTGACCTTCTCCCGGTGCCCACTCCAGTTCATTGAATGCGAGACGGCCTTCCTGACGTTCCTGCCGACGTAGTTTCACATACCGCTGGACCAGCGAATACTCCACGTCCGCCCCGAGTTCCTTCTGGAGACGCACGCAGATCCGTCGTGCTGTATGCCGCTGCTTGTACCAGGTCTGACTGTCCTCCTCCAGAATCCTCTCGATCTGAGGTTTGTACGCGTCCAGCTTGGACGGGCCGTGTCGCCGGACAGGGGCTTGCGGCGAGAAATCCTCCATCGCCAGGTACTTCCGCACCGTCTTCGGGCTCAACTCCAACCGGTTGCAGATTTCTGTCGGCGTCATTCCCTTACCCTGCATTTCCTTGATACAATCGATCTGGGCCATCTTGAGCATCTCCTTCTTCCTCCCCATCTGTTGGTGGTTCTACAGACAGGGTATGGATTGTGGGTCGGTGTCTCAAGTGGCCTCTTCTTTTCGACTTTCCTCTCTCGCCGTTTCTAGGGAAATCTTCTCGCCGTTTTTAGGGAGAGTGCTCGCCGTTTCATGTCCCTTTTACTGTACGACAAACA
>CAZOHH010000163.1:0-2524 GCA_964579735.1 uncultured Oscillospiraceae bacterium | reverse complement strand
CGCGACGCTTCTACGGCGAGTCGGATGGCGTTCGATGCCATTGGCATCGAGACAGCCTTCCGCCACTACTCGCCGTTGAAGCTTACGGTGCAAGACACAGGCTTTATGCAACGCCTTGCGGAAATGCGTGCGGGGAACTAGAGTTCGTGTTTCATTCTAGTGCCACTCAGCCGTGTACGAGGCGAGAGCCGAGTGGCAATGGCTGTTATAGTGGCTCTTGGATGAAACACGGACGGGGAACGAGAGCACGTATTTCAGATAGGCGTTCCGTGTTCAAGACCCGGCTCCTTGAATTCCGACGTGATGTGGCTGCCATCGCAGAAGGGTTTGTTCTTCGATGCGCCGCAGCGGCACAGGGTGATGCGATTGCGGACTTCGTAGACGGTGCCGTCGGAGGACTCGACGGGTATGCCGCCTCGGACCCATATCGGGCCGGAGGCCTCGACCTCGGGGTCCTCGAGGAGGACGATGGAAGGGGCGTGCTCGGGTTCGATCGCCAGGCCGGAAGCGGGGTCCAACGGGACCAGCCGTCCAGCGGGGCAGAGCTGGGCGGTGCGGATGGCGATCTCGCGGTCGACGGGGTTGCCGGAACTCTCGGTCAGACCCCAGGTGTCGCCCTCGGCGACGGAGCAGTGGCGGGTCCCGGCGCATAGGGGCAAGACGTCGAGCAGCGTGACACCGGGTCCGACGGTCTTGTCGGCCTGCTCGACGAAGGGTCGACGGTCTGCTTTCTCGGTGCCGTCGAAATCGGCGGCGGTGTGGCTTCCGTCGCAGAACGGGCCCTTCTTCGTCTTGCCGCAGCGGCACAGCGCGTAGGTCTCGCCGGTCGGAACGGGAATCGGTTCGCTGTAGCCGACGGAGAAGCCTTCGGCGTCCGTCAGGATCGTGCTGCGAAGAAGCGGAACCGAGCCGGAGACGATCAAGGGACCGTTCGAGTGGATTCGGATGCGCATGCGGGGTTCAGCCATTTCGGAACCTCCTTGATTCGTGGTCACATCGATTTCATTCTAGCATACAGGAAGGACGGCGGAGAGATGTCTCTCCACCGTCCCGGCGAGGTCGGGAACCAAGGTGCGGCTATGTCTTGGCGAGTTTGCTGCGGACGGCCTGGACGGCGGTCTTCACGATGTCGATGACCACGAAGAAGATCAGCAGTCCGAAGACCCAGCGGAAGTTCATGGTGAAAAGACCGTTCAGTTCGGCAAGTTCGGGGAGGTCGGGAAAGTCCGAGAAGACGTCCGGAGCGAGCAGGGCGGGACCGACCATCATGTACGCGAGGACGCCGATGGAGAAGAGCTGGCGTCCGATCTCCGCAAGCCGGGTCCCGAGGTTCCACCGGCCGCTCTGGAGGAGCAGGAACTGTACGACGAGACCGGAGACCAGGCTGACGTTCCAGAGCGGCAGGTAGGCGGCAAGGGCGGCTGGGGCGAGGACGGGGATGTAGACGATGTCGGCTCCCGGGTTCAGGGTGTGCACGAAGACGATCCACTCGGGGTGGAAGTTCAGGATGCCGAGGGCCAGCAGGGTGAAGCAGATTGCGAAGAGAGGGCCGACGCGACCGACGCGGTCGGTGCGGATCGGGACCTGCGGCAGGTCGGATGGGTTCCAGTCGCTCTGCTTCAAGGTGTCGCGGAAATCCTTCTGCTTGCCGAAGCGCTCGATGAGGAAGAAGATCGCGGTGACGTAGCCGAATGCCGTGAGGCCCGCGGTGAAGACTTCGGGAATGAAGGTCAGGACGCGTCGGAAGGCATCGAAGCTCGAAGCCGTATCGAAGACGAGTCCGACCACGAGCGCGACGGCGAGACCGAAGGCCATGGCGGCGACCACGATGCGCAGGACCAGCCAATACAAGTCGAACATCCCAGGGCCGATCAGGTAACGCTCGCCGGCATAGCGGGAGGCGACGGCGGCCGGGGAGCCGAATTCCGAAAGGACGGCTGCGATGTCGGCATCGGTGGGCTCACGCCCCTCGGTGCGGGCATCCAGGGCGTCCTGCAGCAGGGAGCGGAGCTCCTTGACGATATCCTCCCGCTGCTTCGACGGCAGACGGCGGCCGATGTCATAGAGATAGCGTTCCATCATTTCCATGATCTTCACTCCTTTTCGACGTCCGTCGTGCGCCCCAGCAGGCGCCCCTGGACTTCCACCATGTGGTCCCACTCGCGCGTCAGGTCCGCGAGCAGTTCCCTTCCCGCCTTGCTGAGCACGTAGTACCGGCGTGGCCGTGCTTCCTCGAGGGTCCAGTCGCTGTCGAGCAGTTCCTGCTTCTCGAGGCGGCGCAGCAGCGGATACAGCGTGCTCTGGTCGACTTCGAGTCCCTGTTCGGACAGGCGCTGCACGAGCGAGTACCCGTACTGCCGTTCGCTGAGCTGGCTGAGGACGCTCAGGACCAGCGTGCCGCGACGGAGTTCGGACACCAGGGACCCCAGCGTCGACTCATTCTCCGACATGTGCTTCACCTCCTTTGCTTTCTGATTCACTATGATTGTAATTTCATTATAGTGTGTACCGTACACTATGTCAA
>CAZOHH010000162.1:0-2529 GCA_964579735.1 uncultured Oscillospiraceae bacterium | reverse complement strand
GTCGTGGACATCCGCTCCCCGGTGCAGACGCGGACGACACCGGTGCGCCAGAGCAGGCGCGTCAGTTCGTCGCGCTCCCCGTCCCCGCAGAGCAGGCCGACGGTCTGGAGGAACCCCTTGTACGGGCGCAGCGTGGCGAGCAGATCGGTCCGGGGCAGTGCCTTCACCCAGGCGTTTCCGAACTGTATGGAAGGATTCAGGTTGCGGTCGGGGTAGGCGATCAGGCTGCAGTGAGCGCCGCGAAAGACGCGGGACCCGGTGTACACGGACTCGAGCTCCTCGGTATAGACCTGCAGCGCGATCTGGCTCTCGAGCCCGAGGCCGAGATCCTTGGCACGGGAAGCGACGGCGGTCTCGAGCACGGGGAGGAACTGCCGGCAGAAGTCCGAAGCCGTATCCAAAGCGGTGGCCGCATCCAGAGTGTCGCCCACGTCGACGTAGATTCCCTGGCACGAGCTGCACAACAGCTGGCCGGTCTCGACGATGTTGCGCGCCAGGCCGGCGAGGGCCTCGGTCGTCCTCCCCTGCGCCGTGACGTAGGCGAAACTGACCTTGTGGCCCCACTCGATGAGCTTCGTGTCCGGGCCCGCGAGCTTGCGCAGCGCCGCGACGGCTTCCGCGCCGCCCCAGACGACGACTGCATCGGCGACGGCGACGAGTTTCGCGATCTGCACGACGTCCCGAGATGAATAATCGAATACATAGACGTACGGCGAGATGCGCGGTTCGATGCGGATCAGTTCCTGGAGGAGGTGGATGGAGATGCCGCCCTCGGCCGCCGGGAGCTTGAGGATGTTGAGGTTGCCGGTCAACAGACCCTCGAGCACGCTGAAGGCCGGGAGCCCGTCCGCGTTGCCAGCCGCGATGTGCAGCAGCGTGCCCAGCGGCTCGAGCCTCTCGGTCACGGAATGTGAACCGCCGAACGGCACGAAGGTCGTCGGGCGACCGTGGCCCTCGCCAAGCTCCTTGCGCATGCGCTCGCGAAGGTACGCTTCGCCGAACATCAGGCGCGAATCGTCGAGGTAGCCGCGGGCCAGGTCCTCGTCGAACCCCAGGTCCGCCAGGGTCCGCAGGAAAAAAGACTCGTCCAGCGTCTCGACCAGCCGCCCGCACGCTGCGACGACCCACTCCGGGTCCAGGCGCTCGCCCTGCAGCGTCGCGAGGATGCGCGACTCCAGCGTGTCGAGCACGGCGTCGCACGCCTTCGTGTCGAGAACGCGCCCATCAACGAGATTCATGCCCCCGCCTCCTTCGCCACAGCGGCCGGCTTCACGTTCAGCAGCTCGGCGGCGCCCGCGGCGCAGGTCTTGATGTCGGCCAGCCCCACGCGTCCCAGCACGTCGAAATACGGTGCCGGGTTGCCGCAACCGCAGGCCGCGCCGGGGTGGAGGACCGCGAGATCGTCGGTCATGACCGAGCTGAACGGCATGCTGGTCATCATGGGGGTGAGTAGGTTGAGCAGCCCCGGTTCGCCGAAGCCGACCGGACGAAGCGCCGTGTCCCGGATGATGACCCGCGCGTAGACCGGCACATGGAAATGGTGGTTCGGGCAATCGAAGTACGCGATAGGGTGCTCGACCGCCCCGAAGAACTCCTTGATGCGGTCGCCGCCTATGCCGAGGACCTCCTGCGACATGGCGTACAATGTCGGTTTGTCCACTTTTTCGGCGAGGAACTGCTTCCAGCCTCCAGCGAGGAAGACCATCGACTTCGGGTGAAGCTTCAAGTGTACGCCGGCCTCCTGGAGCTCGCGGAGCAGGAACATGAAGTAGGCGGGGAACCCCATGAAGCGCACGGGAAGTCCCTGCTTTTCGTAGCGCAGGAGCGCCTTCCGGATGCCGTCGAGATTGAGCACGTAGTCCTTGCCGTTGTCCTTGAGTGCGTACACGCGGTGAATGGGCAGCGCGGCGTAGGTCATGGCGTAGGCGGTCTTGACTGCGCCGATCCGGTTGCGCTTCGCCGGCTCATAGCCGAGGACGACGTGGTTGGTCGGCCGCAGCGAGACGAGGCGGTGCGTGAGGAAGGTGCCGAGCACCATACCAAGACCGCGCCACGCCGACGTCCAGTCGAGGCCCATCCGGCTGACCTTGCCGCTGGTGCCCGACGTCGTGGACTGGAACATCAGATGCTTCGGGGAGACCGAATACAACGTGTGCCGTTTGAGGAAAGCCGTCGGAATCGGCGGAATCCGCCAAAGGTCCTCGACGGTCTTCACTGAGTCGAGCGAGAACCCCTGCCGAGCGAGGATTTCCGCATATTCAGGGCAACGCACCATGTGGTGCCGGACGTTCTCGAGTTCGGCCCGAATGAACAGCGCATCGGTCCGCTTGAGGTCGTATAGCCTTCGATGGTAGAACAACCGGTTCGCCGCATTCATGTCATCACCCCGTAGTGACGTGCTAATTTGTGATAAACCGTGTGGTGCGGCAGACGCGTGCTGGTTTCAAGTCGCAATCTCCTCTGGGTCGAAACCGAGGTCCTCCAGGATCTCCCTGCAGATCTGGCGTTCCTCGTCGGTGAAGAGGATGT
>CAZOHH010000161.1:1223-2555 GCA_964579735.1 uncultured Oscillospiraceae bacterium | reverse complement strand
GCTCGACATCCAGTACGACCGCTTCATCCGGACGACCGACGAGAAGCACGTCCTGGCCGTGCAGGAGATCTTCCGCCGCCTCTACGAAAAGGGCGACATCTACAAGAGCGAATATGAGGGCTGGTACTGCACGCCCGACGAGTCCTTCTGGACCGAGACCCAGCTCAAGGACGGCAAGTGCCCGGAGTGCGGCCGCGAGGTCGAACGCACCCGCGAGGAGAGCTATTTCTTCCGCATGACGAAGTATCAGGAACGGCTGATCCGGCTGCTGGAGGACAACCCTGGGTTCGTGCTGCCCGCCTCCCGAGCCAACGAGATGCTCAACAATTTCCTGCGGCCGGGGCTCGAGGACCTCTGCGTCTCCCGCACCTCCTTCACCTGGGGCATCCCCGTCACCTTCGACCCGGGGCATGTCGTGTACGTCTGGGTCGACGCCCTGTCGAACTACATCACCGCCCTGGGCTATGCCTCTTCCGACGAAGCCGACTACCGGCGCTACTGGCCGGCGGAAGTCCAGCTCGTGGGCAAGGAGATCGTCCGCTTCCACACGCTGATCTGGCCCGCCATGCTGATGGCTCTCGGAGAGCCCCTGCCTCAGCACGTCTTCGGCCATGGATGGCTGACCCTCGACGGTGCGAAGATGGGAAAGTCCACCGGAAACGTCGTCGACCCTCAGATCCTCTGCGACCGCTACGGCGTCGATGCGATCCGCTATTTCCTGCTGCGCGAGATGCCGTTCGGCTCGGACGGCGCTTTCTCCAACGAGGCGCTGATCGGGCGCATCAACTCAGACCTGGCCAATGACCTGGGGAACCTCGTCAGCCGCACGACCGCCATGGTCGAACGCTATTTCGACGGGCGCCTGCCTGCGGACGCGCTTTCCGCGCCCCTCGAGACCGAGGACCGCGAACTCCGCGCCCTGTGTGATGGCCTTTCCGGCCGAGTCGGGGTCCTGCTCGACCAGCTGCAGTACAGCCTCGCCCTCGTCGAGATATGGAAGGTCGTCGGGCGCAGCAACAAATACATCGACGAGACCGCGCCATGGAACCTCGCCAAGGATCCCGCCCTTCGCCCCCGCCTCGCCTCCGTGCTCGGGCACCTGGCCGAGGTGCTGCGCATCGTCTCGATCCTCGTCACCCCGTTCATGCCTTCCACAGGTCCGAAGATCCAGCAGGCGCTCGGATTATCCGGAATCCAGACCACTTCCTGGGCTTCCGCGGCCCTCTTCGGTCTCTTCGACTCCCCCGACGGAATCCGCAAGATGGAGGCGCTTTTCCCACGGATCGATCTCGCGAAGGAACTCGAGTTCCTCGCGACGGTCACGCCCGGCAC
>CAZOHH010000161.1:0-1123 GCA_964579735.1 uncultured Oscillospiraceae bacterium | reverse complement strand
TGCGAGCGCGTCCCGAAGTCCGACAAGCTGCTGCTCCTGTCGCTGGACCTCGGTGAAGAAAAGCGCCAGGTCGTTTCGGGAATCGCCACCACCTACGCGCCCGAATCCCTCGTGGGGAAGAGCGTGGTCCTCGTCGCGAACCTCAAGCCGGTGAAGCTCCGCGGCATCCTGTCCGAGGGAATGATCCTATGCGCCCTCGATGCAGGCACCTACCGCGTGCTGACCGTCGATGGCGAAGTTCCCGCCGGCACATCGGTCGGATGAGGATGCCATGGACGAGGATGGACCCCACTACTTCGATACCCATGCGCACCTGAACGACCCGCGCCTCGCATCCGACCTGCCCGCTGTTCTGGCACGCGCCGATGCGGCCGGCGTGGAGGACGTGCTCATCGCCTCCTACGACCTCGTCTCGTCGCGCCTGGCGCTCGACATCGCGGCGCGCTTCGACGGCAACCCCGTCCGCCTCCGCGCCTCCGTCGGCATACATCCCCACGATGCGAAGAACGCCGACGACAAGGCCTTCGAGGAAATCCGCGACATGGTCCTCACCGGCGGAGGCTACGGCATTCTTCCTGTCGCGGTCGGCGAGACCGGACTCGACTACCACTACGACAATTCCCCCCGCGACATCCAGCGGGCGGTCTTCCGCAGACACATGGAACTCGCTTTCGAACTCGACCTGCCTGTAATCGTCCACGAGCGCGAGGCGACCGAAGATGCGCTGCACCTGATCCGCGAGCTCCGGGCCGAGGGTCGGTTGCGGCCCGTGCCGGGCGTATTCCATTGCTTCGGAGGCAGCGTCGAGACCGCGAGGGAACTGCTGCGCTTCGGCTTCTTCGTCTCGTTCGCCGGACCCGTGACGTTCAAGAACGCGAACCGGCTGCTGGAGGTCGTGAAGTCCATCCCTCCGGCCCGTCTTCTCATCGAGACGGATTGCCCGTATCTCACGCCCGCGCCTTTCCGAGGACAGACCAACGAACCCGCCCATGTGCGCCTCGTGGCCGAAACCGTGGCCGAGCTCCATGGGCTTTCGGTCGAGACCCTATGCGGCCTCGTGCGCCGCAATGCGGAGACGCTGTTCCCCCGGCGCGCATGAAGGAAGTTGAGCGCCGCAGAAGGC
>CAZOHH010000160.1:0-2610 GCA_964579735.1 uncultured Oscillospiraceae bacterium | reverse complement strand
CCGACCTTCCTGAATACGCACAGAATGCTTTCGTTGTCCGCGCCCATGAACGGCGAAGGGACGGACAGCCCCATGTTCATCAATTCATCCCCCCTGTAGACCGGGGATTCCTTGACCGCGCCTGGGGGCGGGCCGGGAGGCGGTCCTGGAGGCGGACCGGGGGGCGCTCCGGGTGGCGGCCCGCCTCCGGGAGGTGCACCGGGCGGTGGGCCGAATCCAGGCATGCCGAATCCCCTGGAATATATCTCCCTGTAGTTGACGAGCTCGTACCTCGCATCGGCTTCCAGTCCCTTGAGTCGGAGCCGAAGCGCCGCGTTGAACGGGGTCCTCTTCACCGTGCAATGGAACACGACCGCTTCCCCGCCGTCTTCGGACACTGACATCCAGCCCGCCCGCTGGGTCGTGAAGGGGTCCTCCAGGCGATAGAACGTCCCGAACTGCACCGTTTCCGCAATCTCCTTGTACAGGGAGACCTGCCGCCTGACTTCCTCCTTCTCCGGATCCGAAAGTCTGCCGAAATCCATCTCGTACCCGAAGATCCCTCCCATGGCCACGTTCGCCTTCCGCTTGAGGGTCGCGTTGCTCTTTCCGGCGAACGGTCCGTGGGAAGACGTGACGTGGGCGACCATGGTCGACGGGGGATAGACCAGGCTCGTCCCGTATTGGATCCTGATCCGCTGCACGTCGTCCGTGTTGTCGCTGGCCCAGATCTGCGGCATGTAATACAGGATGCCCGGATCGAAACGTCCGCCGCCGGACGCGCAGCCTTCGAAGAGAATGTCGGGGAAGTCCTTCGTCAGGCGCTCCATGATGCCATAGAGCCCCAGCACGTAGCGATGAGCCGTTTCCTTCTGCCTGGCGGGAGGTTGCGACGTCGAACCGACTTCCGTCAAGCTCCGGTTCATGTCCCATTTCACGTACTCGATGCGATGGTTGGACAGGATGTCCGAGACGGCCTCCACGAGGTAGTCGCACACGGACGGATTGGACAGGTCCAGCACCAGCTGATGCCGGCTTTCGGACCGGCTCCGGTCCTGGACGTGCAGGCACCAGTCCGGGTTCTTCCTGTACAGGTCGCTGTCCGGGGAGACCATCTCCGGCTCGAACCAGAGACCGAACTTCAATCCCTTCCGATTGGCATGCTCGATCACAGGGGTCAAACCGTTCGGGAACTTCTCCTTGTTCACGGTCCAGTCGCCAAGGGAGCAGTTGTCCGCATTCCTCTTTCCGAACCAACCGTCGTCGAGGACGAACAGCTCGATTCCGACTTCCGCGGAATCCGTGATGATGTCCATGATTTTCTTCTCGTCGAAGTGGAACATGGTGGCTTCCCAGTTGTTGTTGAGGATCGGCCGGCGCACGTTCTTGAACCGACTGGTGAAGAGGTGCTTCCTGAAAAGCTCGTGATACGATTGGGACAGCTTGTTCAGCCCCTTGTCCGAATACGCCAGCAGGCATTCCGGTGTCTGGAACCGCTCTCCTGCCTCGAGTTTCCACGAGAACTCGAAGGGGTCGATGCCCATGGACACTCGGGTCCGGTACGCCTCGTCCACCTCGATGTTGGCCAGGAAGTTCCCGCTATAGACCAGGCTGAACCCGTATGCGTCTCCGTGGTGCTCATCCGCACTCCGGTCCAGGATCGCGATGAATGGATTCGCCTGGTGACTGCTGATGCCTCTCCTGCTTTGAATGCTGCGGCTTCCCCTGTGCAAGGGCTCCCTCACGACATCCCTTTCCTGCAGGAAATTCCCGGCAAGGTGGAGAAAATCGAAATCGCTGCCGCTGAAATCGACGCTCGCGCTCAACGCGGACTGGAGTTCGAGGCTCAAGACGCCGGTGTTCTCGAAACGAGCCGACCGTGCGATCACGTTCTGGTACTCGAACACGGAATACGACAGGTGCACGGTCAGGCCGATCACCTCGTCGCAAAGCTCGAAATCGACCGTCTCCACTCGATCGGAGCCGTTGGAGAAGGTGGCGGGGAGCCCCTGGAGCTTCGGCTTGCCCGCTGTGATCGAGTGACTTCTGACCTTCAGGTCGGTGATCGTATCCCCGTTGGGATTTTCGACACGGTAGGCCGGATACCTGAAATCGGAGTTGCCAAAAGCAGGATACTCCCTTGGCACGGAGCTGTGGGAGTACTGGCTTCCTTTGTCGGGGCTTGGGGCCATCATCGGGAACGAGTCCTGCGCATAATGCTCCGGAACGATATCATCGACTCTCTTCTGCCAGTAGGACAACAGCAGCTCGCCACGTGGGTGGACCCTCACGATGTAGCTGCTGTCCCGAGTGTACAGATTGAAGATCATGTTCTTCTCGTCGAAAAGGATACCCATTTTCGTTGCTCCTTCCAGAACGACCGCTGCCTACACGGTTCCCCTTCTGATTCTAGCAGTATGGTGAAGGAAGGGTGGAGGGAAATCGCCGAGTCATGCAGAATCTTCTGGAATTCTGGAATCAAAGTGCACCGACTCCCGCGCACACAAAGGACACCGGGCTCGCGGGAGCCCGGTGTCCTGCTTCTTCGACCCTATCCGATGTCGTCTGTCGCGCGGCTTCTTTCGCGCGGCTTGGGTCGCGCCTTCCTCAGTTGAGTTTCAGGATCGCCGC
>CAZOHH010000159.1:0-2659 GCA_964579735.1 uncultured Oscillospiraceae bacterium | reverse complement strand
CGAGAGCGACGGATGACTGGGAAGTCAGTCCAGATGCCTTTCGACGCAGTTCGCTTTTCCATACCTTTCGGTCAGTTGCTGGCTGTAGTATCTGTAGCCATCAAAGGTCGTGCCCCAGAACGCCAAGTGGTCAAGAGATGCGATGTATCCCCCACGCCTGACCATGGGTCCGACGACTCGATGCAGTTCATCATCGATCGCCTGGTGAACATCCAGGGACTTAAAATGTCCGACCTGGGCAGGATCCCCCGGTTCGAACATGTGCTTGTAGATGCCTCCCATCATGACTCGTTCCGGGAACTCCAAAGCCAGTTCAAGCATGTTCACCGCATTCACCTCCCATGGCTGGATGCAGTCGACGCCCGCGTCATACCACTGCCTGACCAGTGGCGTGGGATTCCCGTCGGTGTCCAGCATGACCCAATTGACGCCCATGACCTTCAGATAGCTCTTCCATTCGCGATACCACGGTGCGAATACCTCTCCGAAGATCGAAGGGGAGATGAAGGGTCCGGTACTGCCGCAGCAGTCTTCCCAGACGAAGCACATGTCCGGCCGACAAGCCCTGATGACAGGTTCCGCTGCCGCCTTCGAGGTCTCGAGATGGTCCCGAAGCATCATCCGGACCATCTCCGGCTCCTCGTAGGGCAGAACCATCGCGTTCTCTACTCCGAGCAGCTCCCTCAGGAACGCGAATGGGCCATGGACCCATAGAGTGATCGGATGGTCGGGTTGCATCTGATAGGCTGGTCCGTTTTCGTCCAGCCATTTCCTGTCATACCGCTGGTCGATATGTCCGACAAAGCGGTGCCGGTGCTCCAGGTAATCCCGCGGCGACTTGATGGAGAAATCCAGTTCATGCGGCGGGGAGAAGCTTGACGTCCCGACCACCGAGGGATCGGTCCGTTCCATCAGGGTCACGCCTTGCCTGTTCCGATAGATCCGTCGCGTTTCGTTCTGCTCCAGGGTCACTTCCTCGAATTCGGGAATGCAGAACTGATTGAATTGGCAGTAGAGGTACCCGGATACGTTCATGTAGTCGTAGAGATTCGTCGTCGTCGTCAGCTTGACGTTGCAGGAAGTCTGCACCTCCTTGGGAAGGCCCTGCTTCCGCCAATCCGGATAGACGACATTGAACCCCTGTTCCATATGGAGAAGTCGAGTGCCATTTTCTCGGCGCATCGTCGCATGGAACAGCTCCCGGTTGCTCACAGACTTGGTCCTCCATTCATGAAAGCCGTGCATCGGTTGGCGGCACGTGGCATTCGATCATCCATACTGCTTGAGCAAACCAACCGCGTCGGCGTTGTCGGGACCGAAATGCTTGAGCATGACGATATCGTCCGTTTCGCTCGTGTTGGCGATCTGCACACCCTCCACCGCCGCCGCATCTGGAATCGTGACGGTCCTTCCTGGATGGATCGTCAGCTCCTTTGCGCAGAATGCCGAACTGCCCTACCTGACCCATTCCTCTCGGCCACGGCGCTCTTCCATTTCCTGTTCAGGGCTGACGAGTCGGGGGAGGATGTGATGGTTTCTCTTGAAATCAGGGTCCGTATTCATGCTGCAGTCAAGGATTTCGATATAGTAGTCGAAATGAAAATACTTGTCCTTCGGTATGTCCTTTCGAACCCTCCAGGCTTTGCATGCGACATGCCATGGAACTCCTTTCTGGATTCGACTTGTCGGGATGCAGCGAGTCCGACACCTCATTGACGCATGAACGCCTCCATGATGGCCGCGGCGTTCTCGACAGGCGTCTCCGGCTGGAGCAGCTTGGCAGGTGCGAGGATATATCCGCCCCCTTTTCCCATCTCCTTGCAGAGACGGGCGATTTCGAACCGGAGTTCCTCCGGCGTTCCGAAAGGAATGATGCTCTGGCTCCCCAGCCCGCCCCAGAACGCAAGCCGATCGCCCCAAGCCCTCTTCAGCGCATAGGGATCCATCCCCCTGGCTTCGGATTGCACGCTCTCCAGGACGTCCATTCCCATCTCCACGATATCGGGCATGATATCCACGATGCTGCCGCAGCAATGGCTGAAGACGTACTTGCCCTGCGCGTGGACTTCTCTGTAGATTCGCGCCCATGCTGGCTTCACGAAGCGTCGCCAGCGCTCGGGACCGAGAATGACCCCTCGCTGATCTCCCCAGTCGTCTCCGAACATGACGGCATCGGCAGGGATGTCGCGGAGTTCCTTTGCAGCCGCAAGAAAGATGTCGCCGAGTCGGCCGATCAATTCCTCGTAGAACTCCGGTTCGGTCGCTGCGTCGACGAGCGCGTTCTCGAACCCTCGGACGGTCCAGCTGAGCTCGAACAGCCCCCATCCGAACTTGAGGATATGAAACGCATCGGGAGTCTCCCGAATCTTCCGGATCGCTTCAGCTTTCTTGTTCCGGATCTCCTCAAGATAGACGTCGATGCGGGGGAAGTCCTGTCCTTCGAAGGTGGGTTCCTCGAACGGAATCTTCACCTGGTGGAACGGGAGCCGGTCGGTGCGCCAGATGCCGCCGAAGGCGTCACGAGCCAGACCGTCGTCGGTCTGCTTTTGTAGCGAGCAATCGAGAACCAGAACCGTCGTCATGTAGGGTACCAGTCGCTTGCGCCACTCCGCGGTGCCATAAAGGGCATCGAGTCGTTCCCCGACCACGGCTTCGAATG
>CAZOHH010000158.1:0-2708 GCA_964579735.1 uncultured Oscillospiraceae bacterium | reverse complement strand
CTGCTCGAAGCCGGCGACATCGTCCCCGCGGACCTTCGCCTTTTCGAAAGCAGCAGCCTCAAGATCGAGGAGGCCTCGCTGACCGGCGAATCCGTGCCCGTCGAGAAGCGCGCCGCCGACACCTTCGAAGGTGATATCCCGCTCGGCGACCGCACGAACGTCTGCTACATGAGCACCATCGTCACCTATGGCCGTGGACGCGGCATCGTCGTCGGAACCGCCGGAACCACCGAGATCGGTCGTATCGCCGACCGCCTCCAGTCCATGGAGGAGGAGCCCACGCCACTCCAGAAGAGCCTCAACCAACTCGGCAAGTGGCTCGGCATCCTCTGCCTCGCCGTATGCGCCGTCGTCTTCATCGTCGGCCTCCTGCAGCACGGCGAACCCCTGTCGTTGTTCCTGACCGCGATCAGCCTCGCCGTCGCCGCGATCCCCGAAGGCCTGCCTGCCGTCGTCACGATCGTCCTCGCCGTCGGCATGAAGCGCATGGTCGACCGTCACGCCATCATGAAGCGTCTTCTCGCCGTCGAGACCCTCGGTTGCGTCGACACCATCTGCTCCGACAAGACCGGCACCCTGACCCAGAACGAGATGACCGTGACCCGCATCCACTGCGAGGACACGCTGTTCTCCGTGGGCGGTCAGGGCTACGCGCCCGTCGGTGCGATCGAGACCCTCCAGGGGGTCGCACTCAACGATTCTGCGGTCCTGCGCCGCCTGCTGCTCGGCGCCCTCCTGTGCAACGATTCGATTCTCCGTGAAAAGGAGGAGGGCGGTTTCGGCATCATCGGGGATCCCACCGAGGGCGCACTCGTCGTCGCCGCGGCCAAGGCCGGGATGACCCGCGAATCGGCAGCCAGGGAGTACCCGCGCGTCGCGGAGATCCCGTTCGACTCCGACCGCAAGCGGATGACCACCTTCCATTATGAATTCGTCGGTGGGCCGCTCTACTCCTTCACGAAGGGCGCCCCCGACCTGATGCTCTCCCGCTGCACCTACCGCTACACCACCGCAGGCGAGATTCCCATGGACGATGACGCGCGCGAAGCCCTCCTCGAAGCGAACCACCAGCTCGCGTCCTCCGCCCTGCGCGTCCTCGCCTTCGCATACCGACGTCACGCCGCGGATCTTCCCCTGGAAGCGTCCTCCGATGCGGAAAGCATCGAGGACGGCATGGTCTGGCTCGGCCTCGTCGGCATGATCGACCCTGCCCGGCCCGAGGTGCGCGACGCCGTGCGCGTGTGCGCCGCCGCCGGCATTCGTCCGGTCATGATCACGGGTGATTACAAGGACACCGCCGTCGCCATCGCACGCGACCTCGGCATGATGGACGAGGACGACCGTGTCCTCGCCGGCCACGAACTGGACGCCATGGATGACGCGGCCCTCCGCGAGGCCGTGGAACACACGTCCGTCTACGCCCGCGTCTCGCCCGACCACAAGGTGCGCATCGTCAACGCCCTGCGCGCCAACGGCCACATCGCCTCCATGACCGGGGACGGCGTCAACGACGCCATGGCCCTCAAGAGCGCCGACATCGGCGTCGCCATGGGAATCACCGGAACCGACGTCGCCAAGGGCACCGCCGACATGATCCTGACCGATGACAACTTCGCGAGCATCGTCAGCGCGGTCGAAGAAGGTCGCATCATCTACGCCAACATCCGCAAGTTCGTCGGTTTCCTGCTCTCGTGCAATGTAGGCGAGATCCTCGTGATCTTCCTCACCAGCCTGATCCTCGGTCCGGACTTCGTGCCCCTGCTGCCCATCCAGCTGCTCTGGCTGAATCTCGTCACCGACAGCTTCCCGGCGCTCGCGCTCGGCAGCGAAAAGGGTGACCCCGACATCATGTCCTACAAGCCGCGCAGCCCCAAGGAACCGATCATCAACCGCGAGATGCTCATGGCCATAGGCATCCAAGCCGTCGCGATCTTCCTTGCGGTCTACGGAGTGTTCACACTCACCCTCGGCAAGCTCTACCTGTTCCTCCCGACCGCGGACTGGGCCGACACGGATATCGTCCTCCACGCCCGTACGCTGGCCTTCACGACGCTGATCTGCGCGGAACTGCTGCGCGCCTTCACGAGCCGATCCGAGCGCCACAGCATCTTCCGTATCGGCTGGTTCTCCAACAAGCAGATGCTCTGGGCCACGGGCATCGCGCTTTCCATGCTTCTCGTCGTCCTGTACGTTCCCTTCCTCGAACCCGTCTTCCACACCGTCGCGCCGACCCTGGCCGACTGGGGTCTGATTGTGGGCTTCGCGCTGATTCCCTTCACGGCCGGCGAACTCTACAAGCTGGTGCGCCGCACCCTGGACCGCCGCCACGGGTGACCGACATCGAACGGAACGCGTGCGGTTCGGTACGGAATCGCATGCGATTCCGTGATACCCTTCAAACAAAGGTGCGGTGCTAAACAGTCTGCCGCTCGTTTGAAGGAGGTATTCCAGATGGTCAAGGTGTTCCAGGTCAAAGGCATGTCCTGCACAGGTTGTTCGGCGCGGCTCGCGCGTGTGATCTCGAAGATGCCGGGCGTCTCCAAGGCGCAGGTCGATTTCGAAACCGCCCGCATGACGGTCGAATACGACGAGACATCGACGGACGTACAGAAGATCGTCGACATGACGGAAGAAACCGGATACGAGGCCGTGCCGACGTAAACACCGGATGGATCGGATGCAGATGGCGGTTGATGACTTGAAGTCCC
>CAZOHH010000157.1:0-2741 GCA_964579735.1 uncultured Oscillospiraceae bacterium | reverse complement strand
GCGGCCTGTTCGGCGAGCCCGACCTGCTTGCGATAGGCTTTGAAGTCCCCCTCGTACTGGTGGATCAGACCATCGGATTCGAAGACGAGGATGCGTTCGACGACCCGGTCGAGGAAGTAGCGGTCATGGGAGACGACGACGACGGCACCGGGGAATCCTTCCAGATACTCCTCCAGAACCGACAGGGTCATGATGTCGAGGTCGTTGGTCGGCTCGTCCAGAAGGAGAACGTTGGGCGAACCCATGAGGGTCTTCAACAGGAATAGACGCCTCTTCTCACCACCTGACAGAAGTCGGACATGGGTCCGCTGCAGCGTCGGCGGGAACAGGAACGTCTCGAGCATCTGAGCGGCCGTGAGTTCACCGTCCTCGGTCTGGACGATTTCAGCGGTCTGGCGGATGTAGTCGATGACGCGGAGGTCTGGGTCCATGGGCTCGTTCTCCTGGGTGAAGAAACCGAGGCGGACCGTGCTTCCTACCTCCCGGATGCCGCTGTCCGGCGGAAGGAGACCTGCGACGAGGTTCAGAAGGGTCGTCTTGCCGCAGCCATTGGGTCCAAGCAGCCCCAATCGCTCGCGACGGGAGAAGATATAGGAAAAATCGTGGAACAAGGTCTTCCCTTCGAAGCGCTTGCCGACTCCTTCGAGGACCATGGTCTTGCGGCCGAGTCGGGTGGCGGCAGAGGACATGGAGACGTTCTGGTTCTCCGCGGGTCCTTCCCGCTCGTTCAGCGAATTGAAGCGGTCGATGCGGGCCTGCTGCTTGGTGGAACGAGCCGGCGCCCCCTGGCGGATCCAGGCCAGCTCGCGACGCAGCTGGTTCTGGCGCTTGAGTTCGGAGGACTGCTCGCGCTCGACCCTTTCAGCCTTGAGTTCGAGCCATTTCTCGTAATTGGCTTCATAGCGGAAGAGTCGGGTCTGGTCGATTTCCAGCATGACCCCGGTCACTCGTTCCAGGAAGTAACGGTCGTGAGTCACCATGAGCAGAGCGCCCTTGTAATTGGAGAGATATTGCTCGAGCCAATCGACGGTGGTCGGATCGATGTGGTTGGTCGGTTCGTCCAGGATCAGGAGATCGGCAGGGTTTACCAGTGCGGAAGCGAGGGCGACGCGTTTCTTCTGGCCGCCGGACAAGGAGTCGACGGGCTGTCGGAAGTCCGTGATGCCGAGCCTCGTGAGAACGCTCTTGGCCTCGCTGTCGAGGTTCCAGGCGTCTGCGGCGTCCATGCGGACGGAAAGTCGGATCAGTCGATTCTGTCTTTCCACGTCATCGGGCTGGTCGGCGAGTCCGGAAGCCGCCGACTCGTAATCCCTGATCAGCTGCATCACGGGGGACTGACCATGCAGCACGGCCTGCAGTACGGTGGCGCCCTCAGGGAATTCGGGCTGTTGGGGGAGATACTCGATGCGCAGGTTCTTCGCCTTGATCAGCGTCCCTCCGCTCAAGGGTTCCTGACCGGCGATCATCTTCAAGAGCGTGGATTTTCCGGTGCCGTTGATGCCGATCACGCCGATTTTCTCGCCTTCGCCGATGCTGAAGGAGACGTCCTTCAGAATCGTGCGGTCCGCGTACGTTTTGGCGAGATTGTCGGCGGTAAGGAGATTCATGCGGGGGGATCCTCCTGGAGTGCTTCGTGATGGAAGGAGATGCCCGTTGATTATACGGGCGGCATGCGATGCAGGCAAATCCTCGACGGCATGTGATAGAATCGACCCCATGGAACATGAAATGACAAAAACCAGACGTTATCTGATCCTGTTCAACGTCTGCATCGCGACGTTCATGGCGACACTGGACAGCAGCATCGTCAACATCTCCCTGCCCACGATCTCGAACTTCTTCTCCGTCAGCATCAACACGGTGCAATGGACCGTGACGGCGTATCTTCTGGCCATTTCCTCCCTGCTCCTGGTCTGGGGCAAGATCTCCGATCTCTATAGCCGGAAGTACCTGTTCGCAGGGGGTCTCGCCGTGTTCACCCTCGGTTCCCTTCTCTGTGGGATGGCCGCCAGCTTCCCCATGCTCGTCGCCGCACGCGTTCTGCAGGCCATCGGAGCGTCCATCTCTATGGCCCTCGTGAACGGCATCGTCACCTCCATCTTTCCAGCTACCGAGCGCGGCAAGGCCTTGGGCATCGTCGGCACGGTCGTCGCGGTCGGCAGCCTCGCAGGGCCCAGTCTCGGCGGACTTCTGGTCCACGTCGCGTCCTGGCGTGCAATCTTCTTCGTCAACCTGCCGTTCGGCATCCTGGGCGTCGTCCTCACGTTCATCCTTCTACCCGAGAGCGTGCGTCGCACGGAAGCCGGCGCCTTCGACGTCAAGGGCTCGCTCCTGTTCGTTTCCTCCATCGCGCTCCTGTTCCTCAGTCTGCTCTCGTTTCAGGACGGACTCCTTTCGGTCCCCTGGGCTGCCGTCACAGTCCTTCTGGCGCTCGGACTCTTCACGCTGTTCCTGCGACTCGAGGCGCGCCACCCGAATCCGCTGCTGGACCTGAAGCTCTTCCGGAACTCCATGTTCTCCTCGAGCCTCGCGACCGCGTATCTTTCATTCGTCGCCATGTTCTCCTATCTGTTCTTCATGCCCTTCTACCTTCAGGATGTCCTTAAACTGCCCGTCCTCACTGCAGGGCTGGTCATGTCTGTCTATCCCCTGACGACGGGAATCGTATCGCCGATCAGTGGAAGCATCTCCGACCGGTACAAGAAGGTTCCCCTGACCCTGATCGGTCTCTCCATCACCAC
>CAZOHH010000156.1:0-2810 GCA_964579735.1 uncultured Oscillospiraceae bacterium | reverse complement strand
CGAGGAACGCCGGCTCCGCGATCATGTCCATCAGCACGTTCTCCATGCCGTGGAGGCTCCAGGCGCGCTCGAAGACCGAGAATCCGATGCCGGCTCCGACGAAGCGGTCCCCTGCCTCAGCCAGCGAATGTTCCACCTCGGCCCGAAGCCTGGCTTCGTCGACGGCAGGCATGCGGTAGGTTCCCATTTCCGCGTCCGGAAGCACGAACGAGTCGATCATTCCGATATCCTTGTCGACTCCGCTCCGGTTCCATTCCACCCCGAAGGCGTCCCGGAACCGTTCGTTCCCGGGGACGGTCTCGGTGGGCCAGCCCCAGTACTGGGTGCCGGTCATATGCGAGCCGATCTTGCGGTCGTAATCCGGATCTCCGGTGTGGAGGACCATGCGTTCGTATTCCTGATGCGTGAAGTCGACCGAATACGGGATGAAGTCCGTATTCTGATGCCGGAGGGATCGGGTGACGCGTTCCTTGCGGTCCATATGCGTGCTCCTTTCGATTCGGGCAACGGGGGATGGATGCGAAGCGTTTTTCGCGGCCGAGTGCGCCTCGAGGCCTCGTCAATCGCCATGATACTTCTGAATTTCCTCCCATGCAATCCTTCCCCCAAATGCCTTCGGGAATGGTATTGTTGAATGGATGAGGTCGCTGGGCGGCCCGAAGCAGAGGAGGCGGTGCAATGCGCAAGATCGGGTTCGACAATGACCGGTATCTGGAAATGCAGTCCGAACGGATCCGGGAGCGCATCCCCCACGACAGCGGCAAGCTGTATCTCGAATTCGGAGGCAAGCTCTTCGATGACTACCACGCCTCGCGCGTGCTTCCGGGGTTCCTCCCCGATTCCAAGATCAACATGCTGGTGCACCTTCGCGACCAGGCGGAGATCGTCTTCGCCATCAACGCCAGGGACATCCAGAAGGCCAAGGTCCGCGGCGACTCGGGCGTCCCCTATGACCAGGAGGTGCTTCGCCTCATCGACGCATTCCAGGAAAGCGGACTCTACGTCGGAAGCGTCGTCGTCACGCACTACGCCGCCCAACCCGATGCGCAGGCCTTCGAGAAACGGCTCGAGAACCTGGGCGTCCGGTCGTATCGCCACTACCCGATCGCAGGCTATCCCTACGATGTCCCTCATATCGTCTCCGAGGACGGGTATGGGAAGAACGAGTACGTCGAGACCTCCCGCCCTCTGGTCGTGGTGACCGCCCCCGGGCCGGGAAGCGGAAAGATGGCCGTCTGCATGAGCCAGCTCTACCACGAGCACCGGCACGGCATCAAGGCGAACTATGCCAAGTTCGAGACCTTCCCCATATGGAATCTCCCGCTGAAGCACCCCGTCAACCTGGCCTACGAGGCGGCGACCGCCGACCTCGACGACGTCAACCTGATCGACCCGTTCCACCTGGAAGCCTACGGTGTTGCGACCGTCAACTACAACCGCGACGTCGAGGTGTTCCCCGTCCTTCGCGCGATCCTGAAGGAGATCCACGGGGAGTGCGCCTACAACTCACCGACGGACATGGGCGTCAACATGGCGGGCTACTGCATCACCGACGACGAAGCCGTTTCGTGGGCCGCCAAGGACGAAGTCATTCGAAGATACTACAAGTGTCTGTACGCCAAGCGCAAGGGTTTCGGGTCGGACGAGGAGATCTTCAAGCTCGAGCTGATCATGAAGCAACTCTCCATCTCCGGGGCGGACCGCCCCGTGGTGGCGGCTGCGCTTCGCAAGCAGGAGGAAACCGGGTCCCCGGCCGCAGCCCTCGAGCTCCCGGATGGCCGCATCGTGACGGGCAAGACCACTCCTTTGCTGGGTGCAGCCTCCGCGCTGCTGCTGAATGCCGTCAAGATGCTGGGTGGAATCGGCGACGATCTTCACCTGATCTCCCCCATGATCATCGAGCCCATCCAGGACCTCAAGGTCAACCACCTCGGCAACTCCAACCCGCGGCTGCACATGGACGAAGTGCTTGTCGCGCTTTCCATCTGCGCGGTCACCGACCCCACGGCGGAGCTCGCCATGCAGCAACTCCAGAACCTGAAGGGGTGCGAAGCCCACGCGTCCGTGATCCTCTCCCCAGTCGATGAAAACGTCTTCAAGAAGCTTGGAATCCACCTGACGTGCGAGCCGGTCTACCAGACGAAGAAGCTGTACCACAAGTAGGGTCTGGGTTTCCAGACTGGTTCCGAATGTTCCCTCATGCAATTTCTGAAAGGAACTCCGCTCATGAAGAAAGCCCGTGCGAACCCGCTGTCCGTACGCATCGTCCATCTGCTCCTCTGTGAGCTCGTCTTCTTGCCACTGTTCGCATTCCTGCTGGTCTACCACTCCCCGTTCACGAGCCTCAAAGAGAAGGTCGTCGTGATGTCCATGGGAACCACCGGCAACAAGTTCTTCGCCACCCTGTTCGTCCCTCAGCCCGAAATCGATGACATCATGAAGCGCATGCAGTCCGTGGTCGGCGACGACATCCAGAATCCGGGCGACATCACAATCGTGCCGCCTTCAGCGACTCCGACCGTGCAGCAGGGAGACCCAACTCCGACGCTCGAACCCGTCGCGACGATCATCGACATCGAGCGGGACGGCTTCAAAGGCAAGCTCCTGACCATCCGCGACCCTTCACGCGTCTTCATCGGATTCGCCCCGCATATCGGCAGCTATGGCGCTCCGTTGAGCAGCATCGTGGAAGTCTTCGGAGCCCTCGGCGGCGTGAACGCCGGAGGCTTCGTGGACGGAATCGGCTATGTGAACGGCGCGGTGCCGAACGGCATCGCGATCCAGGACGGCAAGATCCTCTTCGCGCAGAA
>CAZOHH010000155.1:0-2818 GCA_964579735.1 uncultured Oscillospiraceae bacterium | reverse complement strand
GATAACACTATTGACATACATAACATATGGTGTATATTTGAGTCATATGGGGGGTGATTCTCATCTATCTCATGTTCTACCGTACGAGACGAGGGGATTATCCCGTAGTTGAATATATCAAAGGCATCGATGATGTTGACGAGAAAGCCGAGATAGACGACACCCTTCAAATGATTCGCGAACACGGTGCAAAGTACCTGATCAGCGGATCTGAAGATACCAAGCGAATTGAACAAGGCTTGTATGAAATTAGGAAGGCTGGGCATCGCATCTACTACATCTACTGCAAGGGGAACATGGTATATCTGCTCCATGCCTGCAAGAAACAGAAGAACAAGGCCGAAGAAGGAGACAAGGAACTCGCCCGTGCGAGGAGACGAGAGATTGAACGATCCACGAAGGAAGAGAAGTGAAAGAGATGGTTAATCATGAAACGGACCGGCTGCTCCAGGAAATCCGTGAAAGCGGTATCCAGCGATTCGGCGAGGCGAACTACAACGAGGCCCTCGAACGTGCACGACTGAGACGTGAATTCGCTCAGCTGCTCCGCACTCAGCGCAAGGCGATCAAGCTCGACCAGCGTGACCTCGCGAAGACCATGAACATCACGCAACAGCAATTATCCAAATATGAAAAGGGCACTACGATTCCGTCGATGGATCGTATGGCCGAATTGCTGAAGGCGGTTGGACTGGTTATCGTCATTCAGAACAAGGAAGGCAAGGAGCTCGTGCGGGTCTGACCTACGATTTTTGATGCCGAATTGGACTCCCGGTACCGGGTACAGAATCGGAACGGACTCAAGGTGAGGCCGGGAAAGCAGTAGGGGAGCGGGTTCCAGGTCGCGAAAAAAGTTTGCGCCGATTCCGTACCCGGCTCCAAGGGGAACGCGTTTCCATCCGATCCGGAGGTGCGACGACGATGAACCGACGCCTATTCACCACCACACTCTCACTAGCGGCCGCTCTTGCCCTGCTCCTTTCCGCATGTACCACGCCCACGCCGACCGTGACGACCCCCCCGACCCCCAAGCCGACGTCGAGTCCGACACCGCCTGGTGAACCCGCCGATGGCACGGTCTACTTCCTCGTTTCGGAGACGGGCGAAGCCGTCCACCAGGACTCCTTCGTCCTCCCCCTCACGAAGCCGGAGGACATCGCGGCAGCCCGCGCCATCGTCGCGGACCGCGCCAAGGGACTCGACACGTCGAAGATCGTGCTTGCGCGCATCGCGAAAGGGCTTGGTGACGGCACGCACGTCAACCGCGACCTTGTCGGCAGCAGGACGTGGAGCTGGCACATCGCAGAATTCCTTGGCTTCCCCGACATGACGGTCGAAATCTACGACGGTTGGCCGGGATATGTCGAGGAGAATCTGGACGAATGGATCCGCATCACCGAGAGCAGGATCGGATTCTGGTCCTACACGGTCACCCGGGAGCTGACGGCGGCGGAGGTCACCCCGTGACTTTCGGTACCGGGTACAGAATCGGAACGGACTCACTCCCATTCACGGTTTCAAGCAGAAAAGGGAATACAGTGGGAGACTCCGGATTCCATTCTCCAACCCGAAATTTCTTGAGGAGACGCGGAGGGAGACGGACGGCTTGTACGAGGCGGCATAGGTTCGCAGGCTCTTCGACCGCACATTGTCAGCCGATTTCGCTTCGAGCGGAAGGATGTTTCCGTTTCGGTCCTGGAACACGAAATCCAATTCCGCCTTGCCGGGCGAACTCCAGTAATAGGGAGTGAAGCCGTTCGAGACCAGTGACTGCATGATGTAGTTCTCCGTAAGGGCACCCTTGAAGCCATCGAAGGTGGGAGGACCGCTGATCACGATGTTCGCCGGCAAGTCGAATTTGGAGCACAGAAGTCCGGTGTCCATCATGTAGACCTTGAAGGAGTCGTTGTCTGCATAGGCGGCAAGAGGAACCTTCCCCTCGGTGACCCGGATGCACTTGTGGACGATTCCGGCTGATTGAAGCCACTCGAGCGGCGTCTCGTACTCGAAGGCTCTGGCACCGGATCGGATCACCTTGTACTGGAACTTGTGGTTCTCTTTAGCCAGTTGTGCCGGAACGCTCGCCCACGCCGACATGATCCGCGTGGTCTCCTGCGTCGAGGCGTATTTCGCCATATCAGCGATATAGGCGTAGTTCAAAGATTTCTGCGCCGACAGCACGAAATCGAAGTCTCGCGTATCCACATATTCGGCGACGGCTCGCGGCATGCCTCCGACAACGAGATAGAGTTTGTAGAGATCCAAGGCGGTCTCATGAAGGGAGAACGCCTTCGAAGCGTCGAAGGACTCTCGGATCAGATCGCACAGATCCGCATGGCCGGTCGCCCAGAGGAACTCCTCGAAGTCCAGCGGATAAAGGGTCAGCATGTCTACCTTCCCTACGGGGAAGGAATATTTCTCCCGGTTCAAAGCGACTCCAAGAAGGCTTCCGGCAGCGACGACCGCATATTCCGGCGCATCCTCGCAAAAGTATTTCAAAGAAGTCAGCGCGCGTTCGCATGCCTGGATTTCATCGAACACGATCAGGGTATCCTGCTTGAAGATTGACTGACCGCTCTTCGCCGAGAGTTCGCGGACGATTCGATCGGGTTTCAGGTCACGGTCGAAGATTGCCTGGATCTCTCCTGAATCTTCGAGGTTGATGTAGACAGTGTTCTTGAAATGTGTCTTTCCGAAGGTCAATGCTGTATGGGTCTTGCCGACTTGGCGGGCTCCTTGGAGGAGCAAAGGGCTACGTCGTAAGCTGTTTTTCCAATCCAGGAGTTGAGTCGCTATTTTACGTTCCATAAAATGCATT
>CAZOHH010000154.1:0-2868 GCA_964579735.1 uncultured Oscillospiraceae bacterium | reverse complement strand
GTCGCGGTCGGCCTGGTGCTGTATCTGATCTTTGGGCAAGCGTAGGCGGCGCTGGACACGATCGACATAGGTCGACCCCTGGCCTTATCTGTGGGCCAACTCCCAGGCGCCGTGGAACATGGCCTCGCAGACGTCCATGAGGTGGTGTGGGTCTTCGGTGGCGGTCTTGTGCACGTCGCAGAAGAGCAGCGGCTTTCGGACGGGGTCGAGGAAGCGGGCATCGAGAGCCTCTCGCAGGATATCGCCCATGGCGTGGACGTCTAGGAATCCAGGTGCGCCGAAGGGGATTCCGCGCTCGCCGAAGCGTTCGTCGTGCGGGTCGGTGACGCAGTTGCAGAACTGGAGCTCGAGGACGAAGGGGATCGCGCTGCGCAGCGCAGGACCCACGGACTCCTTGTTCAAGGTCAGATGAGCGGTATCGAGGCACAGATACAGGGGGACGTCCCGGCCGGCGAGTTTTCTGCAGAGGGCCACGGAGTCCGCTGTGGCATCCAGGGGATTCCGCTGGCGGGGGTCCTGGTCGAAGGGCTCGATCAAGAGGCGAAGACCGGGGTATTGCTTCGCGGTCTGCGCCAACCGATAGAGGGACTCGGCGAGATGCAGGAGCGCGGATGTCTTGAGGGGGCCTTCCGCAGGTCCGGGACCGATGGAGAGGGAGACCGTGTCCGCTCCGGCTTCGACAGCGCTTTCCAACGCAGCCGCGACCGTAGTCCATCCACGACGTCGGGTGCTCTCGTCGGTCCCCGCAAGGTCGAGGCGCTGGTCCAGAAGCAGGTTCGACAGACTGTATGTGGAGGCAAGACCGTGCTGGGCGACGAGCCCTGAAAGGGCTTTCCGTTCGGCCGGGAATGGGACGTCGGAGGTCTGGATGGCCGTGAAGTATCCGTGCCGAAGCACTTCTTCGACCGCCCGGCGAGTCTCGCCTTCGCATTTCCGCGCGTCAGGCCAGGTCTGTGAGACCATGAGTCCGGGTCTGGCGATGTCGATCAGTTCCATGCGGTCCCTCCATGGAAGTCGGTTCGGGTGTGTGATTCGGAAATGTTCCTCGAATCTACCACAGGGATGGGGCAGGTGTCACGCAGGCGGTCGGGTGGCCGAAGGCCGGTTGTATCATCATGTCCCGCGAATCGATGCCGTTCGAGCTTCGTATCAGCCAAATGGTTCGTTTTTTCGCTTGTATCGAATCCCCGCCCCAAGTAATATGGAAGGGTTCCCCTTCGCCCCCCCTACCCTTTCCCCCCATTCGACCCGATAGGAGTGCCGCATGCAGGACGAAACCCCAGGAACTGGAAGGGTGACTAAGGTGGACCGGATCCACAAGCCGTCCCTTCCTCCCGCCCAGGTCCGCCTCGTGAAGCCGGTGAAGCGCAGGCGCTTCGATCGCTTCGCCGCGTTCCTCGCGAGCCTGGTCCTCGTCTTGACCGTCCTCCTTGCCACCGGCGTCTACACGCAGATCTTCGGCGTCGTCTTTCCGACTGGCTCTATTCCGTCGACGACGATAGCTCCTACACGATTGCCCTCGTCCGCAATGTCACCCACTCCGACCTCGGTCCTGACCCCCGCGCCAACACCTCTCCCGACACTCGCTCCCACGGCGACCACCCCCCCGACACCCACGCCTACCCTGGCGCCGGCGCCAAAACCCACGGCGACGCCCGGTGCGACCGGAACCTACACGGTCAAGGCGCAGGACACCCTCTTCCGCATCTGCAAGGCGCAGTACGGAAAGTACACCGAAGCCTACAAGCAGCTGATCATTCAAGCGAATACCGCCCGATACCCTTCCATAGCGCCGGATGGCGTCCTGCGCGTCGGTTGGGTGTTGACGATCCCACCGAAACCCTGAATTTCCTTTGACCCTCGAATCTATATCATCCCCCTGTGAAGTCTGTTATATTTCTAACAGAATCTACACTGGAGCGTGATTGCGATGCCAATGCTCATGACCTTCGCCATGGTTCTGGTCATCCTCTTCCTTCCCCGCCTCCTCGTGCTCGCAACGAACAAGGTTCCCTTCCTCAACACGCTGGGGTCGGTTTTTCTATGCTATGCGCTCGGTCTCGCACTTGCGCCCCTGTTCAAGGCCGCCGGTGCGGACATGTCCCTCGCCTCCACCCTCTCGTCCGTCCTGGTCGTGGTCGCGATGCCGCTGATCCTCTTCTCGGCGGACCTGCCCGGACTGAAGAAGCTCGCGAAGCCGATGCTGATTTCCTTTACCATGAATGCGGTCGCCGTCCTCGTCGTGGCCTTCAGCGCCTACTTCCTTTTCCGCGGCGTCCTCCCCACGCAGGCGAACCACATCAGCAGCATGCTGGTCGGCGACTACACCGGCGGCACGCCCAACCTGTTCGCCATCGGCGCCGCCCTCGGCGCTCCGCAGAGTCAGATCCTTCTGCTCAACACCGCCGACATGATCGGTGGCGGAATCTACTTCTTCATGCTCCTGTCCTTCATGGGGCCGCTGCTCCGGAAGTTCCTGCCGAAGTACGTTCCCGTCCACACCAAGTTGAGCGCAGCCGAGCAGGACTTCTATGTCGAGGAGTTCAGCGGCAAGAAGAAGAGCGTCAAGCCCTGGAAATCTTTCATGACGCGCGTCGGCCTCGTCGGCCTGTCCGTGGTCTGCTTCGTCGTCGCGGTCGGCGTCGTCCTGATGCTGCCCAGCGCCTACGGAAAGACCGGACTCGGCAAGCTCGACGAATACGTCGCCCTGATCATGCTGATCGTGACCACGCTCGGCATCGCGCTCTCCTTCGTCAAGAAGGTGCGCACCGCTCCCGGCTCGTACGGTGCCGGCCAGTACTTCATCCTCATGTTCTCGGTGATCATGGGTCTCAGCTTCGACTTCGACAAGATCAGCGCCGCCCTCGC
>CAZOHH010000153.1:0-2878 GCA_964579735.1 uncultured Oscillospiraceae bacterium | reverse complement strand
GGCATCGCGATCGACGGCAGCAAGGTGACGGGCACCTTCGAGAAGGTCGCCCCGGACGGCGCGATGGTGTTCTCCCAGTGGCCGATCCTGCCCAAGCACCTCCTGTCCGACTGCGACCCGCTGACGGCCCAGACCCACCAGTTCTGGCAGAACCCGATCGGCACCGGCCCCTTCATGGCCGGCGAGTGGGTGCGCAACACCTACGCGGTCCTCGTGCGCAACCCCAACTACTACAAGAAAGGCTCAGGCAACATCCAGAAGATCTTCATGCACGCCTCGACCGACAACGATCCCAACCTCGTGCTGAACGCCGAAGCGGGCAAGATCGACTATGCCTGGAACAAGGCACCCGCCGACGCCAAGGCCATCGGCAAGCTGCCCAACTTCAAGGTCATCAAGGCTCCGATTCGGCTTACCCGTTTCTTCTTCATCAGCCAGTTCCCGCACCTGCCCAACGTCAAGTAAGCCAAGATGCCAGCCAGGTAGAGTCGGAAATCTCCGGCCCTACCTGGCTGGCAAGCGCGACAACGGAAAGAAATCCACCGACGGACTTCGATCCTGGTGCTATGATAATTTTGCCCTCTAAGGAGAATTCATGCTCGCCTACATCACCAGGAAGATACTGCACCTCATCCCCATGCTTCTCGTCATCAGCTTCCTGATCTACCTGGGCATGGACCTCATGCCGGGCGACGCCGTCGACTTCATGATCAGCCCGGACGACATGGCCTCCTTCTCCAAGGAGGACATGGCACAGATGCGCTCCAACCTGGGGCTGGACAAGCCCTTCGTCGTGCGGTATTTCATCTGGCTCGTCAACCTCGTGCAGGGGGACTTCGGCTACAGCCTCCAGAGCGGCGTGCCCGTCAGCACGCTCTTCGTCAATACCCTTCCCGCCACGCTCGAGCTCTCGGTCGCCGCCCTCCTCCTGTCGACCCTGCTCGGTAGCCTCCTCGGCGTGGTGAGCGCCATCTACCGCAATTCGATCGCGGACCACGCCCTCTCGGTGGCCGGCATGGTCGGCATCGCCATTCCCCAGTTCCTCTTCGGGCTGATCTGCATAATCGTCTTCGTCTTCAAGCTCGGCTGGCTGCCCGTCGGCGGTAGGATGGAACCCGGGCATGAGGCCTTCCTCCAGCGCCTCGAATACCTCGTGTTGCCCGCGAGCGTCCTCGGCCTCGCCCTCACCGCCGGCGTCATGCGCTACGCGCGCGCCAGCATGCTCGACTCCATGAAAAGGGACTTTGTGAAGACGGCCCGCAGCAAGGGCCTCCCCGAATGGCGCGTCAACCTCTTCCACGGCTTCCGGGTAGCCTGCACCCCCGTGGCGGTGCTCATCGGATTCAGGCTTCCCATGCTCATCGGCGGCGCGGTCGTCATCGAGCAGATCTTCCAATGGCCCGGCATCGGCGTCATGTTCCTGGCCGCCGTACGGGCCCAGAACACGCCGATCGTGATGATGGTCGGCTTCTTCAGCGTGCTCCTCGTCCTCCTCGCCAGCATCGTCGTCGATGTCCTTACCGCGCTCCTCGACCCGCGCATCAAGTTCCAGTGACAGGAGGCCCCCGGATGCGCAGCAAAAAGATGGACAGGAAGATGGACGAACTCCTTAGGATGGAGATGGCGGGAGAGCTGAGCCATGCAAAGGGGAACCGGGCGGTCCGGAAGTTCCACACGAACAAACTGGCTTTCTTCGGCGGAATCCTCTTCGTGGCTATCCTCCTCCTCTGCCTGCTCGCCCCGCTGTTCACCGGCTACTCCTCCACCGACGTCGACCTCCGGAACAGGCTTGCCCCCCCGAGCCCCTCCCACATCCTCGGAACCGACCAGATAGGACGGGATATCGGGGCGAGGATCCTCTACGGCGGGCGGCTGTCGATCCTCGTGGGGCTCGGAAGCGCGCTCGGGGCGACCCTGATCGGCGTTTCCTTCGGGACCTACGCGGGCTACAAGGGCGGCCTCCTTGACGCCTCGATCATGAAGTTGTCCGAACTGCTCATGAGTTTTCCGCAGATAATCCTGGTGTTGATCCTCGTGTCGATAGCGGGGCAGAGCCTCTGGAACATCATCTTCATCTTCGTCCTCACGGGCTGGCCGAGCATGTACAGAATGACCAGGAGCCAGATGCTCTCGATCAGGGAGGAGGACTTCGTCCAGGCCCTCCGGGCCTTCGGCGTGAACGACTTCCTCATCCCCTTCAAGCACATGCTGCCGAACGCCATAGGACCGATCTTTGTCAACATCACGCTGAGCACCGCAATGTTCATCCTGCAGGAGTCTGCGCTGAGCTTCCTCGGGCTGGGCGTCCCTTCGAACATCGCCACCTGGGGCAACATCCTGAGCGCTGCCCAGAACATCACCATCCTCCGGGACAGCTGGTGGATCTGGCTGCCGGTAGGCCTCGTGCTGTCGATCTTCGTGCTGGCCATCAACTTCATTGGCGATGGGCTCAGGGACGCGGCCGATCCTTCGCAGATGGGGTGATGGAGATGAACCAAACGACGAACAACGAGGCGATCATCCGGGTCAGGGACCTGCACATCTATTTCTACACCAACCAAAGGTGCAACCGCGTCATCAACGGCATCTCCTTCGACATCAAGAAGGGGCAGACCCTCTGCGTCGTCGGTGAATCCGGTTGCGGCAAGTCGGTCACGGCCAACGCCATCATGCAGCTCCTTCCCGAGCTCTCCCGGATCGAGAAGGGAAGCATCAGCTACCTGTCGCCCGATGGTGAGGTCAGGATCGACCAGCTCGAGAAGAACGGCCGCCAGATGCGCAAGCTCAGAGGCGAGGAGATCGCGATCATCTTCCAGGATCCGATGACCGCCCTGAACCCCGTCTACACCGTGGGCTTCCAGATCAACGAGATGCTCCA
>CAZOHH010000152.1:1341-2973 GCA_964579735.1 uncultured Oscillospiraceae bacterium | reverse complement strand
TCGTCGAGGCTCTGCGTTTCCGGGTCGAAATTGATCATGGCGTGGACGTTCTTCGCGAAGGCGAGAGGCAGGCTGATCAGCAGTCCGAGGACGAAAGCGAGAGAGATCGTGACGCCGGCGCCCGCATACTCGCCCACGACGCCGCCGACGGCCATGGCCAGCGGGGAGGAGGCGCCGATCGCGGCGGCGAGGAGGCCGAAGGTCTTGCCGCGCATGTCCTGCGGCACGGAGGTCTGCATGGTGGTGTTGAGAAGGGTGAGGGCGACCGCGACGCAGATGCCGGCCGCGCCCATGAGGAACAGGATCGGGATGTAGGTCTTGATCTGGCCGACCCCGATCATCGCGAAGCAGCCGAGCAGGCCGGTCAGCGCGACGGAGAAGGCGCGATGGCGCGGCTTGATCTGGGCGATGGCGGTGATGCCGGCGCCGATGAAGTTGCCCAGCACGAAGGAGCCGGCGGCGAATCCATAGAGCATGGCGCCGGAGCCCGCGATGTTCTCGAGGAAGGCCTTGCCGATTTCGGTCTGCTGCAGGATCGCCCAGTCCGCGGCGGCCTGGCCGTCGGCGCTCATCTTCATGAAGAAGGGCGTCAGGAGAATGGACCCGATCGTGAGGAAGAAGTTCAGGGCGACGGCTTCGATCAGGATGAAACGGAGGCCCGCGAAGCGGAGCATGAAGCGGAAACCGTCCTTCAGGTCCTCGAAGTACGTGAGCTTGGCCTTGTGCTCGGAGCGCTGGACCTTCGGGATGCGGACGAAGAGTTCGGCGACGCTCGTGACGAGGAAAGTGAGGCCGTCGAAGAGGAAGAGGACGGGGGCGCCGACCAGGCTGTAGACGATTCCGCCGAGGGCCGTGCCGACCATGTTGACGAAATTCGAGGTGAGGCTGCGGAGGGAGTTCGCGCGGATCAGCTGGGTCGGCGGCACGATATCGGGGATTGCGGAATTGAGCGCCGGCATGAAGAAGGACCCGCAGGTGCCGATGAGCAGACCGATGGGAATGATCAGCCAGAACGGGAAGATCTTGAAGATGATCAAAAGGGCCATCGCGACCATCGCGACCCCGCGGATGAAGTCCGTGATGATGATGATGCTTCGTCGGTTCGCTCGGTCGGCATAGACGCCCGCGAAGGGGGTGACGAGGAGCCAGGGCAGGGCGAAGACCGCGAGGACGAGTCCCATCTTGGCGGTGGAGCCGGTGACGGCGAGAACCCAGAAGCCGAGGGCGATGTTGAAGGCGACGTTGCCGAGCTCGGAGACGAGCTGGCCCTGCCAGAGGAGGACGAAGTCGCGGTTCCAGAGGCGGAGGAGTCCAGGCGTGCCAGGCTTGTGGTGGAGGACGGCTTCCTTGACGATCTCGATGCCGGCATTGTTGACAGCTGGACCGAATTCCGTGGAGACGGGATGGGAAGAACCGACCGGCTCTTCCGGCGTGGGGACGTTTCTATCACTCACGATGCCGGCTTACCTCCTACGGTCGAAATCGGACTGGAGGGAGGAGAAGGTTCCTGCAACGGGTCAGTCGCCGGGTGCGCAAGACCCTCGTCGTATTGTACCACAGGCATGCAGGAGGATATAATCAGCCGACGAAAGAGCAATGCAGGACCGCCGGAACGGCGTCCCCCCGACCCCC
>CAZOHH010000152.1:0-1241 GCA_964579735.1 uncultured Oscillospiraceae bacterium | reverse complement strand
AAGGAATTCACGCTTGCGCCCGACCGCGTCGGCAAAGTGGTCCAGCTGATCGACGACGGCAATACGATTCCTTTCATCGCCCGCTACCGCAAGGAGGCGACAGGGGAGATGGACGACCAGGTGCTGCGGCGCCTGTCCGAACGGCTCGAGTACCTGCGTTCGTTGGAAAAGCGGCGCGAGGAGGTCCGCTCGTCGGTCGAGGAGCAGGGGAACCTGACGTCCGAGCTGGCCGCGCAGCTGGCGAGGGCTGCGACGCTTTCCGAAATCGAGGACCTCTATCGACCGTTCAAACCGAAACGCCGGACCCGTGCGAGCATCGCCCGCGAAAAGGGGCTGGAGCCGCTGGCCGCGACCCTGTGGCGCCAGGATGCAGCCGACCTCCGGAAGCCGGAGGTGCTGGCCGCCTCTTTCGTCTCCGCCGAGAAGGGCGTCGCGGACGTCCTGGAGGCCCTGGCGGGCGCGCGGGACATCCTCGCCGAGGACCTGTCCGATGACGCGGCGCTGCGCGGCCGACTCCGGCGCCTGTTCTACCAGGCCGGGACCGTCGTCTCGAAGGGGAAAAAGAAGGAGGACTCCGTCTATCGGCTCTACTACGACTTCAGCGAACCCGTCTCGCGCATCGCCGGGCACCGCACGCTCGCCATCGACCGCGGGGAGCGAGAGGAGTTCCTCGAGGTGTCGCTCCAGGTGCCCGAGGACGAGGCGCAGGGGCAGGTGCGCGACCACGCCGAACGCAAGGCGGTCCGTGGTGCGGAGGGGCCGAAGGGAGAGCCCGGACGCGTGTCGGCGGTCTGGCCCCAGGTCGTGCTGGCCACGGCGGACGCATGGAAGCGCCTGATCCAGCCCTCGCTCGAGAACGAGGTCCGGGGCCTTCTCACCGAAGAGGCCCAGGAGAAGGCCATGCACATCTTCTCGGCGAACCTGCGCAGTCTGCTGCTGTCCGCTCCCGTCCGCGGCCGCACCGTGATGGGTCTCGACCCCGCCTACCGCACGGGCTGCAAGCTGTGCGTCGTGGATCCGACGGGACGCCTGCTCACGACCGGCGTGATCTACCCGACCCCGCCGCACAACAAGGTCGAGGAGGCCCGGCGAACCATCCGGGCGCTGGTCAAGGAACACGGCGTGGAACTGGTGGCCATCGGCAACGGCACGGCTTCGAAGGAAACGGAGATCTTCGTCGGGGACCTGATCCGCGAGGACTCCCTGCCTCTGAAGTACCTGATCGTCAGCGAGGCGGGCGC
>CAZOHH010000151.1:0-2995 GCA_964579735.1 uncultured Oscillospiraceae bacterium | reverse complement strand
CCCCGGATATTCCCCCCGAGGATCTTCCGCTTGTCTTCTTCGGAAATCCGCGCGTAGGCCACCCAGGCCAGCTGCGGGGCGGGGTCGCGCATGGGGATGTCGCTGCCGAAGAGGACCTTGTCCGCTCCGGCCGTCTCGACCAGGTATTCGATGGATCCATAGGTGACCGAGGTGTAGGTGATTTCCGCGTAGACGTTGGGACGGTCCCTGGCGACGGCGGCATTGGCGCGGGCGACGTCGTAGGAAGCGCCGCTGTGGGCGAGGAGGAAGGACGCATCCGGGTAGCGTTGGGACAGTGCGTCCACCATCGCGGCGACATCGGGGGTCTCGGCATGGACGAGCACGATCAGGTGATGCTCGTTGCCATAGGAGAACCAGCGTGCGTAACGCGCGTCGAGCAGGTCCACGTGGTGGCGCGGCAGATAGGGCTTGATGCCGGGAAAGCGGTGCCGCTCGTGATAGACGTCGATCACGGCGTCGAGGTCCTGCGGGTAGTTGGGGTTCCAGGTGGCGTAGGCGAGAATCCGTCCGGGGTGCGCGCAGCAGGCGGCGAGGGCGCTCTCGTTGCTCCCTCCCGCGGTCATGATGCCCTCCCACGGGCTCGTCATGAGCGTCTCGATGCCGAGCCGGTCCATGCTGCGGACCATGGCGCCCGGGTCCGTGCGGTACATGGGGACGTGGGAGACGGCCTGGTGGTCGGGGTCGACCATGTGCGCGTGGCAGTCGACGACATGCTCGTTCCAGAGGGGCAGGCCTGCGTCGACGGTGCGGGCGATCCCGTCCAGTTCGCAGACGGCTTCGTCGTATAGCGGGAAGGCGGCGGGGTCGAGACGGAATAGGCGGAGGGCGTTGCCGCTTGCGACGAGGGTCTTGTCCGCGTCGGAGAGGCCGGAATACTCGACCAGAGCCTTCAGGGCGCCGGGGGCTTTTTCAGGATGGCCCGAGCCGAAGAGGATGCGGTCGATGCCGAAGTGCTCCTTGCAGATGGCCAGCACGTCATTGGCCTGGTTGTTGCTGAGTTCGAAGTGAAGGCCGGGACACTGCTCCATGAGAGCGAAGAGGGTGCGGTCGTCGTACCAGGAGGAGCCCGACAGAAGGATCTGCAGGCCGGGGAAGGCGCGGAGCATGCGCCACAGGTCCTCGAGTTCGACTTCGGAGCGGTCGACGACGAGGGGCAGGAGGTGGTCGATGCAGAAACCGGCGATCCCCTCCAGCAGGAATGGACTGAATTCGTGGGCGCAGGTGCGCGGGCTGAGGCTCAGGGCCTTGAAGCCCTGGGCGACGAGGGAGTCCAGGTAGGCGGACCCCTCGGCGAGTTCGTAGTCCATCCCGGGGGCGACGAGGGCGACACCGGCGAGTCGGGGGTGCGCGCGAAACGCCGCGCAGGTCTCGGCATTGCCTGCAACATAGGAGTAGTCACGGGCGACGTGGCTCTGGACGAGGGCTCCGTGGACGCGGCTATAGGCCATATCGGACAGCAGCGTCTCCACGCGGTGCGGGATGCGCGGCTCGGGGTGGTTCTGGCGGCCGACCGCTGCGTTGGCGTCGATATAGAGGCGCTGCATGCTAGAGCGTCGCGAGGATGCGGAGCAGGTTCTCGCGGCCGACGGAGATGCCGACGAGTGGGTCCTCCATTCCCTCGAATTCGATGGAGACCGGCCCGTCGTACCCCTTGTCTTTCAGAAGGCGCAGGCACTGGGCGACGGGGGCGTCACCGTGCCCGAGGATGGCGCCGCGGAGGTAGTTGCCGGCGCGGGAGCGGAACCAGCCTGCGCCTGGGTCGGCGGCGGTGCCGGGCTTCACGTGGAAGTCCTTGACGTGGACGTGGACGGCGTAGGGGGCGAGGAGGCCGACGGCCTTTTCCGGGGCTTCGTCGACGCACAGGAAGTTGCCGGTGTCGACGAGGAGTCCGAAGGCGGGGTGGTCGACGCGGCAGAATAGGCGCTCCATTCGCTCGCTGTCCTGGCTGAAGAAGCCGTGGTTCTCGACCATGGTTCGAAGACCCAGACCTGCGGCCATTTCGGCAACCAGCCGGCAGCCTCCGGCCAGAGAGGGCAGAGCGGACTCGAAGTCGCGGGGGCCGTGGTGGGAATTGGCGAACCCCTGGGTGGCGTCGTGGCGCATGGACGGCGAACCGAGGAGCAGGGCGACCTTGAGCTCGGATTCGAGGCGTTTGGCCTCCGCCTTCCAGTCGCCGCCGGATCCGTTGAGGAAGTCCGCCGACACCGCGTAGTTCACGACACGAAGGCCTACGCGGTCGCATTCGGCGCGCAGGGCGCGGGCGCAATCCTCGCGGGACTCTCCCGGCTCCAGCGTCAACGTGGAGAACTCAATGCACTCGAATCCCATCTCCCTGGCCTTGGCGGGCACTTCAACCTGCTTCAGGCGACCAGCGGACACGAGTTCACTGAAACTGTAGGAGCTGACGGATGCGATCATCTGGCGTACGTCCTTTCGTCCTTATCGAGCGCGGGGTGCGCGTCCGGGGTCTCCCGTCCATTGTATCCCAATCCCGGAGGGAAGCGTATGGACGGAGTCTGCCATACGCCTTGTATATGCCCCTCTTCCCGTCTACACTGACCTTGTATGTCGACTCAGGATCATGATACGAGGTGTAGTGAGATGCCTGACGAAATCAAGAAACCGAAAACGAAGGGGAGCTGGATTCCATTCGTGGCCGTCGCTCTCTTCTCTACCCTGGTCAAATACCCGATTCCAACGCTGGTCGTGGTGGCCATCATCGCCTTGATCTACTTCGCTTCGAAGAAGGGAAGGATTCCGAAGATGACTTGGGGCAATGCGCCGGGCACCACGATTCCGAGCGGTGGCAGTTCGACCGGCGAAAAGCCGAACGACTTCGATTTCGGCAGTTACGCGGAACCGACGCAGCCCAATGACGGGTCCCCGATGCGCAAGGTGCTTCTCTTCGCAGCGGTGGGGGTCGCGGTCGGCCTGGTGCTGTATCTGATCTTTGGGCAAGCGTAGGCGGCGCTGG
>CAZOHH010000150.1:0-3005 GCA_964579735.1 uncultured Oscillospiraceae bacterium | reverse complement strand
TTGCCTTTCGGAGAATCCTGCATTCACTCATGTCTACCCCTTTCCTCATGGAGCCGGTACCCTTTATGGCCGCTTTTCTACACCCCGTAGCGTTCGTTCTGTCGGGTCATATTTAAGTCCCTTATAAGTCAATGGATAAGGAAAGTGCTGCTCCTTTGCCGATTCTTTATGCGTATTATAGTTGACATTAAGTATCAATACGCTCATCATAATGGTCATTACAAGAAATGAGGTCAACAAATGAGCAAGAGGACCGCCATCGTCATGCCGAGAACAAGAGAGATGCTCGAGCAAATGGGCGAACAGATCCGACTCGCACGACTCAGAAGAAGGCTGTCTTCCCAGCTCGTCTCCGAACGGGCCGGAATCAGTCGGCAGACCCTTCATGCGATTGAAAAGGGTTCCGCGACGGTTTCCATCGGATCCATAGCCGTCGTTCTCCATGCTCTCAATCATATGGATACGGACCTGCTCCTGATCGCCAAGGATGATGAATTGGGGAGAAAACTGCAGGATTTGGTGCTGCCGATCAGAAAGCGCGCTCCGAAAAAGGTGATCCGTGATGGATCGATCTGAAAGGATCTTGTTCGTCTACGAAAACTGGCGCAGTGAAACCCCAACGCTATTTGGTCGTTTGCATGCTTCCCTCAACAAGGGACAGGAGACCTTCTCCTTCGAATATTCCGATAAGTGTCTGTCAACCTCCGAAAAGGCATTCGCACTCGACCCGGATCTTTCGTTCTTCAGAGGAAGGCAATACCTGCCGGGCGACAAGAATCTTTTCGGGCTGTTCACGGATTCATGCCCCGACCGTTGGGGTCGGCTTCTGATGTCTCGTAAGGAGGCGATGGATGCTCGAAAGGAAAATCGCAAGCCACGAAAACTCATGGAGAGCGATTACCTGCTCGGCGTATTCGATCGATCCCGCATGGGAGCACTTCGTTTCCGTCTGGAAGAGGACGGTGCGTTTCTTTCGAGCGACGAAAACCTCTCGACCCCCCCCTGGATCAGACTTCGAACGCTCGAAAGCGCCTCGATCGCCTTCGAAAGCGGAGATGGAGCTCATGAGGAGGATTTGCTGAACGAACTTCTGGCTCCCGGATCCTCTCTAGGCGGAGCCAGGCCCAAGGCTAGCGTATTAGCCGAGGACGGCTCTCTTTGGATTGCGAAATTCCCCTCCAGGTCCGATGAGAGCAACAGCGGCGCATGGGAGAAAGTCGTCCAGGATCTGGCACGACGCTGCACCTTGAATGTACCCGAATCCAGGCTCGAGACATTCTCCACTTCCGGAAGCACGTTTCTGGTCAAGCGCTTCGACAGGTTCGGAAGTCGACGGATCCATTTCGCATCCGCCCTGACGCTGCTCGGCAAGACCGATGGGGCCTCCGCATCGGACGGAACCAGTTATCTTGAAATGGCGGCTCTCCTTAGAGCCAATGGTGCCGAACCGAAGCAGGATCTGTTGGAGTTGTGGAAGCGAATCGTATTCAATATGTCCGTCTCCAATACCGACGACCACCTTCGCAATCACGGTTTCCTCTTGACGCAGACCGGCTGGAGGATTTCTCCGCTTTACGACGTGAATCCCGTTCCGTTCGGCAACCGTCTGTCCCTCAATGTGGATGAGTACGACAACCGAATCGATCTGGCCTTGGCACTTCAAGTCGCTGGGTATTTCGGACTCACCCAGGCTGTGGCGAAGGAATTATCGGAAGAGATCTGCAGTACGGTGGAACAGAACTGGGTCGGTATCGCCAAGGGTCATGGGTTGGGAAGAGGCGCAATCGAATCCATGCGGCCAGCCTTTTCGCTTCGGACGAAATAGCCACTTTCCCTTTGGAAGTATAGGCGAATGCGCGAACGGAAAGCCCGCGCATTCGCCCCTTGGTAATCCCGTCTATACTTCACGGTCGTGAAGGAGGTCGCGTAGGAAGCCGTGTTAACGTTCCCCAGGGCATACTGGAGCGCCGCGGCTCCGACCGTATATGCGCAGTCTGCGCTTCCAGTAGTAGAAATTGCATGTCTTGACATCTTTGACTCCGCACCAGGTCGCAATCGTCTGACCGCTGCTCTCGCAGTCGCTGATCCGCTTCTCCCACTCGATACGCTTCTCGTTTTGCTTCATCGCTTTGTTCGTTTTGTTCCTCCGGCGCTTGATGGAGGAATTCTGTCAAGGTTCACACTCTTTTTCAATATGTGCGCTCTTGACGCATACGCATGGTGACGCACTCTTGCGCTTGCTGCATGCCGACATTAAGCGACGGAAAGCGACAGAATCTCTTGTTCGTCTAGCCTTTTCTTTGTCCTTCGAAGTCAAAGAATAGGGGAAGCACGCGAACCCGACAAAGAGCATCATAACCGCACACATCGTGCGCACATTCGTTGACATCGTACGTCATTTGCTTTACAGTAGTGGCAGAGGTGATAACCATGGCACACAAGACCAGCGTGAACATCCGTATGGACGAAGACTTGAAGAAACAGGCGAACGAACTTTTCGCGTCTCTTAGCATGGACATGTCAACTGCGGTCAACATTTTCGTCCAGCAGGCAGTCGACCATGGCGGGTTGCCCTTCGACGTCGTCAAGCGTGATCCGTTCTACGGTGCTGCGAATCAGGCGTCCTTGAAGCGTTCACTCGATCAGTACAAGGCAGGTGAGATCCAGGTCCACGACCTGATTGAAATCGATGGATAGAGCCTTCACGGAAGAGGAAATTGAACGACCTCATCAAGGACTGTTGTAGAAGTCCATATGAGGGAATCGGTCACCCAGAACCATTACGGGGCGAATATTCCGGGTGGTGGAGCCGGAAACTCGATGAGAAGAACCGACTGATATACCGTGTTGAGGACGATCGGCTCATCATCCTGCATTGCCGAACCCATTATGGTGACAAATAATCAAGTGTTCCTTCCGTTCTTTCCGATTCTGTACCCGGTACCGGGAGTCAATCCAGCGGTGATGCTCGCGAAGAAGTCAGCACTCCAGACGTCCAGCGCGTT
>CAZOHH010000149.1:0-3007 GCA_964579735.1 uncultured Oscillospiraceae bacterium | reverse complement strand
ACACCGGTCGCGTCTCGGACGCCCCCTGCATATTCCTCTTCCGTCAGCGTATCGATCCGGAGACTGCCGCTCTCCCCAGAAACCGGAAGCCACCCGTCGGCGAAATCCTCCGCTGCAAGATCCAGTGAGTATTCCGGAGTGAGTTGAGCACCTGTTCCGGTCAGTGAGAGCCACCGTTCCGGTTTTTCAGAGCCACCCATTCCGGTCCCGAGAGCCACCTCGGATTTTCCCCTAGAATGTGTCCATGTGCCGAAGAGGCACAAATACATTCCAAGGAGGATCACGAGATGACCAACTACCGAGAGATCCTTCGGCTTCACAGCCGAGGGATCAGCCAGCGGAGCATCGCTGGAAGCTGTCAATGCTCACGGAACACCGTTGCAAAGGTATTGGAACGAGCCAGAGACCTGAATCTGGTCTGGCCGCTACCACCCGACACGACGGAAGCGGACCTGGGGAAACGGCTTTTCCCTGCAGCAGTGGAATCGTCTCCATCTCGCCGAATGCCGGACGTCGAGACGATTCACAAGGAAATGGCACGGTCCAGCGTCACGTTGCGGCTGCTCTGGATCGAGTACTGCACCCAGTGCAAGCTGGCTGGAGAACTGCCATTGATGTATTCCCAGTTCTGCCTCCACTACCAGAAGTTCGCGGAGACCACGCGTGCCACCATGCACTTGCAGCGAAAGCCCGGCGAACTCATCGAGGTAGACTGGGCGGGAAAGACAGCCGCAATCATCGACGACGTCACCGGTGAGATCATTCCCGTCTACGTGTTCGTCTCTGTCCTGCCGTTCAGCATGTACGCCTTCGTCGAGGCGTTCCTGTCCCGGGACCTTGAATGCTGGATCGCCGCGCATGTCGACATGTACCGTTTCTTCGGTGGCGCAACGAGGATCCTGGTCCCCGACAACTTGAAGACGGGCGTTGAGAAAGCCGACTGGTATTCTCCCACCATCAACCGGACCTACCACGAAATGGCGGAGCACTACGACACCGCGGTAGTTCCGGCCCGCGTCAGAAAGCCCAAGGACAAGCCTAGCGTCGAGGGGACCGTCGGCAACATCTCCACCTGGATCCTCGCCGCGTTGCGGAACCAGAAGTTCTTCACGCTGGAAGCCTTGAACCAGGCCATTCAGGACAAGTTGTACGAGTTCAACCACAGACCGTTCCAGAAGAAGGAAGGCAGCAGACACAGCCTCTTCCTCGAGCAGGAGAAACCGTATCTGCTGCCACTCCCGAAGACCACGTTCGAATTGGCGACGTGGAAGCTCACAGTGACCGTCCAGGTTAACTACCACATCTCCGTCGAAAAGATGAACTATTCCGTCCCGTACGAATACATCGGTTGCATAGTGGACGTACGGCTCACGCGACAGATCATCGAGGTCTTCTACAACCAGCACCGGCTGTGCTCCCATCCTAGGCTCTACGGGTATCCCGGTCAATACCACACGGTCGATTCCCACATGCCTCCCGACCATCTGGCGTTCGTCCAGTGGAATGCCGGACGATTCATCGACTGGGCCGGGAAGATCGGCCCGAACTGCGGAATCGCCGTCAAGGCCATCCTGGCATCGCACAAGGTCGAGCAACAGGGCTACAAGAGTTGTCTTGCCTTGATCAAACTGGCGGACAAGCACTCCGTCGCCAGACTGGAGGCCGCCTGCAGCAAGGCGCTCTCCTACACGCCTTCTCCAAGCTACAAGAGCGTCAAGACCATTCTGTCCACCGGGCAGGACAAGGCGATCGACGAACCGGCGCCCGCCGCGACTCACACAGCCGAGACCTACGGCTTCGTCCGTGGGGCCGGATACTACGGGAGGAAGAGCGATGACGAATGAGGAGACCCTTCTCAAATTGACGGAGATGCATCTGACCGCCATGGCCGCCGCCTTCCGGGAACAGATGAAGAACCCTGCCATGGCCAGCCTGAGCTTCGAGGACCGTCTGGGCCTTCTGACCGACGTCGAGTGGTCCAGCCGGAAGAACAACCGACTGAAGAAGCTCGTTCTCGACGCGCGCTTCGACCAACCTGGAGCCCATGTCGCCGACATCAACTATTCAGCCCGTCGGAGACTGGACGCGTCCACCATCGCCACGCTTTCGACCTGCAAGTACATCGAGGAACGCCACAACATCGTCATCCTGGGCGCCGCCGGCTCCGGGAAGTCCTACATCGCCTGCGCCTTCGGCATGGAGGCCTGCAAGCAGCTCTACACCGTCCGGTTCATCCGTCTTCCGGACCTGTTGACCGACCTGGCCGTCGCTCGTGGCGAGGGAACCATCAAGAAGCTCCTTCAGCAGTACCGGAAGATCGACCTGCTCATCCTCGACGAGTGGATGCTGGTCTCCTTGAAGGAGACCGAAGCGCGGGACATGCTCGAGATCGTACACAGCCGCCACAAGCGGGCCTCCACGATCTTCTGCTCGCAGTTCGCTCCGGCCGGCTGGCATAGCAAGATCGGGGAAGCGACTCTCGCCGACGCCATTCTCGACCGCATCGTCCACGATTCCTACACCATCGAGATCCACAACGAAGACGACGACCCATCCATGAGAGAGGTCTACGGGTTGAAACAGGAGGAAAAGGCTACGAAACAGTCTCGACTCAAGCGATAGTCCCGTCGGCAAAGTCCGTCCACCGATTTCGGTGGCTCTCCTCACCGGAGAGATGGCTCCGCGGTTCCGGAAGGGTGGCTCTGTACGCTCCGGAACCGCGGCTCCGCCGCATCGGAATATTCATATTCCAATGTTTCGCGTCTTTCAGGTCTATACTGGAAAGCGAGACCTCATGCATCGCAGATAGCCGTCCCCGTCGTCGCCTCATCGTCGACACGGATTTCAGGAAAGGCAAGGTGGATTTATGGGAATTCTTCTTTGGATCATCTGCTAATGCCGCGAGTAAAACAAACTTTGTAGCCCAGGACAAATTTCCACTTTTATTAATATATCCCCATAAATCGATGCCCAGCCTTGTCGTTTCATTTTTTATCGAGATCATTTC
>CAZOHH010000148.1:0-3010 GCA_964579735.1 uncultured Oscillospiraceae bacterium | reverse complement strand
CGGTCATGGGCGTCTTCAGGTCGTGGGAGATGCTGGAGACCAGCATGCGACGACTCTCGTCGACTTTCTGCCGGTTGGCCACGGCCTCCTGCAGCTTGACGCGCATCTTCTCCAGCGAACGCTGGACCTGACGGATCTCCTCGTCTCCCTGCTCGACGACGGACTGGTCCAGATTCCCCTCGCTCAGGGCGGCGACCGTCTCGTTCAACCGAACCAACGGAACCGCGAGATTCCGCGAGGTCCTTGCGGAGTAGACGAGAATGGTCACGATGCCCGACAGCAGGAACACGGCGACGGCGAAGAGCAGGAAGGCTTCCGCCGTCCCGGTCCCGCGTCCGGCGGCGGCGAGGATGTAGACCGTTCCGGATGCGCCGTCCTGGAAGGTGACGGGTTGCGACTGGAGGACATACCGGGTCCCGCCGACGAACACGGTGCGGGTGGACAGTGCCGGGACTTCTGCCCCTTCACGGTCCGGAAGCGCCACGTCGGAGAGCCGCAGGCCATCGGTCGCATAGAGGGTAATGCCGCCCTTCTCCACGAGGATCTCCGCGGACAGGTCGTCCAGACGCGCGTCGAGGTATTGGACGAATTCCTCCCGGGCCAGAGCTTCCGGCGTCTGGCTCCACACCGTCTCGGCGGCGGTGAAGAGTTCGTAGCGCAGGCGCAGCGCACGTTCGAAGTCGACGTAGGTGATGGACCCGCCGGAGAAGAGAGAGGCGGCATAAAGGAACAGGGCCGACAGCAACACCGTCGTCACCGGTGGAATCACCAGCAGCGAGAGGTTCGTCAGCAGGAGCCGCTTCTTCAGGTCCATGCGGCGGCTAGAGGGCCCTTCGGTCGAACCGGCGATACCCGAGGGCGAAGAAGATCAGGACGTAGGAGGCCATGACGACCAGGGAGCGAAGCAGCGTCCAGACCGGAATCCGGGTGGAGATCCAGAGCTTGTACCAGTCGAGCAGCGAAGTGACCAGGACGTCGGATATCGAGGAGAACACGACCCCCAATGCCCGGAAGAGGACGAACAGGAGGACGGTGAGGAAGAAGACCCCCGTGCTGCTCTTGAGGACGTTCGCGAAGTAGGAGACGACGACCGCTAGCGTCAGGACCGGGAAGAAGGTCGCGAGGTAGGACAGGAAGACGTTGCCGGCCCACCCGAAGGAGACCAGACGGGGGTAGAGCAGGACCGTCGCGATCATGGACAGGACCATGACGAGCGCGAGATTGGCCAGGATGAAGACGCCGACCGCGGAGAGCTTGGCCAGATAGATCTTGAATCGGGTCACCGGCTTCGTGACCGTGATCTTCATGGTGTCGTTGGCGAATTCGCCGGTGAAGGTGTCGATCACGGCCAGCGCCACGAACAGTGGAAGAATCGTGTTGGTGAAGACGGACAGCACCGTGATCGGCAAGGAGGAGCCGGTGCCGCCCAGGATGCCGAATCCGCCCCGAAGGGCGACGGACAGCAACAGCACGACGCCGATCAGCCCGAGGGCCAGCACGACGACCACGACCACCTTCTTCTTCTTGAACATCCGGAAGATCTCGTTCTCGAGGACCGCCTTATAACTTTCCATGCTTGTCCACCTCGCTCATGAAGAAGCTCTCCAGGGACGCGTGGTCGCGCAGGATGCTTTCGATCGAATCCACCCGCAGCAGCCGTCCATCGAAGATCACGCCGATCCGGTCACAGGTCCGCTCGACGTCGTGGACCAGATGGCTGGAGATGAAGAAGGTCGTGCCCTCCTCGGCCGCCAGCCGCTTGACGAGGTTGCGCATCTCGACCATGCCCTCTACGTCGAGGCCGTTGAGCGGCTCGTCGAGGATCAGCAGCTTCGGGCGCGGCAGAATCGCGGCCGCGATGCCGAGACGCTGCTTCATGCCGAGCGAGAAATTCGCCGACTTCTCGTTGCGGTACTTGAGCATGCCGACGATCTCGAGGGACTCGTCGATGCGCTTGCCGTCGGTCATTCCATAGAAGCGGCCGATGACCTTCAGGTTCTCGTAGGCCGTCAGGTTCGGGTAGGAGACGGCCGTCTCGACGATGCAGCCGACGTTCGCCATGGCCTGCTCGTACTCGGTGAGGATGCTGTGGCCGAAGATCCGGACATCGCCGGAGTCCGGCTGCATCATGCCCGTCATGACCTTCATGGCGGTGGTCTTGCCCGCTCCGTTGGGACCCAGCAGGCCGAAGATATCTCCGGCGAACACGTCCAATTGGACATCGCGGATTCCGCGGTCGTTCTTGTACATCTTGGTCAGCCCTTGGATCTCTATGGCCTTCTGTGGTTCCATCGGTTCCCCCGTCGACACTGGCATCCATTCGTATGAAAAGGTCTGGACATGCATTCGGGATATCCCATGATATCCCGAATGCGGAAGGAGTGTAAAGGAAGTGCCGGATCAGCGGTCAGTCGAACACGCGCGGGAAGATGCCATTGGTGACATTCTTGCCGTCCATGGGCTGGAACTGGACGCTGGCGTTGTTGGCGTCGAAGTACATGTTTCCGCCGATGAGCGTGCCGTTTCCATCGGTGTAGGTGAAGTTGATGTTGAAGTAGCCGCTGTTCGGAGCTTCGAAGGTGAAGGAGAGGGGGATGGCGGACTCGCCGTCCACGTAGGTCTCCGTGTAGCTTCCCTTGACGGTCTCGCTCGTGATGGACTCGATCGTGATGGTGCGCTCGCCGATCTTCACGAAAGCTCCGTCACGCTTGGCGATGATGTCGTTGCGGTAGGTGCCGATGAATTCCGCGGACAGCTTGTCCTGGACCACGCCGGGGTCGTTCTTGGTGATCTGGACCTTCTTGCCGGTCAGGTCGGGTTCGGTCACGACCGTCGTGCCGATGTCGGTCATGGTGGCGCTTATCTGCAGGGAGAGGTCATGGGCGACGCCGTCCGCATCGGTCCCGGAAAGGACGACCGCGAGGTCTCCGCCCGAAAGGACGCCGTCAGAGTCTGCCGTGGCGGTTCCGGAGACGCTCTTCACGAAGATGTCGCCGGTGAGGGAGGGCAG
>CAZOHH010000147.1:0-3023 GCA_964579735.1 uncultured Oscillospiraceae bacterium | reverse complement strand
CCCGCATATGGTAAACTCCGGTCATGCGGACCGCTGATGAGATGTACGAATTGATCCTCACGGTTGCGCGCGGCGACGACCGCGTGCGAGCCGTCTATCTCAATGGCTCCCGGGTGGATCCGAACCAGCGGAAGGACATCTTCCAGGACTTCGACGTCGTCTACGCCGTGACGGAGACGGCGTCCTTCCTTTCGGACCCGGACTGGATCCGCGTGTTCGGGGAGCGGCTCCTCCTGCAGGAACCCGACCGGGTGGACGCGGCGCTGGGCAAGCCCATGGACCCGTCGCGCAGATACGCCTACCTGATGCAATTCCGGGATGGGAACCGCATCGACCTGACGCTCCAGTCCTTGGAAGCACTGGTCGAGGAGTACGGCACGGACAAGCTGACGGTCCCGCTTCTCGACAAGGATGGACGCCTGCCGAGCATCCCCGCACCGTCCGACGAGGACCATTGGGTACAACGCCCCACCCAGGCTGTCTTCTCCGCCTGCTGCAACGAGTTCTGGTGGGTCGCGCCCTACTGCGCCAAGGGACTGTGGCGCAGGGAAATCCTGTACGCCGCCGATGCCATGAACGCATACGTCCGACCGCAGCTCCTGACCCTGCTCCGCTGGTCCGCAGGAATCCGCACGGATTTCCGGATCAGCCTCGGGAAGGCCGACAAGCACCTGGACGAGCACGTGGAAGCCGACGTCTGGGACCGCCTTCTGAAGACCTACGACTGCAGTGGCTATCCGACCGCCTGGGAGGCGCTGGATTCGGCCTGCGGGCTTTTCGCGCAGACCGCTCCTGCGGTAGCCGGGGCTCTTGGCCTCGCATACGACGAAACCGAAGCCGAAAACAGCATGCTGTTCATCCGTCGCATCCGGGAACTCCCCGCGACCGCGACCGGAATCTTCTAGCGCAGGGGGACGACACATGGCATACGGACTGGGAATCGACACGGGCGGCACCTACACGGACGCCGCCATCTATGACTTCGACGCGGGGGACGTGATCGCGACCGCCAAGTCCATCACGGTCAAGGAGGACCTGACCCTCGGCATCGACGGGGCCCTCGGCCAGCTCGAACCAAGGCTGCTGGAGCGCGTGGAGATGGTGTCGCTGTCGACGACCCTGGCCACGAACGCCTGCGTCGAAGGCAAGGGCGGGCGCGCTCTGCTGGTGCTGATCGGCTGCGACCCGCGGGTCATCGAATGGTGCGGCGCGGAGTACGGCTTGCCGCCGGCGGAGGAGATCCACTTCGTCGCGGGCGGACATGACATGACGGGCAAGGTCGTCTCGGAGCCGGACTGGCAGGAACTGCAGGCGCGCATCGCGGACGTCGCTCCCCGCTTCGACGCCTACGCCGTCGTCGAGCTCTGGGGCGTGCGCAACGCCGAATTCGAGATCGAAGTGGGGCGGCTGATCCGGGAGCGGACCGGGAAGCCGGTCGTCTGCGGGCATGAGATCACCGGCGAATTGAACTCCCTGAAGCGTGCGACCAGCGCTTTGCTGAATGCCCGGCTGCTGCCGCTGACCGCCGACTTCCTCGACGCCGTGCGCGCCAGTCTCGCCCGAATCGGGCTGAAGGCGCCGCTCGTGATCGTGCGCGGAGACGGCAGTCTCATGGCCGAGGAATTCGCACGCACCCACCCCGTCGAAACCCTGCTGTCGGGACCTGCGGCCAGCGTGGCCGGGGGCCTTGCCCTGACGGGAGAACGCGACTGCCTCATCGTCGACATGGGGGGAACGACCAGCGACCTCGCCATCGTGCGCGGCGGCCAGCCCGACATGACCACGGAGGGCGCCCGCGTCGGCGGCTGGCAGACCGGCATCCGCTCCATCCTGATCCACACCGTGGGACTGGGCGGCGACAGCCTCATCCGCCACAACCAGGACAACGGCCTCGATATCGGCCCGCGCCGGGCGGCGCCCCTGTCCTGGATGGCCAGCCGCTGGCCGCAGGTGCTGCCGGTCCTCGAGTCGCTTCAACTCTCCTACCGCAGGCACACCCACTCGCTGGCCGAGTTCTTCTACCTCGTGGTGGACCGGCCCGACCCCGCCGACTACCTGCCCGAGGAGACCGCCATCGAACAAGCCCTGCGAGGAGGCCCTCTCAGCCTGGAGCAGCTGGCTACCGCGGTCGGGGCTTCCATCTACACGCTGCGCACCGAACGTCTGGAGCAGCAGGGCCGGATCATGCGCTGCGGCGTGACTCCGACCGACGTGATGCACCTGACGGACGAATTCACGGGCTGGAACCGGAGGGCCGCGGAGCTCGGCGTCGACATCCTGGCCTTCCAGCTGTCCATGGAGCGCAAGGAACTGGTCGCCCGCGTCCGGACACAGGTCAAGGAACACCTGTATCTCGCCATCGCCGAGATGCTGCTGTCCGTGGAGGTGCCGCATCTGACCGGAACGCCCGAGGCCGGCCCCCACCTTCGCGGCATCGCGCGGGAGGCCTTCCGACAGAATCTGGACGACGCGAAACCGGGCCGGCTGCTGGACCTTTCCTTCCGCACGTCCGCGACGTTGGTCGGCATCGGCGCCCCGACGCACCTCTTCCTGCCACAGGTCGCCCGGGCGCTGCAGACGCGCTTCCTCATCCCGCCGCACGCCGCCGTGGCCAACGCGGTCGGGGCGGTGACCGGACACGTCGTCGCCGTCGAGGAGGTCCTGATCAAGCCCGAATACGGCGCGGCCGGCATCGACGCATACTTCGCGTTCGCGACGCTGGAATCCCGCCGCTTCGTCCTATACGACGACGCACTCGCCTGGGCGTGCGCGAAAGCCGAAGAGGAAGCCCTGCAGACCGCTCTCTCTCGCGGCGCGACCGACCCGGAGGTCACTCTCGAGGTCGTCCTCACCGACGCGCCCTACGCCAGCAGCTTCCAGGCGAACAAAGCTCCAGAAGAAGTCCATGGAGAAGAAGGGGAGCAAGGGTCAAGTGAGGAAGCCGAGGCGAAGCCCGAGCGGCTCTTCATCGAGTCCAGGGTCAAGGCCCGGGCGGTCGGGCGGGTGGGGGCCGTCCGATAACG
>CAZOHH010000146.1:0-3174 GCA_964579735.1 uncultured Oscillospiraceae bacterium | reverse complement strand
CGCTTGTTACAGACAGTGGCTTAGCAAATTGTCCGGTAAAGTGTTGACCTTTCCCATATTCGGTAGCTCGAATATATGAAGACGAGGGGACGGATAGACATGACGAGAGCATTTCGCAGGAATCAATGCATCATCGAGCAGGTAACTTCAAAGACTTTGCAGGTAGTCTTATACGAGCACTATCACCTCGACATCCCACCTAGATCAGCTATTGAATGTCAATTGCGGTGTCAGACGAAATCTGCAGATTAGGCGGAAACATGAGCGTCGTTCGTAGGGTCGATTCTCGAGCAGAGCTCCGTGGACGATATCAAGCAGTTATCAGGCTCGAGTTTGACAGTTTGAAAAGTGCAAATGCCTGACACCACTGCATCGCAGGGTGTTCGGGGTCGGATTTATTACACTACAGGTTCTTGGTGGCAGGCAGGTCGAGGGACTTCGGGAGCGGGACGCCGACGGCATGGAAGATTCGCTCGGCGTCATCGTTTCGGTTCAGGACCTGGATCACTTCCTCCTACTCGAATGCGTTTCATGGGTCCGAGGGTATATGGGGTCTTGCGTTCGCTACAAACTCGCCACGTCGACCCAGGCGCGGTGCTGGATCGACAGGTCGACGGCTTCCAGGACCTGGGAGCACGCAACACCCTCCGCGAAGTCCGGGGAGGTCGGCAGGTCGTGGACGATGGACTTCGAGAACTCGTAGAGTTCATGGACAAAGGTATGTTCGTAGCCGATGGGGTGCCCCGCCGGCCACCAGGCCTGCATGTAGGGGTGTCCTCCCTCGGTGCACTGGATCGTACGGAAGCCCTGGATCCAGTCCTCGTCGTCGGCGTTGTAGTACTGCAGCTCGTTGATCCGCTCGACCTCGAACCGGAGGCTCCCCTTGCTGCCGTTGATCTCGAAGGACATGGCGTTGCGGTGCCCCTGGGCGAAGCGCGTGGCCTCGAAGGAGCCCAGTGCGCCGTTCTGGAACTCGCAGAGGAAGAGGGTCGCATCATCGACCTCCACTTTTCCCATCGGGGCATCGGCTGAAGCCTTTCCGGACAAGCCCGACATTTTCTCGACCCGTGGACGCTCGGTCACGAAGGTCTTGCTGTGTCCGACGACCCGGTCGATGTCGCCCAGCAGGAATCGGGACAGGTCGATCAGGTGGGCGCCGAGGTCTCCATGGGACCCGGAACCGCAGACCTTCTTGTCGAGCCGCCAGACGAGGGGGAACGACGGGTCGATGATCCAGTCCTGCAGGTACAGGCCTCGAAAATGGAAGATGCGCCCGAGCCGGCCTTCGGAGATGAGCTTCTTCGCCAACTGGACGGCGGGGGCGAACCGGAAGTTGAACCCGATCTGGTGCTTCACGCCGTTCTTCCGGGCAGCTTCGAGCATGGCCCTGCCATCCGCCAGGTTTAGAGCCAGGGGCTTCTCGCAGAAGATATGCTTGCCGCATGCCGCAGCCTCGAGGGCGATGGCGGCGTGAGCGTCGCTGGGCGCCGTGATGTCGATGGCGTCCACGTCGGGACGAGCGACCAGCTTCCGCCAGTCGGTCTCAGTGTCGTTCCACCCGAACTTTCTGGCCGCATCGGCCAGCCATGCCGGGTCGCGCCCGCACAGGACCTGACGATCGACAAGGAAATCAGGTTCCATGAACATGCCAATGCGCGCGAGCGCGTTGCTGTGCGCCTTGCCCATGAATTTGTAGCCGACCAGACCGTACCGGACCTTGTCCATGCGACATCCTCCTCCGTTTCGTGTGAAGACGGCCAGGCCGCTCCCTCAGGGTCCCCGCCGGCTCCCTTCGACTATTCAGCGTCTACAGTTCGATGCGGCGCCTCTCCCGTGCGCTGCGGATGGCCCCGAAGACCATCTCCATGCTGTGGAGGTTGTCGGTGCAGTCCGTTTCGGGCTTCGTTCCGGTCGACAGTGCCGCGAACATGGCGTCGAGGCAGCCCGGGTGACGCTCGCGGTCGGTGCCGGGTGACCGGCCGGCTTCCTCCGGCGCTTCGACGCGCGTGCAGCCGAAGGAGAAGTCGCCCTCATCGGGCTCCTTCACCACGTCGGCCCAGGGAGCGCCATTCCCATCCCAGATCGCCGTCCCGCGACTGCCGACGGCCCGCCAGGACGCCTCCCAGGAGGTCTGCGCCCCCAGCGCGCACCAGGAGCCGCGGTAACAGAAGACGGACCCGTCGGACATCTCGAAGATGCAGACGGCGCTAGCGTTCCCCGTATACCAGGACCCCTCCGGATTGAACTCGTGGCAGTAGACGGCCACGGCGTCGGCCCCTGAAATGAGGCGCGCCTGGTCGAAGGTGTGGATGGTCATATCGAGGACCAATGGACTCTCCATGACGTCGCGGAAGCCCCCGAAATGGGGTCCGAGGAAGAAGTCGGCGTTGAGGAATCCGTTCTTCCCGATGGTCCCGCCCCGGACGAGGTGCGTGTACTTCCGGATGTCCCGATAGTAGCGCCGGTTCTGCATCACGGCGTACGTGCGGCCGCACTGGGCGGCGACGGCGACCAGGTCCCGGGCCTGCTCCAGCGTCTCTGCCATGGGTTTCTCGCCGAGGACGTCGCAGCCGAGCGCGAGCGCCGTGGATATGGTGGCGTGGTGGGCCGCGGGAATCGTGGCGTCGAAGACCAGGTCGGCCCCCGTGTCCCGGATGGCCGTCGCTAGGTCCGTGAAGGTCGGGCAGCGCAGTCCATGCCGCTCCGCCATGGCCGCGGCGGCGGCCGGCAGGATGTCCATCAGCCCGACGATAGCCACGTCCGGGCGTTCCATCGCGTACTTGACCCAGGTCTTGGCCATGCTGCCGCAGCCCGCCACGACGATGCGGCGCGTGTCGGACCGATCAGGAATCCTATTTTTCCCCTCTGCCATGTCATGCCTCCGGATTCGGGACGAAGTCCCCGCCACGGCAACGCTTCAGGTACTGAAGCCCCGCGACCTGCCCTGTCATCTCCAGTTCCCCGCGGTAGACCGGGTCGTGGAAGCCCTCGATGTCAATGGTGCCGCGGTAGTCGGCCGCCCGGAGGATGCTGATGATCCGGGTCCAGTCCGAGTCGCCGAAGCCGGGGGTCCGGTGCCAGGCGTACTTCTTCGGGCCGCCGGTGCCGTAGGCGCGCAGGACGTCCCAGTTGATGGTGGCATCCTTGCCGTGGATGTGGAACATGCGTCCGACC
>CAZOHH010000145.1:0-3184 GCA_964579735.1 uncultured Oscillospiraceae bacterium | reverse complement strand
TCCGCCAGCTGGGACATGATGACCGTGAAGTCGGGCTCGATGACGAAGGAGCCTTCGATCGGAACCTCCCCCAGCCCGGCCGCGGCCAGGTCCGCCTTGAATTTCGCCGGGTCGTCCGTGCGTGCCGCATTGAGTCCAGCGAAATTCGTCTTCAGCAGTCCGAAGGACAGGTCGTACAGATATGCGACATAGGCTCCGAAGACCGCGTCCAGGTTCATCCCCTCGACATAGGGGGTCAACTTCGACTTGTATTCGGCGAGGGCATCGACGCCGCCATTCAGGTCGTTCAGCGGCAGGGCGTCGAAATACTGCACGAGCGCTTCTTCCACGCTTCCCGATGCGATGGGGCCGAAGGTCGGCGTCGGGGGAGGTCCTTCCGGCGTGGGAGTCGCCTCCGCGGTCGGCTCGACGGTGGGGGTCGGCGTCGTCGCGGACGTGGGCGTCGAGGTGGGTCCGCTGGTAGGGAACGGCTGGCAACCCGTCAAGGCAAGGGCCAGCACGAGGACGGTGGCGAGGACCAACGCGAGCACGGAGAGGGCTTTCCGGTGGTGAATCATGGTGTGTTCCTCCTTGTCGGCGATGACAAATACGGCATTCGGATGCTATAAGTATTGTATCTCGGAAGGGCGTAAAGCGCCAAACATCCGAAAAGGGGGTGGAACGTTGAACAAGGACACCGGCGGCCGGCTGCCGAACAAGTTCCTGTACGCATTGGCCGAGGCCTTCATCTACCCCTATCTCGCCATCCTCTACAGGCCCCGCTACGTCCGCGACCCGAAGGTACGCGACTTGAAACCCCCGTTCCTCGTGCTCGGAAACCACCCATCGACTTGGGACCCATTCCATCTATCCCGGGTCATGCACCCCTTCCGCATCAATTTCCTGACCTCCAATCTCTTCTTTCGGCACCCCCTCGTCGGTTTCCTGCTGCGTGGAGTCGGCGCGATTCCGAAGATCCAGTTCCGCTCCGACCCGAAGGCGCTGAAGACGATGCTTCAGGTCATCGGCCTGAAGGGCATCATCGGCATCTTCCCGGAGGGCACTCGCTCGGCCGACGGGTCCACGACCCCCGTGCGCGATGCGCTGTCGAAACTCGTGAAGAAGGCCGGCATGCCCGTCGTGACCGTGATCGGCAAGGGCTCCTACCTGTCCCGCCCGCGCTGGTCGTCCTCCGGGAACCGCCGAGGACACGTGACCATCGAGTCCCACGTCCTGCTCACCGCCGAGCAGGTGAAGGGGATGACCGTCGATGCCATCCGCGCCGTCCTCGAGACCGCCATCCACCACAACGAGTACGACTGGCAGAGGACCGCCCGCGTGCCCTTCCTCTCCAAGGCGCCCGCCGAGAGCCTCGACACCATCCTCCACAAATGCCCTGCCTGCCACGGCGATTGGGTCCTGCGCACGAAAGGCCGCCGCCTGTTCTGCAGTGCCTGCGGGAATGCAGCCGTGATGGACGACTTCGGCCTCCTGTCTCCGGAGACGCCCGAATCCGTGGTCTTCGAAGATGCGGCGGCCTGGAACGCCTGGCAGCGGCAGGAGATGAGCGCGGTCGTCGCCCGTTCGGACTTCCGGTTGGAGAGCCGCGTGAAGCTGCGCAGCTCGGACCTCGAGCAGCCGTTCCGCGATGCCGGCGAGGGTACGATCGTGCTCGACTGCGAAAGCCTGCGCTACAGCGGAACCGATGGCGAGCGGCATATCGAGCAGGTCTTCCCGCTGCCGGGAATCCTCGGGATCTCCGCGGATTACGGCGAGAATTTCGAGATCGTCATGGACAAGACGACCTACCGGTTCTTCCTGGAGCAAGGTCAGCAGGTCATCAGCTATGCGCATGCGGTGGACATCCTGCGCGAATCGATCGTGAGGAAGTCCGGGAAAACGGATCCGGAGGCTATGTGAAGGAAGAAAACATGTCCGACTACTGGAACCCCGAAATGGAATGCATGGAGCCGACCTGCATGAAGGCGCTCCAGGGCGAACGACTCGCTGCCGTCGTGGAGCGGGTGTTCGCGAACGTCCCGTTCTACGCCGCCAAGATGCGCGCGTCCGGAGTCGCGCCGAAGAACATCTCCAGCCTGGATGACCTGACGAAGCTGCCCTTCACGCGCAAGACCGACCTGCGCGACAACTACCCCTTCGGTACCTTCGCCGTCCCGCTCAAGGACGTCATCCGCGTCCACGCCTCGTCGGGCACGACGGGCAAGCAGACCGTCGTCGGATACACTTCCCACGACGTGGACACCTGGTCCGAGGTCATGGCGCGCGCGCTTGCGAACGTCGGCGTGACGGCACTAGACGTCGTCCACGTGGCCTACGGATATGGGCTCTTCACCGGCGGCCTCGGCTTCCACTACGGGGTAGAGAAACTCGGCGCGACCGTCGTCCCCATTTCCGGCGGCAACACGGCGCGGCAGCTCCAGCTCATGATCGACTTCGGCGCGACGGTGCTGGCCTGCACGCCCTCCTATGCCTTGCACCTGGCGGGCGAGCTCGAGGCCGCGGGCGTGCGCAAGGAGGACCTGAAACTGCGCATCGGCATCTTCGGCGCCGAGCCCTGGTCCGAGGCCATGCGGCGCCAGATCGAGGAGCGGCTGGGGCTGAAGGCCTACGATGTGTACGGGTTGTCCGAGATCATCGGCCCGGGCGTCTCCATGGACTGCGTGCACCAGAACGGCCTCCACATCGCGGCGGACCACTTCTTCCCCGAAATCGTCGACCCTGCGACCGGCGAGGTCCTTCCGGACGGGCAGCGGGGCGAGCTCGTGTTCACCTGCCTCACCAAGGAAGCTCTTCCCCTCATCCGCTACCGCACGGGAGATCTGACCGTCCTCCACACCGGGACCTGCGCCTGCGGGCGGACGAACCCGCGCATGGAGAAGGTCACCGGGCGCACCGACGACATGCTGATCATCCGCGGCGTGAACGTGTTCCCCTCGCAGATCGAGTCCGTGCTCCTGTCGTTCGGAGAGGTGGACCCGCACTACATGATCCACGTGGACCGCGTGGACAACCTCGACCAGATGGAGATCCAGGTCGAGATGACGGCGAAGTTCTTCGCCGACGAGATCCGACGCATCGAGGAGACCGAACACCGGCTGGGCCACGACCTCCATGCGACGCTGGGCATCTGGGCGAAGGTCCGCCTCGTCGAGCCGAAGACGCTGCCGCGCAGCGAAGGCAAGGC
>CAZOHH010000144.1:0-3272 GCA_964579735.1 uncultured Oscillospiraceae bacterium | reverse complement strand
CATGCAGAAGGTCCCCACGACATGAAACTGAACGGCATCCTGGGCGCTTCCATCGGACTCGACCGGACATCCGCCCTGTAGGAGGAACTGAACCATGGACCAAAGGCACATCGCCGCCCAGCTCTACACCCTGCGGGATTCCCTCGCGACACCCGCCGACATCGAGAAGACGCTCCGCCGCGTAAGGGATATGGGATATCTCGCCATCCAGATCTCCGGTCTCGGACCCTTCGACCCACAATTCATGGCGGACCTGACCCGGGAACTGGACCTTGCGGTCTGCGTCACCCACGTCCCACCGGACCGGCTCCTCCACGACCTGCCCGCGGTCATCCGCGAGCACAGGATGTGGAACTGCGAATATGTCGGCATCGGGTCCATGCCCGACGCGTACCGCGGAAGCCGCGAAGGCGTGCTGCGCTTCGCCGAGGAATACGGCGCTGTCGCGCGCAGGCTTCAATCCGAAGGACTCAAGTTCGTCTATCACAACCATCACTTCGAATTCGCGAAGTACGACGGCATCACAGGGATGGACCTGCTCTTCGATGCGACCGACCCGAAGACCTTCGGCTTCCTTCTCGACACCTACTGGCTCCAGGTCGCCGGGGCGGACCCGGTGAAGTGGATCCGCAAGGCCGCGGGCCGCGTTGGACCGATCCACCTGAAGGATGTCGCCGTGCGCGGAGGCGAAACCGTATACGGGGAGATCGGCGAAGGCAATCTCGACTGGGACGGCATCATCTCCGCCTCCCGCGAGACCGGCGTGAAGTGGTACGCCGTCGAAGAGGACGACTGCCCCGGGGACCCGTTCGACAGTCTGGCGAGAAGTCTCGCATACTTGCAGCGCTTCCTGTAGATTAGGGCAAGAGGAGGGAAAAGAAATGGAAAAGGTGAGACTCGGCATCGTGGGCCTCGGAAACATGGGCCGCTACCACGGCGAATACCTGATGAAGGGCGAAGTGAAGGAAGTCGTGCTGACGGCCGTCTGCGACATCAAGCCGAGCCAGCTGGACTGGGTCGGCGTGAACTATGGTGAAAGCATCGCCCGCTTCGACGGCATGGACGCCATGCTTGCCTCCGGACTCGTCGACGCCGTGCTGATCGCGACCCCCCACTACGATCATCCCACCCTCGCCGTCCAGGCGTTCGGCAAGGGGATGCACGTCCTCGTCGAGAAGCCGGCCGGCGTCTACACCCAGGCCGTACGCATCATGAACCAGACGGCCGAAGCCAGTGGGCGCGTCTTCGGCATCATGTACAACCAGCGCGCCAATCCTCTCTACCAGAAACTCCGCGACCTGGTCCAGTCCGGCGAACTCGGCGCCTTGAAGCGCACCAACTGGATCATCACCAGCTGGTACCGGCCCCAGAGCTACTTCAACTCCGGCGGTTGGCGCGCGACCTGGGAAGGAGAGGGTGGCGGCGTCCTGCTCAACCAGGATCCGCACCAGCTCGATCTCTGGCAATGGACCTGCGGCATGCCCAAGCGCGTGCGCGCCTTCTGCTATTTCGGGAAGTACCACGACATCGAGGTCGAGGACGACGTCACCGCCTTCGTCGAGTACGAGAACGGGGCGACCGGCGTCTTCGTGACCAGCACGGGCGACGCGCCCGGCACCAACCGCCTCGAAGTCACCGGCGACATGGGCAAGGTCGTCATCGAAAACGAGAAGTTGGTCTTCACCCGCAACCGCGTCTCCGAGCGCGACTTCAACCGCGACTTCCGCGGAGGATTCGGCGAACCGGAGTGCTGGACCTGCGACGTGCCCGTCCCGAAGGGGGAGCACCAGTATCCCGTGATCACGCGCAGCTGGGCGAAGGCCATCCTGCAGGGAACGCCGATGCTCGCGCCGGGCGTCGAGGGCATCCGCGGCCTGTCCATCTCCAATGCCATCCATCTGTCCGCATGGACCGACAGCTGGATCGACCTGGCCCACCTCGACGAGGATCTCTTCCTCGCCAAGCTGCAGGAGCGGATCTCTACCTCGACGGTCCGAAAGAATGTCGGAGACGTCCGGACGCTGGACGTGCACGGCACCAACAAATGAGGCGGTTCAAGGCAGCTCTGATCGGCTGTGGCGCCATCCACGAGTCCCACGCCGCCGCCCTCGCCGACTCCCCCTACGTGGAACTGTGCACCGTCGTCGACGTGATCGAGCCGAGAGCCGCGGCCACGGCGGCGAAGTACGGATGCGCATATACGACGGACTACCGCATGGTCCTCGAGGACAATTCGATCGAAGTCGTCCACCTCTGCACGCCCCATTTCCTGCATGCGGAGATGGCGGTCGAAGCGCTGCGCGCCGGCAAGCATGTCCTCACCGAGAAGCCCTTAGGGCTCTCCCTCGCACAGTGCGAAGAGATGATCCGGGCCTCCGACGCGTCCGGAAGACAGCTCGGCGTCTGCTTCCAGAACCGGTACAACAGCAATTCGCTCCGCGTGCGCGAACTCGTGTCGTCTGGTGCTGTCGGACGGGTGCTCGGCGCGAAAGCGATCCTGACATGGGGGCGCGAAGCTTCCTATTATACCGGCAGCCCATGGAAGGGAACGTGGGCCGGGGAAGGCGGAGGGGTTCTGATCAACCAATCCATCCACACCCTCGACCTGCTCCAGTGGGTGCTCGGCATGCCGGCCGGAATCAAGGGTAATGTGGACCGGCGTTTCCTCCAGGATGTGATCGAGGTCGAGGATACGGCCGAAGCGACCCTCCGATATGCGGACGGGACGCTGACCTTCTTCTTCGCGACCAACGGCTACCCGACGGACGCGGCCGTGGAAATCGAGGTCGTGTGCGAGAAAGCCGTGCTCCGGTTGGCCGGAGATCTGACCGTGCGCTGGTCGGACGGCCACGTCGAGACCTACTTCGAACGCAATCGCCGCGAAGGCGACAAGGCCTACTGGGGCGGCAGCCATAGGGATCTGATACAGGACTTCTACGAGTGCCTCGCGGAGGACCGGACCTTCCCGCTGGACGGCCGTCAGGGCATGCAGAGCCTGCGTCTCATCACTGCGCTATACGCCTCCTCGGAAAAGCGGGACTGGGTCACTCCGTAGAGTTCGGCGGCAAGGAAACGCTACCGGGTACGACCCGCGTCGCGACGACCTCCGGTTCCAGCAGGCGGGCGATCCGGCCGTGAAGCCGTGAGCTGATGGAATCCAGCAGCGTGAGGGAGCCGAGCCGCTTCCGCAATATGTCGAGTCCTCGCGTGAGGAAATCCGTGCCAGGCAACTCGGACCAGGTCGTCTGGGCGGTGTCCCCCTGGAAGACGAT
>CAZOHH010000143.1:969-3308 GCA_964579735.1 uncultured Oscillospiraceae bacterium | reverse complement strand
TGAACTGCCACCGGTCGCTGAAAGAGCGTCTTGCCGGATATGAAGGCGGATACCGCTCCGAGGAGTGGGAATCGGGCAGGTCGGTCGGAGAAGAGGAGCTCTGATGGCTTACAGAGCGAAGCAGGGAGATGTCCTGATTCTCGACTTCGACCCAAGAGCAGGAAATGAACAGATGGGTCGCCGACCCGCGCTTGTAGCGAGTGGTGATCGTCCGGATCTGCTGGAGGAAGTGCTGGATATCGTCACCGGACTCTTCGAGCGGTCCAGAACTTGACCTTTTCACCGCAGATGTTGCGGTCCGACCCTTCAGACCATCATGCGTCGATTCTTCGACGGTCAAATGACTTGCGGAGCCCGTCGCAGGTATGGTATACCTAACGGGAATGTCCACCGCTTTTGCGTATAGTAAAGGAGTGAAGGGTACCATGACCGATATCGTCCGGATCCTGTTCTATCTCGCCCCGATCGGCGCAGTGGCCGCACTGGTCTTCGCCACGATCCAGGCCTTCAAGGTCCTCAAGTTCGAAGAAGGCACGGATCTGATGAAGAAGATCTCCCTCGCGGTCCGCACCGGTGCGAACGCCTACCTGAAGCGCCAGTACACCGGCGTCGCGCTCTTCTTCGCGGGCATGTTCGTCGTCCTGTGCGTCATGGCCTTCGGATTCGAGCTCATCACCCCGTTCGTGCCCTTCGCCTTCCTGACCGGCGGTTTCTTCTCCGGTCTGTCCGGCTTCATCGGCATGAAGATCGCGACCGCCGCCAACGCCCGCACGGCCAACGCCGCGATGAGCAGCCTGAACAAAGGCCTCCGCGTCGCCTTCTCGTCCGGTGCCGTCATGGGCTTCACGGTCGTCGGCCTCGGTCTCCTCGATCTCTCCATCTGGTTCTACTTCCTGCAGTGGTATTACGGAACGGTCCAGGTCATCACCGACCCGAACGAACTGATCGGCGCCATCACCGCCGCGATGCTGACCTTCGGCATGGGCGCCTCGTCCATGGCGCTGTTCGCCCGCGTGGGCGGCGGCATCTTCACCAAGGCCGCCGATGTCGGCGCCGACCTGGTCGGCAAGGTCGAAGCGGGTATTCCCGAGGACGACCCGCGCAACCCCGCCGTCATCGCCGACAACGTCGGTGACAACGTCGGCGACGTCGCCGGCATGGGCGCGGACCTGTACGAGTCCTACGTCGGTTCCATCGTCTCCACCGCCGCTCTCGCCGTCGCGGCCGGATACGGCTTCGCAGGCGTCGCGGTCCCGATGGTCATGGCGGCCGTCGGCATGCTCGCCTCCATCATCGGCACCTTCTTCGTCCGCACGGAAGAGAAGGCCTCCCAGAAGGCCCTCCTGTCCGCCCTCCGCAGAGGCGTCTGGATCTCCGCCGCGCTGATCGCGGTCCTGTCCTACTTCCTGATCGCCGTCATTCTCCCCGACAACAAGAACGTCTACTTCGCCGTTCTCTCCGGCCTCCTTGCAGGCGTGCTGATCGGCTACTTCACCGAGTACTTCACCTCCGACCACTACAAGCCGACCCGAAACCTCGCGAACACCTCGCTGACGGGTCCCGCCACCATCATCATCGGCGGACTCTCCCTCGGCATGCTGTCCACCGCGGTCCCCGTCCTCATCATCGGCGCTTCCATCCTCGCCAGCTTCTACCTCTCCGGCGGTAGCATCGACTTCAACATGGGCCTCTACGGCGTCGGACTCTCCGCCGTCGGCATGCTTTCGACCCTCGGCATCACGCTCGCGACGGACGCCTACGGCCCCGTCGCCGACAATGCCGGCGGAATCGCCGAAATGGCCCACCTGCCTGCCGAAGTCCGCGAGCGCACAGACGCCCTCGACTCCCTCGGAAACACCACCGCCGCCACCGGAAAGGGCTTCGCCATCGGTTCCGCGGCCCTCACCGCCCTCGCCTTGATCGCCGCCTTCGTCGACGAGATCAAGCGCCTTTCTCCGGGTTACGAACTGGACCTGTCCCTGACCAACCCGGTCGTGCTGGTCGGCCTCTTCGTCGGCTGCATGCTCCCGTTCCTCTTCGGCGCCCTCACGATGAACGCCGTCGGCCGTGCCGCGATGAGCATCGTGTATGAAGTCCGCCGCCAGTTCAAGGAGATCGTCGGTCTCATGGAAGGCACCGCGGAACCCGACTACGCGACCTGCGTCGCCCTGTGCACCAAGGCCGCCCAGAAGGAAATGGTCCTGCCCTCCATGCTCGCCATCATCATGCCCATCGCCACCGGCCTGATCCTGGGCCCTGCGGCCGTCGTCGGACTGCTCGCAGGAGCGACCGCCACCGGATTCGTCATGGCCATCATGATGGCCAACGCAGGTGGTGCC
>CAZOHH010000143.1:0-959 GCA_964579735.1 uncultured Oscillospiraceae bacterium | reverse complement strand
AGCTGTTGGCCAACTACCTCAGCAACGCCGGTGGCGCGTGGGACAACGCCAAGAAGTACATCGAAGACGGCCACCACGGCGGCAAGGGCAGCGACGCCCACAAGGCCGCTGTCGTCGGCGACACCGTCGGAGACCCCTTCAAGGATACGTCCGGCCCCTCCATCAACATCCTCATCAAGCTCCTGTCCATGGTCTCCATCGTCTTCGCCGGCCTGTTTCTCACATTCCATCTGATGGGGTAGAGCGTGGCTTTCCGTTCGTGTCAGCCAAGCGCCTTGCGCTACAAGGAGCCCCCGCAATGGGGGCTCCTTCTTCGTCATAGAGACGTCACACGGTTGAAAGGAAACACCGGACGATTTACGATATACTATGTGCCATGAAGAGGTGGACTTCTCTGCTCATGACTCTCGTGGTGACGTTGGCGGCGACACTGACCCTGACGCCTGCAATACACGCACATGCTGCTGATGCTCCGACGCTTGTCATGAGTTTCAAGCCGAGCGCGACCACGGTATATCCGGGTAAGACGTTCACGATTACGCTGATGTTCACCAACACCAAATCTGTCGCCCCCGGTGGCATTGCCGGTTTCGGCCCTTTTGACCTTGACTACGACCAGACAAAGGTTTCTTACGTTTCATATACCAAGGTGTCGATTCCCGCGGCACACGACTTTACTGCGAACGACAATGCGGTCACGGGAACCATCCGGATACTCGATTATGACAACAGCTCCACGCAGAATCAGTTCATACTCGCGAGCAAAACCGATATTGTTAGTTTTACTTTCAAGGTCAAGTCGGATGCAACCGGCGATACTAAATTCACAATGCCGTTAGTCGACGGGATTTCCGACAGCGCACTGAATGTACTAAGTGGTTCGATTCCCCCCATTTACGTCCATATCGGCGCAAAGCTCGCCACGGTCGCGGACCTCGCGACGCTCACCGTCGACCAGG
>CAZOHH010000142.1:0-3346 GCA_964579735.1 uncultured Oscillospiraceae bacterium | reverse complement strand
TGCAGTGGAGCATCTGTTGCGGAAAGTGAGCGGAGCCGATGAAACAGCGCATGAAAAGGCGACCCGGTTTCACGCTGATCGAGCTGATCGTCGTCATCGTCATCCTGGGCGTTCTCGCGGGCATCCTCGTGCCGAATCTGGTCCATTGGATCGGCGAAGCGAGGACCGGAGCGGATCGTTCGACGGTCGGCACCCTGAATTCCGTCACGACGCTCTATCGGGTCAGTCAACCGAGTCCCGATCCGTTCGACGACCGGACCACCACGAGCGACGCGCTCTTGCGGGAACTGGTGCTCGGAGGGCTCATCCCGGACGTCGTCGAACCCCAGACCCGGGAAGCGGTCTTCACCTGGGACTTCGAAGCCCAGAGCTGGCAGCTCTATGTGGACGACGCTCCGGTACCCCTGTCCCCACTGGGCAGTACGTTCGCGGAGATCTCGTCCGCCATGATCCAGATGATTGCGGACCGGTACGCGGCCAAGGGCAGTTATGGGCGGAACTGGGGTGACTTCAGCTGCACGGATCTCGGTCTGACCCCCGACGACTGGAAGAACCCCATCCTCCACATCTACTACAAGCCGGGCGGGTCCAATCTCAGCATCCGCCCCGAAGACGGCTATTCCTTCACAGTGAAAGGCACCGACGGCACCATCCGGGTCCTCAAGGCCTCCTACAAGTGGAACCTGACCTATAGTGACAAGGAAAAGAAATGGTATTATCACACCATCGCCCCGGGAAATGAAATCGACATCACGACGATGACCGTGACGAAATAGCCTTCTCCCGTCAGGAGGAATCCATGGACGAATGGAAGCAACTGCTCGAAGCCGCCATGATCGTCTCTTTCGGCATCGCCTGGCCGACCGCGATCGCCAAGAGCCTCAAGTCGCGAACCGCCAAGGGGAAGAGCCTGCAGTTCCTGCTGATCATCCTCGCCGGCTATGCCTTCGGAATCGCCTCGAAGCTGGTCGCGGGCACGCTGACCTACGTGTTCATCTTCTATGTGATCAACTTCATCATGGTCTCGTTCGACACCGCGCTGTACTTCCGCAATCGAAAGCTGGACCAAGCGAGCCTGCCCGACGGAAATTAGGGAGGAGAGGCCATGGACAAGAACAGACCCGATTTCAAGACCATCGACGAATACATCGCTGCCCAGCCGTCCGAGACCCGAGAGGTCCTCCGGAAACTGCGCGAGGCCATCCACGAGGCCGTGCCGGAGGCCACCGAGAAAATCAGCTACCAGATGCCCACGTTCTACCTGAACGGGAATCTGGTTCATTTCGCCGTCTTCAAGAAGCATTACGGCTTCTATCCGACGTCGAGTGGTGCCGAGGCCTTCAAGGAGGAGCTCTCCGCGTATGAATCCTCCATCGGCTCCGTCCAGTTCCCGAAGAACAAGCCGGTGCCCTACGACCTCGTAAAGCGGATCGCCGTCTTCCGTGCGGAACACAACCGGAACCTGCCGAAGCGGAAGTAGCAGTCGGTACCGATCGACCTGGTTTCCTCGTGTGCTACAATGGGCAGGTCGGTTCCGCGCAGCCAGGCGTCACGAGCGGGTCCGTACGAAGGAGTCCAACGACATGGGAGACAAGAACCCGAACAAGCAGCCCAAGAAGAAGCAGCCCGCCTCCGCCAAGCCTGCAGCGACCATCGCCGCGCCCGTCTACTCCAACCCGGACAAGAAGAAAAAGGGCTGAGTAAGGTTTCTTTCGGCATGAAGCTCGAAAGGATCCTTCCTCGGACCGTAGACAACCACTATGAAGGCAGTGCGGTTGCGCGCTGGGCCTTCCTTTTGCTTGCCATCGTCAGCGTGGTGCGCAGCTGCATCCACCTGGCCGCCCCGGACGGAGGCGCGGGAACCATCGCCGGTCTCGACCTGGCGCTGGGTGGAGCGGCAAACATCGTCTTCGCCTTCGGCCTCTGGGGCCTGTCCCAGCTGATCTACGGGCTGATCCAGCTGCTGGTGGCGCTCCGTTACCGGACGCTGATTCCCCTCATGTATGCATTCTTGATCTTCGAGACTTTAGGCCGGATGGCCGTCGGCTGGACGAAACCCCCGGTCTTGCTCCACACGCCTCCGGGCGGGACCGCGAACTGGATCCTGCTGCCGCTCGCCATCATCCTGCTGGTCCTCTCGCTTCGGAAGTCAAAGAAGCGTCGGTCGGGCGAATCCACGAAACCCCTATAGGAACAGCGACAACGCACAGTATACGAGAAGCAGGGCCATGACGACGTTCACGACCCGGCCTTGCTTTGCGAAGAAACGCTGGAAGGCGGCTCCGAAGAGCGCCCAACTGCTGGTCGCGACGAAGGCGACGAGTGCGAGTAGCACCGCGATGGCACCCAGGACGACCGGACCGTGGAAGTACGGCACCACGAATGAAGAGGCGGTCGTCACCCCATAGAGGATGGCCTTCGGATTCACGAACTGCAGGGCCGCGCCGGACCAGAATCCATAAGTGCGGCTATCTTCCGTGCCATCCTCGTGCGGCTTACTGCGCAGCGTCTTCCAGGCGAGCCAGAGCATGTAGGCGGCGCCCAGTCCCGCCATCACGGGGTGCAAGGTGGGAGCGAGGGCGAAGAGCGCCGCACTGAAGGCGAAGCAGAGGGCGAGCAGAATGAAGAAGCCCAGCGTGACGCCGGCGGTGAAACGCAATGTCTTGCGGAACCCGTGGCGGGTCGCGTTGGCCATGGCCATGAGATTGTTGGGTCCCGGAGTGAAGGTCGCAAGCAGGACATAGGTGATGAAGGCGGAGAAATCGGGCATGGCCACTCTCTTCCAGCGCAGATATAATGGGTTGAAACCCGCCGCACGTAACGTCCCGTATGATATCACGATTCAAAGGGGAGAACGTCCGATGGACTCCAAGATGCGCGGTCTGGTCCGCTGCCTGCCCTACGACCCGGAGTGGAAGATTCAGTTCGGGCTTGTCAGGGACATGCTCGCGGGTGCGCTCGGCGAAATCGCCCTCGCCATCGAGCACGTCGGCAGCACCTCGGTCGAGGGACTCGCCGCGAAACCCATCCTCGACCTCGACGTCGTGATCGCCACGCGCGCCGACCTGCCGGAGGTCGAACGCCGCCTCGCGACGCTCTCTTTCTTCCACGACGGCGACGGTGACATCCCGGGGCGGGAGATCTTCCGCCGCACCTTCGAGGACGAGTTCATGGCCTACCATGTCTATGTCTGTGCGCAGGACTCCGTCGAGCTCTCCCAGCACCTCGCCTTCCGCGATTGGCTCCGGTCGCACCCCGAGGACCGAGACGCCTACGGGAGACTGAAGACGGAGCTCGCCGCCCGCTTCCCGCACGATATCGACGGCTATATGGCCGGGAAGCACGA
>CAZOHH010000141.1:0-3387 GCA_964579735.1 uncultured Oscillospiraceae bacterium | reverse complement strand
CTACGGTTTCGTGGACGGAGCGGCTACGGAGTGACGAACCGAGGACGAGAACGACAACCCTCTATGCTAGAATGAATCCATAACATAGTTTCGTTTTCCGCAACACATGAGGGTCCGCAATGAAGGCTTTCCTCGCCGTCACGGACAATGATTGGTTCGCATTTCAAGCGTCTCGGATGCCGGACGAGGTCAATTTCTGGAGGCCTGGCGGCAACACGAACTTCAAGGCCATCCAGCCCGGAGAGCTCTTCCTGTTCAAGCTCCACGCACCACTGAACTTCATCGTCGGCGGCGGGTTCTTCGTGCGGTTCAGCTTTCTCCCGGCCAGTCTTGCGTGGGAAGCCTTCGAGCAGAAGAACGGAATGGCGACCTACCCGGCGTTCCTGAAGGCGATTCGTGGCCACCGCTTCGGCGAGGCGAGAACCGCCCCGGACCCGAAGATCGGCTGCATCATCCTGACCGCGCCGTTCTTTCTTTCGCGTGAGAATTGGATTCCGGCGCCGGAGGATTTCAAGTCCAGCATCGTGCAAGGGAAGACCTATGATGAGGCCACCGAAACCGGACGAAGTCTGTTCGCTCAGCTGGAGGCTGCCGTCCGCAGATCGAGCATTTCCCTCTACAATCCCGGCAACTACGACATTCGTCCACCCTTGCGAATTGCCGAGGAAGATGGCCATCCTCGATACGGGGCCGATTTCCTGACGCATGCGCGACTCGGCCAAGGGGCCTTCCGGATCCTAGTCACGGACGCCTACCAGCGTCGCTGCGCCATGACCGGCGAAAAGACCTTGCCCGTACTGGAGGCCGCCCACATCAAGCCTTTCGGGGAAAATGGCCCCCACCGGATCTCGAACGGCCTGCTTCTGCGATCCGACCTGCACATTCTTTTCGACCGCGGCTACATCACGGTCAACGAACAGCAGAAGATCGAGGTCAGCCAGCGCATCCACTCGGATTTCGGCAACGGCCGCGAGTACTACGCACTTCACGGTAAGCCCCTTTTGGTTATCCCGAACCGACCGGACGAGCTTCCCTCGAAGGAATACCTCCTTTGGCACAATGAAAATCGGTTCATAGGTTGAGTTTGGAGGCAGTGAAGATGCAAGAGGATTCTCTTCAGCAGGCCACGGAGCGGGTCGAGAAGTTCTGCGACGAGCGCGATTGGGACCAGTTCCACAGTCCGAAGGACCTGGCCATAGGCGCCATCACCGAGGCATCGGAATTGCTGGAAATCTTCCGCTTCAAGACGGAAGAGGAGATGCAAGCCATGCTCCACGACCCGGACACGCGCGAGCACATCGGGCAGGAACTCGCTGACGTGTTCTACTTCCTGCTGCGTTTCGCCCAGCGCTTCGACTTCGACCTCCTCTCGGAATTCGAGGCCAAGATGGTCCGGAACGGCTTGCGCTATCCGGTCGAACTGGCCAGAGGTAGCAATCTGAAGGCATCAGACATTCCTCTCCCGCGTTCTTCGCCCGAAGGGGTAAAGTGACATCGTGGAACTATATAGCGGCACGTCCCTTCAATTCGTCGACGATGCGAACCTCAACCGAATTTCGAACAAATTGAAGTCCTCCTTCTTCGATTATTACCGATACAACCCAAGTCATGGCGAGATTCAAAGCTGGGACAACTCGCTGCGCGCGATGTCGGGGTTGATTTCCTATTCGAAACTCGATGACCATGGAATCCTCCTCGAGTATCAGTTGCCCATGACATCGAAGAGGCTTGATTTCTTCATCACCGGTCGAAATACTAACGGCAAAGACCATGCCGTCATCATCGAACTCAAGCAATGGACGAGTTCCACGCCGTCGGAAGGCATCAACGAGGTTTCAACCCAACTCGGCGGGAGAGCCACCGACGTTCTGCACCCCTCCGTGCAGGTTGGAAAATATCGACAATACCTCGAGGATTCCCATACCGCATTCCATGAATCGCCTTTGCCGATCACACTCGATTCCTGTGCCTATCTTCACAACTACGTTCGCGACCCGAAGGACGCGATATTCGAGCCGAAATTCGAACAGACCATTCGAGAGAACCCGCTGTTCCTGAAGGAGGATGCAAAGAAACTCGCCGACTACCTTCAGAACAGACTTGCTCTCGGCCAAGGAATGGATGTCATGAAACGCGTCCACGACGGTCGACAGCGCCCCAGCAAGAAATTGATGGAGCATGTCGCTTCCGTCATCAAGGGGAATCCTGTATACGTTCTCCTCGACACACAGCTCATCGCTTTCGACAAGGTACTCGCGGCCGTACAGCGTGCGCTCAAGACAGGCGAGAAGACCATCCTGCTGATCCCAGGGGGTCCAGGTACCGGCAAGTCCGTCATTGCCTTGAATCTGATTGCGGAGTTGTCCAGACTCGGCAGGAACGCTCACTATGCGACCGGTTCAAAGGCCTTCACGAGCACGCTTCGTGAAATCATCGGCAGAAGCGCTACGGTCCAGTTCAAATACTTCAACAACTACACGAATACGCCCACCAGCGATATCGATGTCATTCTCTGCGACGAAGCGCACCGCCTCCGCTCATCCAGTAGCGACCGATTCCACCCGATTGCCAATCCGAGGCCTCAGATCGATGAAATCGTGAATGCCGCGAAAGTATCCGTTTTCCTCCTGGACGACCGGCAATCGGTGCGCCCCGGAGAAGTCGGTTCCCTCCAGCTGGTTCGCGATTCCTCCGTTCGCAACGCCACGCGTTTCACGGAATTCGATCCTCTCGAAATCCAGTTCCGATGCGGCGGCTCGGACGGATTCATCCAGTGGGTAAACAACACCTTGTCGATTGAACGCACGCCGAATGCAATTTGGAATTCGACTCAGGAAGCCTTCGATTTCCGCATTATGAGCTCCCCACAAGCCGTCGACGACGCCATTCGCCAGAAAGCATCTGAGGGCCACACTGCACGGATGACGGCTGGATTCTGCTGGCCCTGGTCGGAGCCGCTGGAAAGTGGTCAGCTGGTCGAAGACGTTCAGTTGGGGGATTACCGCCGCCCTTGGAATGCCAAGCCGAAGGAGATGTGCAAAGGAAGTTATCATATTTCCAAGGACATCCCGATATCCAGTCTCTGGGCCTATGACAAGCGCGGCATCGACCAGGTCGGCTGCATCTACACGGCGCAAGGATTTGAATTCGACTATGCCGGCGTGATCTTCGGCGAGGATCTGATCTATCGGTTCGATGCCGAAGGCTGGGTAGGATTACCCGCGAACTCCGAAGACTCCGTTGTGAGAAGGAGCAAGGCGGCCTTTCTCGAACTTGTGAAAAACACATATCGCGTTCTGTTGACGAGAGGAATGAAAGGCTGCTATGTCTATTTCGCCGATAAAGAGACGGAGCGATTTGTGAGAAGTCGAATGGAGGGGAGCAGGG
>CAZOHH010000140.1:0-3409 GCA_964579735.1 uncultured Oscillospiraceae bacterium | reverse complement strand
GCCCTTCGACTGAAGCGGCTCGGCTGGCGCGAGCTGGAGGACGTGCGCGGGAGATGGCCCGATGCCGTCTCCGCGTACCGGGACATGGTGGAATTGCACCGAGAGGAGCTGGCGTATCCCGGGTTGGCGCTGGTCCGACCCGGCGAGAACCTGTGGGATTTCGTCATGCAGCAGCAGATCATGCCGATGTTCTCCCGGCCCAAGCACGATACCTGGGAGGGCGTGGCGAAGCTCATGGACGCCTATCCGGGCCAGCGGATCCTGTATGGCTACGTCTCCGATGACACGGTGGAAGAGGAGATCGCCGTGGAACGGGCCTCGACATCGGGCAAGTACCTGGTTCCGACGAGTCAGGTGAGCAACCTGTCGTTCCACTCGGCCGTCCTGGGCAAATCCGCGCTGCTTCCGGTCGAGCAAAGGGTCGAGGAGCCGATTCCCGCAAGGGATTCCACGAAGGTCGACATCGTGCTCGCGATCACGGACGGCGACAACCTGCAGGTGCCCATCCTGCAGTATCCGTTGCCCGGGTTCTGGAACTCGAAACGGCGCGGCAGCCTGCCCCTGGGCTGGAGCATGGGAGTCAGCCTGTCGACCTTGGCTCCCGGGATCTGGGAATACTACCGCGGGACCCTGAAGCCCAGCGATGAGATCGTGTCCATCATGGGAATCGCCTATGTCCACGCCTCCACCCTTCCCGACCCGGAGCGGTATTTCGTCGACAGCTTCTCTTCCATGAAGGATATGGGACTGCATACCCTGTGGTCGCTCGACAGCTCCCTGACCATCACGGACGAACCCCTGTGGGACGTGCTCGAGAATGCACCTTCGAGGGAAGTCCTGAAGGGGGTTCTCGTCGGCTATGGCCCCAGCGTGGACCGGGCGTTCCGAAGAGAGACGGGTACGCCGGTCTTGATTCCCCTGAACGGGTATTCCGAAGATGCGGAGCGGCTCAAGGAGCGCATCGAGTCTATCCTGGCGCAGGACCCGGCGGACCGCTCTCCCGTATACTTCCTGATGGCGACCAATTGGAGCACGAACGCCGAGGAGCTGTGCAGGGTATTGAAACCGCTGGAGGACAAAGGGGTCAGGTTCCTGAAACCCTCGCAAGCGCTGGCGATGCTGCCGGACATCCGCGGCTTGGCCCGGTCATCGGTCGACGCGATCGCTCCCCCTGGCCAGTGCCTGCCCGTCGGTTCCGTCGCGCAGTACGGTTCGCCCATCTTGAGCGCTCCCACGCTGGCGGAGATCAGCAAGCCCATGCCTTTGCCCTTCCTCGTCTCCGTCGAAGGACCGGCGGAAGCGGAGCCTGGACGCACGGTGGAGTGCTTGGCCAGGATCGAGGTCCCCGTCGACGAACTGGCGAGGGTTTTCCTATCCGAACGGGTGCTTCCGGTCGTCGAAGGATACGGTCTCAGCAGCGAGTTCGCCGAGTTCGCCTGGATGAAGCTTGCGGCTACGGGGATCCGGATCGATCTGCCTCTGCCCGAATCCATGGTCGTTGGGGGAATCCTCCTCGTGGAAGCCAACGGTGTCGAGGCTTCGGCCGCTTTCGTCGAGGGCTCGCTCCGGGTGACCTTGGATTCCTTCGTTTCCGACTCCCGGATCTCCCTCCCTTCGATTCGGGTCTCCGTCCGATTCACGTTGCGGCTGCCGGCTGAAACGACGGCAGTACTCGGGAGCTTCCGGACGGATCCAGCCCACGTGGCGTTCGATTTCGCCCTGACCATAGGGATCGGGGAGGAAGAGGGGCCGCTCGTGGGTGGGGTGAAGGGCCGGATGTCAGGACGCGGAGCGGCTCCCTGGCTCGACTGCGGGGGAGCATAAGTCACCTTTATCACCAAGGTCGTGAAGATCATCCAGAGCTGCACGGGCATCATGAACCGGACGGTGTGATAATCGAGCCGGTAGGGAAGTGAGGATTGATATTCACCAGAAAAAGCACTATTATTGCCTTATGAGGTGAAAATGTGGTTAAGACGACTACAATGCTGCGGGAAGAACTCAAGGAATACGTCAATCCAACGGCCAGGATACGAAGACTCGTCGCAGAAGGGACGTTGATTCAGATTGTCCGGGAACTGTATGAAACGGACCGAAGCATACCCGGGTATTATCTAGCGCCCGTGATCTACGGACCTTCCTATCTTTCCTTCGAGTTCGCTCTAGCCTTTCACGCACTGATTCCCGAGACGGTCGTGACCTTCACGTCAGCGACCTATGAAAAGAAGAAGGCGAAGCGATACGAGACGCCGTTCGGCACGTATACGTATCGGGACGTACCGAGTGAGGCATACCCTGTTGGAGTCGTCCTGTATTCCGAACAGGGATACGGTTTCCAGATCGCATCCCCTGAGAAGGCCCTTTGCGACCAGCTATACAAGACCTCGCCCGTGGGGAGCAGGCTTGAACTGGAGCACCTGCTGTACGAGGACTTCCGGATTGACCCGGAAGCTTTCAATGATCTGCGAAAGTCGGCTATTCTGGAGATCGCAACCTGCTATCACACGCAGAACCTCGATCTCCTGCGTGCGTACCTCGAAAGGAGCAGAACCCGTGGATAGGATTCTCGAGCAGATGCTGAGTCAGGTCGAACAAAGGAATACCTCTGATAGAAAGAACGCCGTAAAGGAGGTCGTTCAGGAAATCACGCTCTCTGGTCTCAGTAGGGCGAGGTTCTTCAAGACCGCCGCCTTCTATGGTGGAACGGCCCTCCGGATCTTCTACGGGCTCGACCGGTTTTCCGAAGACCTGGACTTCTCCTTGAAGAGTCCTGATCCCTCGTTCGATCTTTCGGATTATCTGCCGATCCTCGAAAAAGAGATCCGTTCCTATGGACTGGAATTCAAGATCGAGATCAAGGAGAAGAGCGTGGACTCAGACATCCAGTCCGCATTCTTGAAAGGCGGCACGAAGGAACATATTCTATTGTTTTATTCGGACGATAGGCTTGCGAATAAAATCGGTTCAAGCGAGCGAATCAAGGTGAAGTTCGAAGTTGATACGAATCCACCTGATTTTGCGACCTTTGAAACGAAATACAGGTTGCTTCCGGTTCCCTATGAAATCACGTTGTACGACATGCCTTCGCTGTTCGCCGGCAAAATCCATGCCGTGATCTGCAGAGCCTGGAAGAATCGAGTCAAGGGCAGGGACCTATATGATTTTGTCTTCTACCTGTCGCGAGGGGCATCCGTGAATCTGCCCCACATCTCGGCTCGTCTTGCACAGTCGGGAATCATACCTAAAGGACAGGGGATTTCGCTGGATGACGTCAAAGGGATGCTGTGCAAGCGGTTCTCCGAAATCGACTTCGCACAAGCCAAACAGGACGTCGCGCCGTTCATCCGGAATCAGAACGCGCTGGACGTCTGGAGTGCTGACTTCTTCGCGAGCATCACCGCTGGATTGA
>CAZOHH010000139.1:0-3476 GCA_964579735.1 uncultured Oscillospiraceae bacterium | reverse complement strand
TGCTCTGGCGCACCGGTGTCGTCCGCGTCTGCACCGGGGAGCGGATGTCCACGACCTACTGCGGCGCCGCACACGACGGAGAGCATCCGCTGCGCCGCTACACGCGCATCGTCAGCGCGGAGTAGGACCCGGCCGGGATTCCCTTGTGACCCGGTAGACCAAGAGGAGGGCTCATGCTGCCGCTTCGCCACCTTTTCGACAACCGCGACCTAGCGCAGATGCTTCTTGCGAATTGGGATTTCGACGAGGACAAGATGGAGTATCTGGACCGCTACCGGATCTCCTCCAATGCCGTGTATCCATTCTCCAAACAAGGGAGCACGTGCTTTCTCCGTTTCTCTCCGGCCGAGGAGAAGGCCCCGGGTTCGGTCCGTGGAGAACTGGATTTCCTTTTCTATCTTCGTTCCTGTGGGTATCCCGGTGCGGAAGTCCTACTCTCCAGGGAAGGTCAGGACATCGTCGAAAAGGATACGCCCTGGGGCCGTTTTATCGCCGTCGCATTCCGAGGGGTTCCCGGTGTTCGGCTCGACCAGCTCGAGAGTTCGGAAGCCATCATCCACGGCCTGGGCCAATCCCTGGGACGACTTCATCGGATGAGCTCACGATTCGCGACGAGTGGTCCGTTGCGGCAGGACTGGAGACAGAGGCTGGATTGGACGAAGGAGGTCCTGACCGCATGCGGCGCTCCGTCCCTTGCGCTGGAAGAGCACCGTATCCTGACGGACTACTTCGGGGGACTGCCGATCGATCGGAAGAACTACGGACTCATCCATTATGATTTCGAACTCGACAATGTCTTCTTCGACGAGTCGACCCGCATCTTCACGCCGATCGACTTCGACGACTCGGTCCACCATTGGTTCGTCATGGATCTCGCGCAGACGCTGGACAGCCTGGAGGACGAATACCCGATCGAACAGCATGCGTCGAATCAACGGAGATTCTTGTCGGGCTACCGGTCGGAATGGGAAGTGGAAGAGTCCATGCTGGATCGGCTTCCGGTCTTCCGGAGGTATGCCGCCCTCTTCGGATACGCGCGCGTGCTCCGTTCGATCGCCGAGCACTGGGACCATGAGCCCGAATGGATGATGGGTCTTCGTCAGCGGTTGAATCTGCTGTGCGACGCCCGCTGCGCACATTTCGGGGAGCCGACACGCTGTCAGGAATGATAGAATCGTATCGGAGAGCTGGACGAGAGGGCCCTCGCCGTGGATTCTTCCGACATCGTGCAATTCTGAGAAAGGAATCGCCCATCCACCCACTCGACCCGTGAAGGAGAGAATCATGAAGGAAATCCTCATCGTCCCCACGCACCCTGCTTTCATGGAAGAACAGGCACCCCCGATTCCGCGTTTCGAAAGGGAAGACTACGCCTTTCGCCTCGATCTGCTGCGCGAGCGCATGCGCGCCGACTCGCTGTCGCACGCCGTCGTCTACGCCGACCGCGAGCATTTCGCCAACATGGACTACCTGATCGGATTCGAGCCGAGGTTCGAGCAGGCGCTGCTGGTCGTGGACGTCCAGGGCCCCTTGACGTTGCTGGTCGGCAACGAGAACCTCTCCTACTCCAGCATCAGCCCGATCCCGATGCGGCGCGTCCTCTACCAGCAATTCAGCCTGCAGGGCCAGCCGCGGGAAAGTCTCCGACCGCTCCGCGACATCTTCGGGGAAGCCGGGATCGGCGCCGCGGCTTGCGTCGGCGTCATCGGAATCAAGTACGTCGAGTCCTCCTACCTGCTGGGCGATCCCGACGACGTCTTCGACATCCCGGCGTACATTCTCCACGAACTGAAGTCGAGCGGACCGGCTCGGGTCCGGAACGTTACCCGCTATATGACCGGCATGCCGGACGGAATCCGGATGACCCTCCGCACGGCGAAGGAAGTCGCCTGGGCGGAGGCCATGGCCTGCCGCGCGTCCCGTGTCGTGCAGAGGATCCTGAAGAACCTGAAGCCCGGCATCGGGGAACTGGAGCTTTCGGGGACGAGCGGCGTGGACTTCAGCCCGACCACCGCCTTTCCAATGCTCAATTTCGGCACCGACCACATTTCGGTCGGCCTGCGCAGCCCGACCGACACGACCTTGAAGGTCGGCGACCCCTGCGGCATCGCCTATGCCATCCGCGGATCCCTCATCGCCCGGGTCGGTCTCGCGGCCTACGGAGAGGAGAGCCTGCGCCCCGAATACGCGGGAGCGGCCGACGGATTCCTGAAGACCTTCTGGCAGGCGATCGCGGCCTGGTACGAAAGCCTGTCCATCGGCGCTTCGGCTGGCGAGGTCTACCAGAACGTCATGGATCTCATCGGAGGTCCCGAATTCGGGGTCACCCTCAACCCCGGGCACTACATCGGCGGTGATGAATGGGTCAACTCCCCGTTCGCCAAGGGCGCTACGATGCGATTCGAATCTTCCGTCCACCTGCAGTGCGACATCATCGTCAGCTCCGCCGATCCGATCATGACGGGCATCTGCGAGGACGGCGTGGTCATCGCCGACGAATCCCTGCGGAGAAGTGTCGCATCGGAGTACCCGGAAGTCTGGGCGCGGGTCGTGGCCCGGCAGAAGCGCATGCGCGAGGTATTGGGAATCGCGATTTCCGACGACCTCCTGCCTCTCGCGAACCTGAATGGCGTCTATCACCCCTACATGCTCGATACCGGCCGCATCTTCGCGGCCAGGTGACCTGGAAGGGGAGACGGGAATGACCCAAGAGAGCGACTCACTGATGGACTTGAACCTATGGGATGAAGCGGCGGCAGGAACATACGACACCCCCGGAGAAGGCATGTTCTCCGACGAAGTCCTCCTGCCGACCGTGGATTTCCTGGAGCGGCTTGCCGAGGGACAGGACGCTCTGGAGTTCGCGATCGGCACCGGTCGAGTCGCCATCCCCTTGTCCAGGCGAGGAATCCGCGTATCCGGGATCGACTACTCCGAAGCCATGGTCGCGGAACTTCATCGGAAAGCGGGGAAGGAGGCCATTCCCGTCATCGTGGGGGACATGGCCACGACGAAGGTCGTCGGTGACTTCACGCTCGTCTATCTCGTCTTCAACGGCATCTCGAACCTCCTGACCCAGGAAGCCCAGGTCCAGTGCTTCCGCAACGCCGCATCCCACCTTCGGAAAGGCGGAAGATTCGTCGTGGAGCTGTGGGTGCCCGAACTCCGCAAGCTGCCGCCCGGCCAGAAGGCGGTCGTATGGGAGGAAAGACCCGGATTCATCGGACTGGACACGTACGACCTCCTCGCCCAGCATGTGGTGTCCCATCATTTTTCCTTCGACGGAGGGGAGGACGCCCGGATTCGCCGAACCGAGCACCGATACGTCTGGCCGTCGGAGCTCGACCTGATGGCCCGGCTGGCCGGATTCGAACTCGAGCACCGCTATTCCGACTGGAAGGGTTCTGCTTTCGATGCGGAATCCCGGTCGCACGTATCGGTCTATCGAACCTCGTAGTCCGCCTGACGAGCACACC
>CAZOHH010000138.1:0-3575 GCA_964579735.1 uncultured Oscillospiraceae bacterium | reverse complement strand
GTCGCCATCTTCAGCCTCGAGATGTCCAAGGACGAGGTCGCGAACCGCATGCTCAGCGCCCAGGCCATGGTCAACAACCAGAACCTGCGCACCGGCGAGATCCTCAACGAGGACTGGGACCGCATCGCGAAGGCCCTTCCGCCACTCTACGCCGCGCCGGTGCACGTCGACGACCGCTCGGGCACCACCGTCATGGAGATGATGTCCAAGTGCCGCCAGCTCCGGCTCGAGTCGAAGCTCGGCCTGGTCGTCATCGACTACATGCAGCTCATGGCCGGCAGCAGCGATCGCGCGGAAAGCCGCCAGCAGGAGATCTCCGAGATTTCGCGCACGCTCAAGATCATGGCGCGCGAACTCAACTGCCCCGTGATCGCGCTGTCCCAGCTCAGCCGCGCCTGCGAGGCCCGCGCCGACAAGCGTCCGATGCTTTCCGACCTGCGCGACTCCGGCGCCATCGAGCAGGACGCCGACGTCGTGATGTTCCTCTACCGCGACCACTACTACGACCAGAACAAGACGCCCATGGACACCGAAGAAGCCGAGGTCATCATCGCCAAGAACCGCCAGGGCGCCACGGGCACCGTGCGCATGGGCTGGTACCCCCGGTACACCATGTTCTTCGACCGCGAGGAGAACACGCCTTCCGGAGCCGGCGGCGGATGACCCGCCTCGATCCAATCGAGGCCGCCGTGCTCGGCGCCTTCCGGGAATCCGGGATTCCACCTCCGGGAGCGCGCGTCGTCGTCGGTGTGTCCGGCGGACCCGACTCCGTCTGCCTTCTCCATGTCCTCAGAGCCATTTCGGACAAGCACTCTTTACGCCTCGAAGCCGCCCACCTCCACCACGGCCTCCGCGGCGATTCAGCCGACGCGGACGAGACCTTCGTGCGCGAACTCTGCGCAGGGCTGGGCGTGCCGCTGGCCGTCCGCCGCGTCGACATCGGCGCGCTCGCCGCCTTGACCGGACGTTCGGTCGAGACCTGCGGCCGCGACGAGCGATATGCGTTCTTGCGCGAGAAGGCGGGACCCGGCGGGTTCGTGGCCGTGGCGCACCACCGCGGCGACCAGGCCGAGACCGTGCTCATGAACCTGTGCCGCGGATCGGGTCTGGATGGACTGCAGGGCATGCGTCCCGTCTCCGGAGATATCCTGCGACCCCTGCTCGGCACCCCGCGCTTCGAAATCCTCGCCTACCTCGACCGGAACGCCCTCCCTTTCCACACGGACCCGACCAACCTCGAGCCCGGCACGACCCGGAACCGCGTGCGGATCGAAGTGCTGCCGCGCCTCGATGCGGCCTTCGACGGAGACGTAGCCGAGCGCATCGCCTCCGCGGCGGACCTGCTCGCCGCCGACGCCGCGCTTCTGGACCGTCTTGCCGGGGACGCCCTCGCCGCGATGCGCCGCCGTGACGGCGCCGTGCCGTGCGAGCGCCTCCGCGCCGAACCGCGTCCCCTCGCGTCTCGCATCGTCCGTCGCCTCTACGCCGAGGCGCGCGGCGACTGCAAGGACCTGCCGCGGAAGGCCGTCGAAGCCGTCCTCGACCTGTGCGCCTCGGGTCGCCCCAGTGGGCCTTCGGGCCGGGTCTCCCTGTCCGGCGGACTGGAGGCCAGCGCAGCCCGAGGGTGGCTCCGCATCGGGTCGGATGCGCCCATTCCGGCTTCGGAACCGACGGAAACGCCGCTGTGCGTCCCCGGTGTTACGGAACCCTCGGACAGGTGGCGCATAAGGGCCTCTCTCATTGAGAATCCCGGGGAGATGGTTTATACTTCTTTGGAATGGTGCTTCCGTGCGGATTTGATGGACGGATGCACCATCCGTTCCCGTAGGGAGGGTGACCGTATCCGGCCGGAAGGCGGTTCGGGAAGCCGTTCCCTGAAGAAGCTGCTGATCGACCGGAGGATTCCGCGGGAGGACCGCGACTCCCTGTTGGTCTTCGCAGTCGGGGACAAGGTCCTCTGGGTGCCAGGAGTGGCCGTCGACGCCGATGCATCGGCACGGGTGACGACGAACTTCGACGAGGCCGGCACCGGCCGCTGGATCCGCATCGCCCTGAAGCGGACCCAAGCGAGAACGCACGCCGACGAAGGCGGGACGGGGCAGGACGGGGAGGCTTAGGTGGCCTTGGTTGTGAACAAGATCCTGATCGGTCGCGAGGAGATCGCGGAGATGGTCCGCACCGTCGGCGCCCGGATCAGCCAGGACTACAAGGGCCGCGAAGTCCATCTGGTGTGCGTCCTGAAGGGTGCCTGCGTCTTCTTGACCGATCTGATGCGCATTCTCGAAGTCCCCGTGACCCTGGACTTCATGTCCGTCTCCAGCTACGCGGGGGGGACCGACTCGACCGGTACCGTCCGGATCCTGCGCGACCTCGATTCCGACATCGCCGGGAAGCATGTGATCGTCGTCGAGGATATCGTGGACACGGGGCTCACGCTCCGCTATCTGAAGGAGCTTCTCTCGACGCGCCGCCCGGCTTCGATCGCGGTGTGCGCGGCCTTCGACAAGCCCGCGCGACGCAAGGTGCACGTCGAAGTGGAATATGTGGGAATGACCATCCCCGACGAGTTCATCGTCGGTTATGGCCTCGATTATGATGGACGATACAGGAACCTGCCGGACGTCTGCGTGCTTTCCGAAGACGATGGGCAAGGAGGAACGAAATGAAGACCCCCAAGACGAAGACCTCCGGGATCAAGGGTCTCGGATTCTACATCTTCCCGCTGCTGGTCGTGCTGATCCTGGCGTTCGGCATGAACAAGCTCAACCCGCCGGTGGAGCACACCTACACCGACGCGCTGGCGCAGATCGAGGCGGGCAACGCCAAGACCGTCGTCGTCAACGGACAGACCCTGATCGTCACGCTCAACACCGCCATCGACGACAAGGGAGTGACCAAGGAACTGCGGGTCGTCTTCCCGTACGAGTGGAGCAAGGACCTCTATGCCGCGCTCCAGAAGGCGAAGGCCGACGGGAAGATCACGGGCTTCAACTACACGGCTCCCGCCGATTACTCGATGTGGATGACCATCATCCCGTTCCTGCTGATGCTGGGCCTCATGGTCTTCCTCTGGATGACCTTCATGCGCCAGTCCAACGACGGCAAGAACGCCATGAGCTTCGGCCGCAGCAAGGCGCGCCTGAACGACCCCGCCAAGAACAAGATCACCTTCCGGGACGTCGCCGGCGCCGATGAGGAGAAGGAGGAACTGAGGGAGGTCGTGGACTTCCTGAAGAACCCCAAGAAATACTCGGAGCTGGGCGCGCGCATTCCGAAGGGTCTGCTGCTCGTCGGGCCTCCGGGCACGGGCAAGACCCTGCTCGCCAAGGCCATCGCCGGCGAGGCGGGCGTGCCGTTCTTCTCGATCTCGGGCTCCGACTTCGTCGAGATGTTCGTCGGCGTGGGCGCCTCGCGCGTCCGCGACCTGTTCGACAATGCCAAGAAGAACTCGCCCTGCATCGTCTTCATCGACGAGATCGACGCCGTCGGCCGCCACCGTGGCGCCGGAATGGGCGGTGGTCACGACGAGCGCGAGCAGACGCTCAACCAGCTGCTCGTCGAGATGGACGGCTTCG
>CAZOHH010000137.1:0-3667 GCA_964579735.1 uncultured Oscillospiraceae bacterium | reverse complement strand
CTCGCTCTTGAGGCTTACGGTGCAACCCCGTACCGCGAAGCCTCTAGAGCGAGTCTCTCTTTACGTTCCATCCGATGTCGCATACACTATCAAGAGCACGAGGAGGAACAGACTTTGAACGCTTTCCATTCACGCATGAAGGCCAACTTCGCCCCCGACCACCACGACCGGGACTTCCATCTGTTCCTGGTCGTCGGCATCCTCGCAGGATTCGCCGGGGGAATCTACAACACCGTATTCAACAATTTCCTGAATGACGCATACCAGCTGAGTTCCACGGCGCGCGGAATCGTCGAGTTCCCCCGCGAACTGCCAGGCATGCTGATCGTCGTCATCCTCGCGCTGCTTTCCTTCCTCGGCGATGTCCGCCTTTCCGCGGTCGGCATGCTGGCTGCCGCTCTAGGCGCTCTCGGGCTTGGCATCTTCTCCCCGACCTTCGCCCTCATGCTCGTCTGGATGATGATGTTCAGCCTCGGGACGCACATCACCATGCCGCTGACGCCCAGCATCGGGATGGCCCTTTCGAAACCCGATGAGTACGGTGCACGGCTCTCGCGGTACAGCGCCTACTCGCTTTCCGCCACGATCGTCAGCTTCGCGGTCGTATGGGTCGGCTTCCGCTATCTGGGGATGACATATACGTCCGCGTTCCTTCTCGTAGCCGTTTTCTACGTCGCCGCCGCCTTCATGCTGACCGTGATGAAGCCCAACCGCCCTGAAAAGACGAAGATCCGCCTGTTCTTCCACCGCAGATACGTTCTCTACTACCTGCTCTCCATCGTCAACGGCGCCAGGAAGCAGATCTTCCTGACCTTTGCGCCATGGGTGCTCATCCAGGTGTTCCATCTCGACCCGCCGGTCTTCGCGATCCTGGGAGTGGTCGTCGCATTCATCAGCATCGTCACGCGCAAGCTCGTGGGCCGTGCCATAGACGGACTCGGGGAGCGCGTCGTCCTTTCCGCCGAAGCGGTCTTCCTGGTCGTCCTCTGCATCGGCTATGCCTTCTCGGAAAGGATCTTCCCGACGGGTGTCGCTCTCGTCGTGATCGCCGTCTGCTTCATTCTGGACAATGCGACGTCGTCCGTCGACATGGCGCGTTCTACCTACGTGCGCCGAATCGCTCCGGACCCCGCAGAGGTGACGCCGACGTTGTCCGCCGGCGTCAGCCTCGACCACATCGTTTCGATGACGATCCCCATCGCCGGTGGCCTGCTCTGGGCTGCCGCGGGTTATCAGGCCGTCTTCATGGCAGCCGCCGTCATCGGCATACTGAACTTCTCCTTGTCGTTGTTCATGAAAAGCAAGGCGCAGCTTGCGGTTCTGCACGAAGTCGCAATCGAGTAGGGACGTCGTCTATGGGCGTAGGATCACGAAGGGTGTTTCGATTTCGACGTTTCCCTTGATCATGGCCCAGACTGGACAGTATTTCTCTTCCGTCAGCTCGATGGAGCGGCGGAGATCCTCGTCCATCGCATCGGGAGACGTCAGTTCGAAGGCCAGGATGATCCTCGTGAAGGACATCGGGTACTCTTCGCTTCGCGTACCGGATGCGCGTACGACGAGGCTTTCGACCGTGCGACGCTTCTTGCGGAGGATCGGGGCGACGGTGGTCGCGGCGCATGTGGCGAGACTGATCAGGAACAGCTCGAGGGGCTTGTATTCAAGCCCTTCGCCGAACGGTTGAGCCGAGTCGGTCAGAACCGGGGGCAGACCCCGAGTCGAGGAAGAGAACTTCGCTTGGCCGTCGACAAGGGTGCAGACGACATCCATCCCACTTCACCTCTTCCCTGCCTGATCCAGCCGGATCAGGCGGCGCATGGCTTCCACGGCGACGCGCACCGCAGCTTCCGGATCCGCGGCGGGCTGGTTCTCAAGACCCTGCAATATACGTTCCTGGTTGTGGATCACGTGCAGCGCGGTGCCGGAACGGCAGTGCAGGACGGCGGAGATCACGAAGAGGGCGGCCGATTCCATCTCGGATGCCAACACTCCCGCCTGGATCCACGCACGCCATTTTCGGATCAACTCGTCGCCGACCGGCATGCGCTCGGGTTCCCGCTGGCCGTAGAAGGAATCCTTGCATTCGACGACACCGGCATGCCAGCGGGCGCCGAGAGTCTCCGCCGCGGCGGTCAGCGCGGTCAGCACCGCATAGTCCGGTGCAGCGGGAAACTCGATGGGCATGTACTCTCGCGTGACGCCTTCCTTGCGGATCGCGCCGGTTGGCAGGATCACATCTCCGTTCAGGACGTCGAGCTGCATTCCTCCGCAGGTCCCCACCCGGATGAAGGTATCTGCACCGCAGTTGTGAAGCTCCTCGAGGGCGATGGCGGTCGAAGGGCCTCCGATGCCGGTCGACGTCACGCTGACCGCTACGCCGTCCAAAGTACCGGTATAGGTGGTGTATTCCCTGTGCTGGGCTACCAGACGGGGTTCGTCGAAATATTTCGCGATCAGCGGACACCGACCGGGGTCACCGGGAAGGAGCACGTATCTCCCTATGTCGCCTTCGCGGATGTGGAGGTGCATCTGAATCCCGCTGCTGCCGTCCATGATCTTCAAGTCGTCCATGAGAGGTCCTCGCTTTCGCAGGCGCTCGTGCGCCACCTCTCCATTATACCTTCAACCGGCGAAGAAGGGCGGCGGCAGATCCACCGTCGCCGTGTCGCGCAGATCCAAGGCGAATCGGCGGAGCAGGTCGTCGCCTATGGCATGCCCCGCGTCCGTATCCAGAAGAAGGTGGACGCTTCGGCAGAAGCGCAGGGCGCCACAGGGAAGTTGCTCGCTGACGAGTCCTGAAAGTGCCCGACGGATGGCGGCCCCGGCTCCCCACCCGACGGCGGAGACCAGACAGCTTCCCGCACGGGTGAAGTCCTGAAGACCGAGGGTCATCGCGCAGGGCGTCTTGTGTTGTCGCCCGAACAAGGGTTCCGTATCGTCCACCGGATCGGGGATGCATGCGACGTGGCACCGGGAACGATAGGGGGTTTCGGGCTGAACGCGCCCTATGCGCCCGCTTGAGTCGATTTCGCCGACGAAGAGATTCACAGGTCCCAACGTATCGATATAGACATCCATCCCATGGCACTCCTCCACGGCGGAGGGAGCATTCAGATCGAAGGAACGGAGGCGGGACGGATCGATGGAGAGGGGTGATAAAAAGCGTTCCATCAGGATGGATCGGTTGGTCGGAGACATGGAAGTCGATGGGTGGTACGCTTCATCAGCCAGTACAAAGCGGGCCTCCGCGAAGTCGGTCGCAGTGGAAGGACTTCTGGAAGCGGCAAGGTGGTCATAGACCGCCAAGGAAATGGGACCCGTTGGCAGGACGACGATTCCGGTCGGGTTCCGACAAAGAGTCGTGAGGATCTCATCGGCGAGAATCGGCACCAACTCATCGAGATTCTTGTGTACGCTTATGCCTAAAGACATGCAAGACACCTGACTTTCCCCAGAAGGAGGCCACGGTAGCCACTACATTCGATTATACCATTGCTTCCGGAACTGATTCCAGGAATCGGAGCATCGATTCCACGCGACTTACGACCTCCAAAGGCAATGCCCGACCAAGGGAAGCGCGCAAGCACTCCAGCGCACAGATGCGTTCGTCCCCTGTCGGGGGTTCCTCCCTCAGGGCACGCTCGATGATATCGACCTTGGCGGCCCG
>CAZOHH010000136.1:0-3693 GCA_964579735.1 uncultured Oscillospiraceae bacterium | reverse complement strand
GCCTCGCGCAGGATCTCGAGCTTCTCGAACGTGATGTCGCCGATGATGCGCACGGCGAGACCCGGACCTGGGAAAGGCTGGCGCCAGACGATGTGCGTGGGGATGCCGAGTTCTTCGCCGAGTCTACGGACCTCGTCCTTGAACAGCATGCGCAGAGGCTCGACGATCTGCTTGAACCCGATCTTCTCCGGGAGACCGCCGACGTTGTGGTGGCTCTTGATGACGGCCGAATCGCCGAGCCCGCTCTCGATCACATCCGGATAGATCGTGCCCTGAACGAAAACCTCGAGGATGCCGAGTTTCTTCGACTCATCCTCGAAGACGCGGATGAACTCCTCGCCGATGATCTTGCGCTTGCGCTCCGGATCCTCGACGCCAGCGAGTTTCTCGAGAAAGCGGTCCTGGCAGTTCACGCGGATCAGGTTCATGTCGAACTGCTTTCGGAAGACCTCCTCGACCTGGTCGCCCTCGTCCTTGCGGAGTAGACCGTGGTCGACGAAGATGCAGACCAGCTGCTTGCCAACGGCCTTGTGGACCATCAGGGCGGCCACGGAGGAGTCCACGCCGCCGGACATGGCGCACAGCACGCGCCGGTCACCCACCTGGGTGCGGATCCGGTCGATCGCCTCCTGGGCGTAGGAGCCCATGTTCCAGTCGCCCTTGCAGCGGCACGCCGCATAGAGGAAGTTGCGTAGCACTTTGGCGCCCTGAGGGGTATGCATGACCTCGGGGTGGAACTGGACGGCGTAAAGGCTGCGGGTCACGTCCTCCATGGCCGAGATCGGACAGTTCGCGGAAGAGGCGGTGGCGCGGAAACCGGCGGGTGTCTGGCCGACATGGAAGGTATGGCTCATCCAGGCATCGGTGGGGGAAGTCACGTCGCCGAAGAGCGCGCCGGAGCGGTCGACGGAAAGGGCCACGCGGCCGTACTCGCGCTGAGGAGCGCGCGTCACCGTGCCGCCTTGCATGACGGCCATGAGCTGCATGCCATAGCAGATTCCGAGCAGGGGAATCCCCATGGAGAAGATGGCGGGGTCGCAGCGGGGAGAGCCCTCGTCGAGGACCGATGCGGGTCCACCGGTGAAGATGATGCCCTTGGGCTCATAGGAGCGGATGCGCTCCATGGAGGAGGTGTAGGGGATCACTTCGCAGTAGACGCCGGCCTCGCGGACGCGGCGGGCGATCAGCTGGTTGTACTGGCCACCGAAGTCGAGGACGAGTACGGTCTCATGCTGGTTCGGCATGTCAGCGGTCCTCCGGTCCGGCGGTCTGGCCGGAAGTGAGTGCGGCCCGTTCGAGGGAGGCTCGGACGAATTCGCGGAAGAGGGGGTGCGGGCGGTTCGGGCGGGACTTGAATTCGGGGTGGAACTGGACACCGACGAACCAGGGGTGGCCCTTCAACTCGACCATCTCGACCAGCCGGTCATCCGGTGAGGTGCCGACGATCTTCAAGCCGAGGACCTCGAGCTGCTCGCGGTATATGTTGTTGTATTCCCACCGGTGGCGGTGTCGCTCGGAAATCTCGAGCGTCCCATAGGCCTCGGCGGACTTCGTGCCGGCTTTCATGACACAGGGATAGGCGCCAAGCCTCATCGTGCCGCCCTTGTTCTCGATGCCGCGCTGGGAGTCCATCAGGTCGATCACGCAATTGCAGGAGTCAGGGGCGAATTCGGAGCTGTGGGCATCTGCGAGTCCCGCGACGTGTCGGGAGAATTCGATGACAGCCATCTGCATGCCGAGGCAGATGCCGAAGTACGGGATCATGCGTTCGCGGGCATATTGGACGGCGAGGATCTTGCCCTCGATGCCGCGGGAGCCGAAACCGCCGGGCACGAGGATGCCATCGACTCCGGATAGGAGGAGGTCGGGGTCCCGGGTCTCGAGGTCTTCCGAGTGGATCCACTCGATGTCGACGACCGTGTCGTTGAAGATGCCGCCATGCTTCAGCGACTCGACGACGCTGAGATAGGAGTCGTGCAGGGCGACGTACTTGCCTACGATCGCGATGCGCACGCGTCGGTCCGCGGCCTTCTGCCGGTCCACCATGGCGATCCAGTCGGTCAGGTCCGGCTCGGCAGGGCAACGGAGTTCCAACTTGCGGCAAACGGCCTTTGCCAAGCCTTCCGCCTCCAACATCAGCGGAACCTGATAAAGGGAATCGGCGTCGACGTTCTGGATCACACAGTCGCGGTCGACGTTGCAGAAGAGGCTGAGCTTCTTCTTCACGTCATCGTCGAGGGAAACCTCCGTGCGGCAGACGAGGATATCGGGCTGGATTCCAAGCGACCGGAGCTTCTGTACGCTGTGCTGCGTGGGCTTTGTCTTGATCTCTCCTGACTTGTGGAGCATGGGGATCAAGGTGACGTGGATGAAGAGGGCGTTCTTCGGTCCGAGCTGCAGTCCAGCCTGGCGAATCGCCTCGAAGAAGGGGAGGCTCTCGATATCTCCGACGGTACCGCCGATCTCCGTGATCACGACGTCCGGCTCGTTGTGACGAGCGACACGGAAGAGGCAGTCCTTGATCTCGTTGGTGACATGGGGAATCACCTGCACCGTTGCGCCGAGGTATCCGCCGCGGCGTTCGCGATCCAGGATGCTCCAGTAGACCTTGCCCGAGGTGATGTTGGAGTCGCGGTTGAGGTTCTCGTCGGTGAATCGCTCATAGTGCCCGAGGTCCAGGTCGGTCTCGATTCCGTCATCGGTGACGAACACCTCGCCGTGCTGGATCGGATTCATGGTGCCGGGGTCGACGTTGAGGTAGGGATCGAATTTCTGGCACGCGACTCTGAAACCCCTCGCCTTGAGGAGCCTGCCGAGCGAAGCGGCCGTGATGCCTTTTCCGAGTCCCGATACGACGCCTCCGGTCACGAAGATGTACTTGGCGGACATTGCGTGGGCCCTCCTCTGGATCGGTGCACGGCGCGTATTGATTATGTCGATTATAATGAACCTCGACGACGACCGCAACGCACCCATGGAGGAACATTCGATGGACTTTCCCATGAGCCGTCCCGACTTGATGGTCTTCGATTTTGGCGACACGCTGGTCAAAATCACCGGATATCGGCCAGTGGAAGCGATACGGAGGCTTCTTTCCGTCTGTCGGAACCCGGAAGACGTCACGGCCGAAGAAGTGGCAGCCAAGGCAGCCGAAATGAACCACGCGCTCTGGGGTGCATTCCCGCAACCCGTTCTAGAGGCCGCGACAAAACCCTTCCAGCGATATCTTCTTGAATCCTTCGGCATCGAGATCCTGTTACCCCCCGAGACACTGGAGGACCTCTTTTGGGAGGAGGTCTTCATCATGGAGGCGGCTCCGGGCATTTCCAGCCTCCTCGAGGCATGCCGCGACGCCGGCATCCGGGTCGGAATCATCAGCAACATCACGTTTTCAGGACGTCACATCGAACAAGCCCTCGCCCAGAACATACCGGGTGCTGCGTTCGAGTTCATCCTCGCCAGTTCCGATTACCTCTACCGTAAACCCGACCCCGCTCTGTTCCGCCTCGCGCTCAAGAAGGCCAGGCTCCCCGCCGAGCGCGTATGGTACCTCGGCGACCGTCCGGAGTACGATGTCGCGGGAGCGGCCTCGGTCGGGATGTTTCCTGTATGGTACCGTGGAAGTTTCCGCCGCGAGGAACCTTCGCCGGAAATCCCCCACTGGGAGGTAGGCCATTGGGACGAAGTGACGGC
>CAZOHH010000135.1:0-3727 GCA_964579735.1 uncultured Oscillospiraceae bacterium | reverse complement strand
TGCTCGACGTCCGTGAGGAGAGCTGTGATCGTGGACTTCTTGTCGCCCATGAGGTAGATCTTGGCTGTGGCGTCGTCCCAATCCCAGTCGTAGAGGATCTTGCCGAGGTCGAGTCCGGCGTAGTAGGCCGAAATCGCGTCCCAGTCCAAGGGGCTGGTCGCAGTGGTCTCGAGATACACGTCGTTGTCACGGATGCTGATGCTGTTTCCGACGATGTTGATTTCGAACTCGTGGACGGTCGCATCGGGCTTCGCGAAGATTTCAAGGGTGGTGACCCCGTCGAGATCCGTGACCGGGTCGTCCCAGTTGTCATGGAACTCGTCGATGTCGAGGCTGTCGATCTGGATCAGCTTGATGTTGTCCTCTGTGACCAGGACCGCATAGGCGGAGAGCAGGTTGTTCTCCACCTTGGCGTTGAACAGGAAGCCGGAGCCGACCAGGGAGTGGTAGGATGCGGTGGCTTCGTCGATCGTGAAGAGGATCTGCTTGTCATTGGTGCTCTCGGTCTTGGAGAGCAGGAAGTCATTGTAGGCCGGTTCGCCGTACCCGTAGAAATAAAGGGTCCCGCCGTCGGCGCTCGTGATGATGTGGGGGTCGTTGTCCATGTCCTGGTCATTGCCCGGGTCCGTGTTGGGATAATAGAAGTGGTCGAGGTCATCGTCGTAATCGTAGTAATCGCCATTGGAATCCGTGTAGCCGTCTTCGATGGAGCCGGCTCTTTCATCCCAGTCGCCGACGTGGTCGTACCGGTCCCACAGGGAGACGTCGGCGGGGTTGAAGGACTGCGAGGTCGTCAGTGTGATTCCGATCTTGCTGGCATCGACGCCGAGAGCGACAAGAGCCGCCTTCAGGTCCGTCAGGAAGGCCTCGGTCAGCGTCGTGGTGCCGATGTTGACCTTGATGTCGACATTCGGCGTCATGGCGACGAGGTCGACGCCGTTGGCCTCGACCATGGCCGGCGGCGAGCCGATGCTGGCGACGAGACAGAGGCTCGTCAAGACAGCGAGGGTGATGCTGAGCGACCGGGTAATCAGCTTCTTCATGGGTTGACCCTCCTGTTTGGTCCGGAATCTTCCGCGCTTGCGACGTTCCAAGAACGCGGCTTCAAAGATGCCTCCATGATATCCGGGGGGAGTCACCTTGAAGACCTACCGGAATCCCTACAGATAAGACTGAAGGTTATCCACAAAAGGGAGGTCAGGATTCGTCGAGCAGGCGACGGAAAAGAACGTTGACCGCTGGATTCTTTTCGTCAAGGAGGAGCTCCTCGACTGCGGCGATGAGGGTCGGGTCGCTCCTTGTCTGACGGAGGCCCTGGTTCAGGACCTCGAAGGCCTGGCTGCTCCGCCCTTGCGCCAGGAGCAGGGCAAGTAGCCGCAGAACCACCGTGCGGTGCTCCGACAAGACGTATTGGAAGAACCTCTGCGTCCAGAGGTAATCCGCACCTGCAAGGAACTCCTGGTCCAGGATCCGAATGGCTTTCTCGAGGGCTGCGACCGTACCGATCCGCTTGGCGTTCCGCACTTCGTTCCAGTCGAACTGGACTCCCTCTCCAAGCTGGATCCGGTACCGCCCCTTGTCGGCCACGAGCTGGATGGGCAGAGCGTGGCTCTGAATCTTCGCGCGGATGCGGAAGAGCGCCATGTCGAAGTTCCGCTCCGATTTCTGCGCATCGGAATCGGGCCAGAGGATCTCGGCCAGGGACCATTTGGTGACCGGATGCTCGAGCAGCAGAAGATATGCCAGGAATTCCTCGTGCTTCGCGGAAAGCCAGCGGACCTGAACTCCTTGGGCATCCTTGACCTGGAATCCTCCGAACATGCTGATTTGCGCGGTAGGAAGCTCCGATGCCACGGAATCCCTCGACTCCAGGCTCCTGCGGATTCTCTCGACGGAGCGGATCAGGTCCGCCGTTTCGATGGGCTTGAGCAGGAAGTCCAGGGCTTCCACGGAGAATGCGTCGACGGCGAACCGAGAGTGTGCCGTGATGAAGACGACGGCGGTCCGAGGATTCCTGAGGTGGATCCTGCGGGCCAGCTCGATTCCCGAGATTCCGGGCAGGTCGACATCGAGAAAGGCGGCGTCGGGTGCCAGGTGGTCGAGCTGGGCCTGGGCTTCCGAAGGTCGGGAGAAGGCGCCTGCGACCGTCACGCCATCTATGCTCGAGAGCTCCGCGACCAGATGCTCCAGGGTCGGCAGGATGTCCTCGACGACGATGACCTTCATGTCCTTCACTCCAGCTCCTCCTCGAGAATCGGAAGGCGGACCGTGACCGAGGTGCCTTCCCCGGGAACGGAGTCGATTTCGACGCGGCCTTTGGACGCGCGGATGCGCAGGGCGATGTTGGACAGACCGACTTGGACGCGCTCGTTCGGCTCTGCGGGACTCCTTCTGAGGCGAAGCGCCTTATGGATTTGTTCCCGGGTCATCCCGACGCCGTCGTCGCTGACGGTCACCAGGAGGTCGTCGTCCGCCCGCCGGATGTGTACCCGGACCGTTCCTCCGCTTTCCTTGGCCAGGACGCCGTGGCGGACTGCGTTCTCCACCAGCGGCTGGATGAGGAGGGGAATCGTGGAAGTGAGCATCAGCCCGGATTCGACGTCGACTTCGACGTTCAGCCGCTCGCCATGAAGGGAGCGTGCGACGGCCAGATAGGAATCCATCATCTGCAGTTCGTCCTTCAGCGCCACGCGGTCGATTCGGGCGTCGAAGTCGAAACTGGTTCGAAGGTAGCGGCTGAAATCGCCGAGGAGCTGCATGGCCTTTCGCGGATCGGTCTCGCAGTACGCGCTGATGACGCTCAGGGTGTTGAAGAGGAAGTGAGGGTTGGCCTGGGACCGGAGGAAGGCGATCTCGAGCTGCGATGTCGCCTGCTGCTGTTCGGCCAGCGCTCTGGACTGGAAATTGAGGTAGACGATCAGGAGCCCGAAGAAAGTCGCGATCCGCGCGGTATGGGCGCTGGGAACGAGCACCTGCACGAAGCCGCCGAAGACGGGCAGCAGGGAGCACGAGATCAGGGCCAGGTATTCCCGACGACGGATCCGCTGCCGGTAGACCTGCGTGTACAGCAGGACGATGGCGATGCCGAAGGTGTTGCAGGCGATCATGACGAAGAAGAACCGTCCTCGGTGGTAGTGGTTGGATGCGTCGATCCAGAAAGTGTAGTTGCCGGTCAGGCTCAGCACGGTGAAGACCGCGTTGACGAAGACGGGAAGGAGGGCGAGCGAGAACAGGCTGAACGGACGGAACATGGAGCGGGACGTCAGTTGGGCGGAATACAGCAGCCAGAGCGCACCGATCATGGGGTTCAGGAGGTACTGTACGAAGGTCACGGCCGAAAGCGCGATGCGAGCCGGAATCCCGGGCACGCCGTCGAGCAGGACCTGCAGGATGTCGGTGGTCATCAGGACGCCGGACACATATACGAGGATCATGAAAAGCCTGCGGGATTCCGGGTTCCGTTTCGGCTGGCGGGACACGGAAATCAGAAGGATCGCGACCCCGATCAGACCGAAGATACCGGTCTGGATGTGATAGATCATGGAATCCACTCCGGCCTCCCTTCGTGCGGAACGTTGGCACGACGATGAATCCATATTATACGCACGCGGACCGTTGCGCTACCCGCGTTCGCCGTCCGTCTTCCGTCCCCAATGCACCCTCGCGAGCAGCCCCCGGATATTCCCCCCGAGGATCTTCCGCTTGTCTTCTTCGGAAATCCGCGCGT
>CAZOHH010000134.1:0-3763 GCA_964579735.1 uncultured Oscillospiraceae bacterium | reverse complement strand
GAAATGACAAGGTCCTTCCGGAAGGCAAGGTCCTCGTCGGGTAGAAGCGATTCGACAGAATCAAAGACGAGGGCCGGTACAGGATGTACCGGCCCTCGTCTTTCTCTGCTTGAGAACGTGTCTCTACTTGACCATCGTCTTCCATAGCGCATCGAGCTGATGACGGTCGCAGACCATGGTCAGGATATCTCCTGCTGAAAGCGCGGTTTCTCCGTCTGGAATCTCGACGTCGCCATTGGCCTTCGTCCGGAGTATGATCTTGCTCTCCCCTGCGAACTCATAATCCCGGATCCGCTTTCCACAGGCTGGAGACTTCACGGAAAGCTGGAACTCGACGATGACTTTCGACGTTCCCTTCAACTTCATGACGATCTTCATTCCGCTGTATTCAACTTCCTGCTCGATCAGGTCGGCGAGGATCTGCGTGCTGGAGACCGGCTTGTCGACGCCGAGCCGCTCGAACATCTCGATGTTCTTCGGATTGTTGACCTTCGCCACCGTGAAGCGGATGCCGAACTTCTTCTTGCAGATCTCGCTCGCAATGAGGTTGTTTTCGTCCTTTCCAGTCAGGGCGATCAGGATATCCATGTCGGCTGCGCCGGCTTGTTCCAGCAGCGCGATGTTCGTGCCATCCCCGTTGTACACGTCCACGTTGAAATCGGTAGCGACTCGTTCGCAGATTTCCATGCGCTTCTCGACGAGCGTGATCTCATGGTGTCCGGGCTGCAGTGTCTTCACGAGATAGTAGCAGAGTTTGCCGCCACCGATGATGAGGATCTTCATGGTTCCTTCCGCCTTTCGATGCCGGTCGCTACTGGAGCGCGGCGAGAATGATCTTGTCGGATTTCTCGATCTTCATTCCTGGCATGGCGAGCATCCGGTGGGTCTTGCGGATGATGCCGAGCACATGCTTTCCATTGACCTCCGAGTACTCCTCCACCGTCATCCCGACATGAACGGAGCCTGTCTCGACCGTGGTCAACACCATGTCGTTTCCGCACATCATGTGGAATTCCTCGTCCTCCTCGTCGCTCAGGGTCCGGATGATCGCATCGACGGTGAGGCTGGTCGAACAGATCGTGTCGAGGCCGAATTCCTCGAAGAGTTCACGGCTTCCAGGGTTGAAGATTCGAGCGATGACGCGGTCGACCTTGAAGATCTCCTTGGCTACCTGGGAGGTCATGATGTTCAGATTGTCATCCTGTGTCACCGCGCAGACGGCGTCCGCCGTTTCGATGCCGGCGCTCTTGAGGACGTCCTTGTCGATCGGAACGCCATTGATCTTCATGCAGTCGATGTCGTCCGCATTCGACAGGAGATTGCGGTCGCTCTCGATGATGACGACCTCATTGCCCGATTCTACGAGTTCTCTCGCAAGCGAGGAGCCGACTTTTCCACAACCGATCACGACGATCTGCATGGGTCATCCTTCCTTTCGGTTCGAACCAGGTGCGGTCTTCGCACCTTCATGACCTCTGTCGGAGGTCTTCAGCATCTCATATACGAGAATCGCGGCGGCCGCTGCCGCATTCAGGGACTCGGCCCGTCCGGGCATGGGAATCGAAACGCGCAGATCGCTGCAATCGAGTGCCGTCCTGGAAAGCCCCTCGGCCTCGTTGCCGACCAGAACCGCTCCCTTGCCTGGGAATTCCGTCTCGAAGAGACCCTCCCCATTCAGGTCCGCGGCGATGAGAGGCAATCCGGCTGCGTGCAGCCAGACGGATACCTCGATCAGAGGTGCTCTGTGGACAGGAATATGGAACACGGACCCCATGGATGCACGCAGGGCCTTGTCGTTGAAAGGGTCCACGCAACCAGGCGTCAGGATCACGGATGTCACTCCGGCAGCGTCTGCCGTACGCAACATGGTTCCGATATTGCCTGGATCCCGAATTTCCTCGAGCACGAGGTATCGGCCGTTGGGGTCGGCGGCAAAGGGAAGGCCCTTGATCTCAGGACTCTCGCAAAGCAGCAGGAAACCCTGGGGTTCCTCCGTACGGCATAGTCGACGGAAAAGGATGTCGCTGAAAACGACGACCGGACCTTCAGCGGCCGAGAAATCTCTCAATGTGCTCGCACGTGGGTCGAGAGCGGCGGTCTCCGAGAAGGCCAGCAATAAAGCGCGGCATCCCGACGCCAAGGCCTCCTCGCAGAGGCGGAATCCCTCCAGAAGAACTAGAGTCCCATCGATTGGCTCCGGTTTCCCGGCACGAATCGAAAGGACCCTTCGAAACGTCGGGTTCTCCTTGCTTGCAATACGGAGCATCGGTGCACGTATCATGGAATTCGAAGGACGGGTGCTGCCACCCGTCCTCTCTGGGTTCACTTCCTTCTGCCTGCGGAGCCGTTCGTCCTCTAGACGGACAGGATGCGCTGGCACAGCGCCGCGAAGGCGACTGCGTCATGGACGGCGATGTCGGCCAGGACCTTGCGGTCGAGGGCGATGCCGGCCTTTCGGAGACCGCTCATCAGACGGCTGTAGGACATGCCGTTGATGCGGGCCGCCGCATTGATGCGGATGATCCAGAGACGACGGAAATCACGCTTCTTCGCGCGCCGGTCGCGGTACGCGTAGTTCAGCGACTTCATGACCTGCTGGTTCGCGATACGGAAGACGATGCTCTTCTTGCCGAAATACCCCTTCGCCTGCTTGATGATCTTCTTGTGGCGGGCGCGGGTGCGGATGGAACGCTTGACTCTGGTCATGGAATCTACCTCCTAGGTTGTCATCGGGCTCGCAAGGCGAGGCCGCAGAATGCTATTTGAAGGGGATCATCGACTTGATCGTCGACTCGTTCGCATGGGAAGCGATGACGGAGCCACGGAGGTTTCTCTTCCGCTTGGTCGTCTTCTTCGTCAGGATGTGCTTCTTGAAGGCCTGGAAACGCTTGACCTTGCCCGTTCCAGTGATACTGAACCTCTTCTTGGAAGCACTGTGGGTCTTCATCTTCGGCATATCGGTCTCCTCCTGTTCATTTCACCGCCAACCGGCGGAAGTTCACTTCTTCGGCTGGAGGAACATGATCATGTTCCTGCCTTCGACTTTCGGGTCACGGTCGATCTGTCCGAATTCCTTGCAGACTTCCGCGAACTCCCGCATCACCACATAACCCTGGCTGGTATAGGTCATCTCGCGTCCTCGGAACTTCAGGACCACCTTGACCCGATCGCCTTCTTGAAGAAAGCGGCATGCGTTCCGTGTCTTGAACCCGAGATCGTGCTCCTCGGTGCGGAGCTTCAACTGGACTTCCTTGACCTCGGTCACCTTCTGGTTCTTTTTGGCTTCCCGTTCCTTTTTCGCCAATTCGAACATGTACTTGCCATAGTTCATGATCTTGCACACGGGCGTCTCGGCGGTCGGTGCGATGCAGACGAGATCGAGCTCCCTTTCGTCGGCACGGGTCCTGGCTTCGGCGATCGGCACGACGCCGATCATGTCTCCGTTGCTGTCGATCAGGCGAATCTCCTTGAACCGGATCTCGTCATTGATCATCAGACCTTCTTGCGATCGGCTAATGCGAATGCACCCCCTATGTTTTGACATCAGAATGGGCGGATGCCCGTTCGTGCATCCGCCCATCGCAAAACGCAGAATAGTCTGCGCTATCAACGATCTTGACCTCTTCGCATAGCTCGAGGTGAGAAGCGGATGCTTCTGCTTGTTCTTGCGTCATATTACACGCCGGGCGTCTGGTTTGTCAACCCGCCACCGCGACGCTCCTACGGCGCGCTCAAAGCGGACGATGCCCATTGGGCATCGGAA
>CAZOHH010000133.1:0-3798 GCA_964579735.1 uncultured Oscillospiraceae bacterium | reverse complement strand
GCAACGACCAGGTCGCGGGATTCCTGGCCGGCCAACTCGCGGGAACCGTCCTGCAGGCCATCGCGGCAGCATTCTATCTGTTCCTCCTGGTCGCATACAACTACAAGCTCACCCTGATCGGCATCGCCTTCGCGGCGCTCAGCTTCATCTACCTGCGGTCCACATCGGAGCGGATCTCCAACCGGAAGGCCAAGGCGGAGCAGGACAACGGAAAACTCCAGGGAAGCCTTTTCTCCGGGCTCCGCATCATCCCCTCCCTGAAGGCCGCCGGGGCCGAGAATCAGTATCTGGGGCGCATCCTCGGCTACTTCGCCAAGACCTCGCGCAACGAACAGGAACTGGGCGTCTTCAGTCAGTACATGTCGGCCATCCCCAGCCTGTCCAGCCAGGTCACGGGCGTCCTGATCCTGATCGTCGGCGGCGTCGACGTGATCCATGGGAACATGACCATCGGCATGCTCCTTGCCTTCTCGTCGCTGATGAGCAGCTTCCTGAGCCCCGTCAACGCGCTCGTCGGTTTCGGAGAAAAGATCCAGGACATGAAGGCGCACCTGGGCCGCTTGAACGACATCGAGAACTACGGGTCCGACGAGAAATACACGGAGAATCTCAAGGTCGACATGGATGCGAGCAAGCTCTCGGGAGAAGTCGAGGCCGTGGGGCTCTCCTTTGGCTATAGCCCGCTGGAACCGCCCCTGATCACCGATTTCAGCTTCCGGATCACGCCGGGCAAGAGCATCGCCTTCGTCGGAGCTTCCGGCAGCGGCAAATCGACGGTCTCGAAGATCGTCAGCGGACTCTACCACCCGTGGAGCGGGGCCGTCCTGCTGGACGGCGTCGATCGGAAGGGTGTCCGCCCCGCACTGCTCAACGACTCCATCGCCGTGGTCAACCAGGACATCGTCCTGTTCTCCGGGTCCGTCCGCGACAACCTCACGCTATGGGACGACTGCGTGCCCAACGCCGATCTGGTCCAGGCGGCGAAGGACGCCTGCATCCACGATGCGATCACGACCAAGCCCGGTGGGTACGACTACGAACTGCAGGAAGGCGGGCACAACTTCAGCGGCGGTCAGCGTCAGCGGCTGGAGATCGCCCGGGCCCTCGCCATGAACCCCACGGTCCTGATCATGGACGAGGCGACGAGCGCCCTCGACGCCAACACCGAAAAGGAGATCCTGGACAACATCCGTCGAAGGGGGTGCACCTGCCTCATCGTGGCGCATAGGCTGAGCGCCATCCGCGACTGCGACGAGATCCTCGTCCTAGAGGGCGGGAGGATCGTTCAGCGCGGCACGCACGAAGAACTCAAGGGCATTCCGGGCCATTACGCCCGACTGATGGACCAGAATTAGGCGGGAGACGAAGGATGACGTTCGAAGATCGAAAGACAGGGGATCCACTGGCCCTCGACGCGAGGCACCCGCTCCGGCTGGACGATGCCGGAACCTTCTACCTCGTGACGAAGGGAAAGGTACTCCTCTTCTTCGCCGAACTCGACGACGCGGGGGTCAACCGGAGGAAGCATTTCGTCGACGCCTACGTGTCGGGACAGAGATTCTCAGGGGCCCTGCTGGAGGCCGAAGGGAAGCGCTATGCGCTGTTCGCCAGCGGGGAGCTGGGATCCTTCGTCGTGCCTTTTCCACAGGAGTCCCCCGAAGCCGTACAGGAGACCTTGGACTTGATGGAGGTCCTGCGGGTCAGGGCTGTCGAACAGGTGGAGCAGGAAGCCGAGAACAGCCGGCAGAGGGTGAAGAGGAACGAGGCCTCCGCTCGGAGAAGTCTCCTCAGCACGCTCGATATCTTCCACACGGGTCGGCGGAACGTCCCTCCAGCCGAAGATTCCGTCTTGGACCCGACCTACGATGCCTGCCGGATCCTCTGCAGGCACCTGGGGGTCAATCTCGCAGGATACGCCGAAATCGCATCGAGTCTTGGAGTCTCGCCCACCGTCGAGGATATCGCCCGAATCTCGAAGTTCGCGGTCCGGGACGTACTCCTTGAAGAGAACTGGTGGAAAACCGACAACGGTCCCCTGCTCCTGCAGGCCATCGATGACGACCGTCCGCTGGTCTGCATCCCGACCAGCCCTTCGAAATACCGCGTTCACGATGTCATGAACGGCACGTCGCGCATCCTGACGGCGGAAGCCGCGAAAGGCATCATCCCACGCGGAACCATGTTCTACCGGCCCTTCCCCAACAAGAAGCTGACATACAAGGACCTGTTCCTGTTCGGGTTCAAGGCCTCCTGGAAGCGCGACATCGTCAAGCTCTTCCTGGGCACGCTGGTCTCCTCGCTCATCGGCCTTCTCCTCCCCGAACTCAACCAGAGGATCTTCGACAGCTACATCCCGGAGGGCGCCTCCGACCAACTGGTCCAGATGGGGCTGCTGGTGCTCGCCTTCATGGTCGGCAATTTCCTCGTCTCCCTGACCCAGGCGTTCTGCACGTTCCGAGCCAGCAACATGATGGAGTACGCGATCCAAGCGGCGACCTTCGACCGGCTGTTCAATCTCCCCGGCAAATTCTATGGGAAGTACACTTCCGGAGAACTGGCTTCCCGGGCCATGGGCATCACCTCCATCTTCAACACGCTGGCCGACACCGCGGTCTCGACCATCCTCTCCTCGGTCTTCTCACTGCTGTACCTCTGGCGGATGTTCCACTTCAGCAGCAAGCTCTCCTTCCTCGGGCTCGTCATGGTCGCGATTTCTGTCGCCATCACCATCGGGGTCAGCAAGCTTCAGATGAGGTTCCAACGGAAGCTGATCGAGATCTCGAACCGGCAGGCAGGATTCCTGTACCAGCTGATCCTCGGCATCGCGAAACTCCGTATCTCCGGCAGTGAAGAACGTGCCGTCTACAAGTGGAACGTCGATTTTCTAGCCACTCGAAAGCTCGTCATCCAGAAGGAGCGGATGTCGAACTGGATCAACGCGGTCAACAACATGCTGCCCACGCTGTTCACCATCGCCATCTACTACATGCTGATCGTGAAGAAGATCGACATCGCCTTCGGCGCCTATATGGCCTACAATGCGGCCTTTGGAAGCTTTTCCGGGTCCGTGATGAATCTGGCCCACATGTTCCTGCAGATCAACAACCTCGGCCCGATCTACGACAAGGCGAAACCGGTTCTGGAAACCACGCCGGAATACGAGGAGCACATGGCGTTGGTGGAGGACCTGACGGGCGCGATCGAAGTCTCGCACGCCGAATTCCGGTACACGCCGGAAGGCCCACCGATCCTGAAGGACCTGACGTTCTCCATCAAGCCGGGAGAATACGTCGGCATCGTCGGTCCGTCCGGAGGCGGCAAATCCACGCTTCTCAAGGTGCTGCTCGGGTTCGAGAAGCTCGACGCAGGCAAGATCTTCTACGACGACAAGGATCTGGACGACCTGGACAAGCGCGAACTGCGCAAGAAGCTGGGGGTCGTGCTCCAGGACGGACAGCTCATCGCAGGAAGCATCTACGACAACATCACGATCACGAACAGCCGCATCGGCATGAAGAACGTGCGGGACGTCATTTCGGAAGCGGGCCTCGAGGCGGACATCGCGAAGATGCCCATGGGGCTCTACACGAACCTGATGGAGGACGCCACCACCATCTCCGGGGGCCAGAAGCAGCGCATCCTGATCGCGCGGGCCATCGTCAACCGCCCCCGCATCCTCTTCTTCGACGAAGCCACCAGCTCCCTCGACAACGTCACGCAGGCCATCGTCGGCGAGAGCCTCGCCAAGCTGAATGCGACGCGGGTCGTCATCGCCCACCGCCTCAGCACGGTCGTGAA
>CAZOHH010000132.1:0-3823 GCA_964579735.1 uncultured Oscillospiraceae bacterium | reverse complement strand
AGATGCGTCGGAGGATGAGAGCATGACCCGAAACGACATGCCCCTGGTTTCGTCTGACCGTCTGGACTGGTACAAGGACGCCCGCTTCGGGCTCTTCCTCCATTGGGGGGCGTATTCCGCCGGCGGCATCGAGGCGTCCTGGCCCATCATGGCGCCCGATATCGCAAAGGTGATGTTCCGGATCGATTCCGATATCACGGAGGCCGAGTACGTCCAGCTGCCCGCGAAATTCAACCCGACCGGGTTCGACGCGGACGAGTGGGTCCGGATCGCCAAGGACGCGGGAATGCGCTACGTGGTGATCACGTCGAAGCACCATGACGGGTTCTGCATGTTCGACGCGCCGGGGACGGACTACAGGATCACGAACACGGCCTTCGGCCGCGACGTCTGCAAGGAATTGTCCGTGGCCTGCGAGAAGGCGGATATGCCCCTCGGCTTCTACTACTCGCCGCCCGACATGCACCACCCCGGGTACCGCGACGTGTCGAAGCCCGCCACGTCCAACTGGACCGGCGAGCCGAAGCGCAAGGAATGGGCGACCTATCTCGATTACATGGAGAGCCATCTCCGCAAGCTGCTGACCGATTACGGCAAGGTCCGCATGATCTGGTTCGATGGCCTGACCAACCACAACAAGTACGATCCCGCGCGCTTCAAGAAGCTGATCCACGAACTCGACCCCGACACCCTGATCAACGACCGCTGCGGCGACGACTACGACTTCATCACGCCCGAGCAGTTCATCCCGAAGGGCGGCGTTCCGGTCCGCACGGGCAAGCCTCCGGCCGGAGTCGACCCCGGTGGGGACGGGTTCTTCCGCACGGTCTGCGCGCTTTACAAAGTGCCGGGCATCCGCGGCTGGCTGAAGAAGCAGATGGAGAAGTACGCGGCGGGGTCGCTTGACCTGACCGCGCTGCCGCAGGCTCCATATCCGTCTCCGGAGCGATACCAGCTCTGGGAGACCTGCATGACCATTGGCGGAAGCTGGGCGTACAACCCGAAGGAAACGGAATGGAAATCCGCGGGGCTGCTGATCCGCAACCTATCTTCCGTCGCGAGCCGTGGAGGCAATTACCTGCTGGACGTGGGTCCGACGGGACTTGGAACGTTCCCGGCAGAGTCCGTGGAGCGCCTGGCTCGAATCGGCCGGTGGCTTTCCGTAAACGGCGAGGCGGTCTACGGGACCACCTACGCTCCGACGCAGTCCCTGCCCTGGGGGCGGACGACGCGCAAGGGAGATACGCTCTACCTGCACGTCTTCGACTGGCCGGCGGACGGCCGACTGGTTCTTCCGGCGGCCCCGGGAACCGTGACAGACGCGCGGCTGCTGACGGGTGAGCCCTTGCGACTCGTGACCGAAGGCGAGGGTCTCGCCGTCCACTTGTCCGCTACGGCGCCCGACCCCGATGTCTCGGTGATCGCCCTGGAATTCGCACCGGACGCTCCCGGCTGGACGCGCTACGACGAGAGGATCTCCGGAGGAAAGCCCGCAAGCCGTCACCTCCGTTCGCAGATCATCAACAGCGCCTGGATCAACGCCCTGATCAACGGCCTCCTTGCCTATTTCACCTACCGCGGCCGCGCAGACCTGCCCTACCTCGAGGCCGCGGTCGACATCCTGATCACGGTGGCCATCATTTCCTTCCTGACGGCCTGGCTCAACGTCGGCGACACCCGGACCAAGCTGGAGAAGAACACCCTCGCCCAGCCTCTCCGTGCCGGCCGCCGCTGGCTTCTCCCGCACGGTCCCGCGCTGCGCGGGCTCGTCCTCATGGTCGTCTGCACGGCGCTGCTCGGCGGTGTCGTTCTGGATGGATCCCTATTCCTTTTCGGCGTGACCGTCGTGCCGCATGATGCGTACATCGCCTTGAAGACCCTCTACACTGGAGCCGCGGGTGCGCTGGCAGCAGCCCTCGCCGTCCTGAGCGTCTACCGCGAGGGAAAGAGACCCGATTGACGAAGGAGTCGAATAGAATGAAGCGTTTTGGCCAAGTGATCCTGGTGCGCCCCGACAAGCTCGATGCCTACAAGAAGCTGCACGAAGCCGTGTGGCCCGAAGTGCTGGAGATGATCACCCAGTGCGGCATCCGGAATTACTCGATATACCATCGCGACGGCAAGCTGTTCGCGTATTTCGAGTATGTCGGAAGCGATTATGCGGCGGACATGGCCAAGATGGCCGCGGATCCGTCTACGCAGAAGTGGTGGGCGGAGTGCATGCCCTGCCAGCAGGCCATCCCGTCGGTCCACCCCGGCGAATGGTGGGGAGACATGGAAGAGATCTTCCACTGCGACTAGACGCCCATGGACGCGAGAGCGCGAGTCCTCGCCGCCATCGCCCATAAAGAACCGGACCGGGTGCCGGTCGACCTCGGCGCGACGCCGAGCTCCGGCATCTCGGCCGTGGCATACAACCGGTTGAAGGCCCATCTCGGGCTTTCAACCGGTTGTACGCGCGTCTACGACGTCGTCCAGCAGCTGGCCGAACCCGAGGAGAACCTGCTTGATCGCTTCGGCGTGGACGTGGTGGACCTTGGCCGCGCGTTCAATCGGAATAGCGCCGAATGGGTCCCGACCACGCTCGTGGACGGGTCCGCTGCGGAGTATCCGGCGTGGTTCCGGCCGGAATGGCAGGCCGACGGAGCCTGGATCGCCCGCAATAAACGCGGAGAGTCCATCGCCCGCATGCCCTCTTCGGGGACGTTCTTCGACCAGACCTGCTTCCCGTACCTCGACGGGTATCCGACGGATTACCGGGACCTTCCGGCCGCGATGGACCGGGTCCTCTGGTCCGCTCTCGTGCACAGCCCCTGGGACCACGCCGGCGAGCCCGGCTTCTGGGAGCGCCTGCGACGCGAGGCGCTGGCCCTTCGCGCGTCCACGGACCGCGCCATCCTGGTCGTGTGCGGCTGCAACCTGTTCGAGTGGGGCACGTTCCTGCGCCGTATCGACAACTTCCTCATGGACATCTATGCCGAACCGCTCGAAGTGGAGCGCCTGCTCGATGCCTTGATGGAGCGCCACCTGCAGACGCTCGAGAAGGTCTGCGCGGCGGTCGGGGACGTCGTCGACGTGCTGCGGTTCGGGGACGACCTCGGAATGGACTCCGGTCCCTTCATGTCCCCGGAGCACTACCGCCGCCTGTTCAAGCCGCGCCATGCGGAATTGTGCGCCTACGTGCACCGGCACAGCGGCATGAAGACCTTCCTGCACACGTGCGGCTCGGTCCACGAGCTGATTCCGGACCTGATCGAGGCCGGGTACGACGTGCTCAACCCGGTCCAGACCCAATGCCGGAACATGGAGCCTGAGCGCCTGAAGCGCGAGTTCGGCCGCGACGTGACGTTCTGGGGCGGCGGCAGCGACACGCGCGCCATCCTGAACCGGGGAACGCCGGCCGAGGTCCGGGCGGACGTACTGCGCCGCCTCGAAATCCTCGCCCCCGGCGGCGGCTACGTCTTCAACCCGATCCACAACATCCTGCCCGACGTGCCTCCGGAAAACGTCGTGGCCCTGTTCGCCGCCGTGCGTGAATTCGGGGCGGGTTCATGAATTGTTCATCTTTCCGCAAGAAGGATTCAAGACTTGCGCGGCAGAATGAAAGTACAAGATCCACGGTCCGGTTCTGATTCCAGGAGGAATGAAAGATGAAACTGAAGAAGAAGGCCCTAGTTTCCCTAAGCATAGCAGTAGGCGTCGCCGTGCTTGCGACGACCGCCGTAGTGGGCGCCGTCAACGAGTCCGCCTACACCCAGTTGAAGAACGCCGTCAAGACCACGACCGCCAGGGTGGCTGCCGAGGACGGCAACTACACCCAGCA
>CAZOHH010000131.1:2422-4042 GCA_964579735.1 uncultured Oscillospiraceae bacterium | reverse complement strand
CACGTTTTCAGTGGACTGGATAAAGAGAGAAGATCAATGATTGAGGACATCGATTATATTGGGTGAACCCCCCTGCCCCCATGTCGATATCGTGCTGATCAGAAGGAGCAGCCTCAATCCGGCAGGGCTCTCTTCTTTCGAGGCGCAGGTAATCAGCTCCCTTCCGGATGGATCAGCTTCTTGTCGATTCCATACCAGTCGGCGATGCGGTCATACAGGTCGATCAGCGCCTCGCCCTGTTTCGTGATGCGGTATGAGCCATCCGTCGTCCTTTCCACGTTCCCAGAAAGGATCTGCTCGTCGAGGCGCTTGTCGAAGGCTCCGAATTCCTCCACGTACCGTTCGATGAAGAAGGTTTCGATTTCGGCTTTCGAGAAAGCGGACCCCTGGTTCTCGTCCAGATAGCCCAGCATGAAGACGGAGATGGACCGCTCCGCCGTGACGGGAAGGTGCGTGAAGAAGACGATGTGGATGCAGCAGAAGGCGCAGAGAAGCAGGAGGATATCGCGGAAGGTGATGATTCGGCGAAGGATCGTCAGTTTCAGCACGGCCATGGCCAGGGCGACGACGCCGCCCCAGAAAAGGATGAGGGCGATGCCCCGGTAGAAGAAGACCGTCATGCCGTTGAACAACGGAGTCCGGAAGCAGAGGACATAGAAGACGCTTCCCACGGCGAAGAGCACGACATAGACCAGCAGCAGGAGCAGAACATCTCTTGCCTTCGTCCGCACGGCTATTCCTCCTTCTCCACGTCGAGCGGCCCATACAGACCGGTGATGTATTCCTTGAAACCACCGATCCGTTCCAATGGAATCCGCATCGTGAGGACAATGATTTCCTCCCTATCGAGGTTCGTCTTATATTCCTTCCACTCCGTTCCAGCGAAGGCCTGTGCCGCTCCGAGGATCTCCATGATCTCTTCACCCTTTTCAAAGACAAGCACCAGGTCCTTGTTCGATATCGGGTAGTTCTGGACTCCGTGCAGGAATCGGACTTTCAGCTCGTCCGGCTTCACTCCCCGGAACGGGTAGTTCCCGATGAGGTCCATGACTTCGCGGTCATCGAAATTCCGCAGGTAGGCGTGTGCGACGGCGAACGAGGTACTCGTCGCCGCGCGCGTGTCGTATTCGCTGTTGACTTCCCTCCGGTCGAATTCATCCGGTTTCATCAGGAAGCTGGGTTCCTTGACCCCTGCCGCGACATCCTGGATCAAGCGTGCGACGGCGACGGAGGAATGGTCCAGGAGATACTCTCCATTGGGGTCATGCGTCAGCGTGGAGAGATATCGGATCGGAGACACGAGAAGGACGAGGACGACGGCGGTCGCAAGCACCTTCACCCACCACGTCACCTGCTTGAACGACAGGAGGATCCACTCGAAGCCGAACAGCATGGCGAGGATGTAGAAGGGCGCCGATATCATGAGCCGGAAGTCGTAGCTCGGCGTGAGCACGTTCGCGAGCAGCGGGATGGCTACCATGAGGGCCACATAGTAATGCTTCTTCTGAAAGGAGTGGATGAGTCCTATGACCAGGAAGGGAAGGTACAGGGCAGGAAGGATGGGGAAACCGAGCATGAACTGCCGGCCGGCGTACCTGTCGGCGAAGAGCGTCGCATATA
>CAZOHH010000131.1:0-2322 GCA_964579735.1 uncultured Oscillospiraceae bacterium | reverse complement strand
AAACCGAGCATGAACTGCCGGCCGGCGTACCTGTCGGCGAAGAGCGTCGCATATAGTTTCTTCAGGTTGCTTCCGAGCGGGCCGAGGCCTTGCGCCTGCATCTGCTGGATGAATTCACCCAGGAGCGAGGAATCCGAGGCCCGCGAGCGAGACATACGGAAGGTATGCGTTGCGGAGGTCCTTCTGCTTGAATGTGAAGAGCGCGAAGAGGAACAGAGTCCCGATCAACGCGTAGATATACTGCTTGCCCATGATGGCGCTCGACATGCATAGTGCGGCCGCCACGCTCCCGATGGAAATCCGGACCATGGACTTCCGATCGAAACCGACATACAGGAAATAGAGGGAGACCATCAACAGGGGCGCGCAGATCGCGTAGCGGTGACCCATGTAGACCTGCGTGAAATGGAAGGGGAAGAAATTCAGGAGTATCGCCGTGAAGATCGCGAAGAGATACCCGCGGAAGACCCTCAGCGCCAGCAGGGAAGTGAAGAGGACCGTGATGAATCCGAAGAAGGTGAGGGCCATGTTGAACGAGAAGAGATTGCTCCCGAAGATCCTGAACCAGATTCCGATGAACTGGTGGAAGACGAGCTCACGACCGATATACGCTCCGAAGTCATTGAAGATCAGCTGGACCGAAGCGGAAGAAGCCGAGAACTGCTGGGCGTAATAGATGTCCCAGGCGGCGTCGTCGAACAGGCCATTGGAATTCCAGGGTGCGGTGCCGAAGTCCCAGAGATGCGAGACATAATAAAGGACGGCGATGCCCAACACGAACAGTGTGAGTTTCCAGTACTCCTTCTCCTTTTCTTCGCCCTTCGAGGAGAATGACGCGATGAAAAGAAAAATGGAAACGGCCCAGAAGATCCAGGATGCGCGATCGTAGGGGAATGTCCCCGTGAAATAGAGCAGCGAAATCAGGAAACCGACGGCGGCCGATGAAAGAGAAAGGAAGAACAGATATTTTCTCGATACGATCCGGTCGAACTCCGACCTGATTTCCTCGATCATCGCAACCTCCCGATTTCCTGCAAATGAGGTCCTATACCGCTCTTGAAGACGATTATAGCAACCTTCCTTCATCGCTTGTACCTGTTTTTCATACCATTGCGAGGGGTGCGGGGAAAATGCGCTACTTCGTCGGACTGCGATAGTCGTGGTGAATTCCTGTTATTCCTAGCAAATAGACAACAAATCAATTCATATCCACTGATATTCGAGATATTTTCCGCCTACCCCGTTTTATTCCGTAACCCTTGAGTACTTTATAGTAGTCCGACCCGACAGGGCAACCTGTACAAGCAATGAACGAAAGGAAGCACATGAAGAAGAGAAGCCGTCTCCTCGCGATGATCGTCAGCTCCCTCCTGATCGTCGCCATACCGGTCTATTTCGTGGTCATAGCTCCCATGAATGGTCAGGGCAAGGTCGTTGCGGCCTCCCGAATCATCACCGTCGACATCAACCCGAGCATCCAGCTCACCGTAGATGCCGACGACAAGGTTCTTGAAGCCGAAGCGCTCAACGACGATGCGGAGATTCTTCTTTCGAAACTCAACCTCAAGGGCCTTGAGGCCAGCGAAGCCGTCCAGCTGATTGTCGGAGCGGCCGTCGTCCTGGGTTACCTCGATGCCTCCGCTACGGACAACTACGTCGCCATCGCCGTCGAGGACAACGGAGACGAGAGCGGGGACGACGAGCAGGAGCTCGAGAGCGACCTGAAGGAATCCGCTGAGCAGGGTCTCGCGGACCACGAGGCCGAAGCCGAGATCGACGTGTCGGAAATCGCCCACGAGCGAATCACGGCAGCCGCCACTCTCGGCATCTCGCCAGGCCGCCTGAACCTCATCGACCGGCTTGCCGAAGCTCTCGGACTGACCCGCGAGGAAGTGCTCGCACAGTTCGGAGAAGCGGACGTGAAGACCATCATGAAAGCACTCAAGGCGTCTCTCGGCCATGGAGACCCGACGGAAGACCCATCACCGTCTCCTTCGGACATCACTGAAGCGCCGATCGATCCTTCCGTCACACCGGACCTCACCGGGGGCGCCACCTCCGTGACGAAGCCTGACGACGATGAAGATGACGAAGACGATGACGACGAAGATGATGAAGACGATGATGAAGATGACAAAGATGACGAAGATGATGAAGATGACGATGAAGATGACGATGAAGATGACGATGAAGATGACGAAGACGACGGCGTGCTGTCCGCTCCCACGACCGCACCGACCGTAGTACCGACTCCTGTGCCGACCGGTGCGCCGACTCCGAAGCCGACCGCAGCGCCGACCCCCAAGCCGACCGCCGCTCCGA
>CAZOHH010000130.1:0-4111 GCA_964579735.1 uncultured Oscillospiraceae bacterium | reverse complement strand
TCGAGTCCAGGGTCAAGGCCCGGGCGGTCGGGCGGGTGGGGGCCGTCCGATAACGTGAACCTTATCGAATGATTCTCTATCTTTAGATGGGGAAAAGGCGTACAATCGAAATCAAGAGCATCGGACCTTGAAGAATCGAAAAGGGCACAACCGGTGAAAACCGGCGACGCAAAACTACAGGGCCTGCGGATTAAGTCCATGGCAGCCAGTTACCGGTCATTTCCATTCATCAATGGATCACGATTACGGCGACAGGTAGTACCTGTCGCCTTTTCCTTTCTTTTCCACAGACGAGGTGTCGGCATGGGAAAGACCGGAAGAATCGTGCTCATCGGGCTCGTGTCCCTGGCGCTGATCGCCGGGATCACCTACCTCGTCCAATCGAAGACGGATCTTTCCGCTCTCGTGCAACAGGTCCTGCTCGCCAACCTGACTCCGAAACAGGTCCGCGAAAAGCAGGGGGTCTCCACCGACCGGGTCGTGAAGATCGGCGTCGTCGGCCCTGAGGCGAGCATAAGGAAAAACACGCTTCTCTATCAGGGAATCCAGATGGCGGCCGACGAAATCGCCGCCGCCGGGGGTGTGCTCGGCATGAAACTGGAAGTCGTATTCCAGGATGACGGCAATACGCTGGACCGGACCCTTGGAGTCGCACAGGAGTTCGCCGCGGACACGGACGTGTCCTTCGTGATCGGGCATTGGACGTCGGACCACACGATCCCGGCCGCTCAGATATACGATCAGGCGGGCGTGATTCTGCTCGCCCCCACGACGACCAACCCCTTGCTGACGCAGAAGGGATACTCGAGTGCGTTCCGCCTCTCCGTAACGGACGCCGAGACCGGTGCGAAAATGGCGGCGTATGCGAAAGCGCAAGGGTTCCGGAAAATCGCCGTCTATTATTCCGACTCGCTGCTTGGCAAGGCCTTGTCCCTCGCTTTCGAGGACCGCGCCAAGGCGGCCGGCATCGACGTCATCGACCGCGTCAGCAACTTCATCGACAAGGCGCAGTTCGACAAAGCGTATGCGAAGTGGAAGACGCAGGGCGTCGACGCGGTCTTCATCGCCGATGCGATCGGCTATTCGATGGGGCTCATCGCCTGGATCCGGGAGAAGGATGCGAATCTGCCGATTCTGGCCGCCGATGGATTCGATTACAGCATGATCATCGAAAAGGGCAATAAGGTAGCGATGAACTTCGCCTTCACGACGCTCTCCCGCAGGATCCAGAACGTGGCGGCCTATACCGATTTCGAGAACCGCTTCACGGCCAAGTACGGGGTTGCGCCAGACTATTACGCCGTGATCGGGTACGACACGGTCATGATCGCCCGGGAGACGCTGGAGACCGCGAAGAGCACGGCCCCCTCTGAACTGATCGCCGTGCTGGCTTCCGGCAGGATCTATCAGGGCGTGAACGGGAAGGTCGCCTTCGATGGTCTCGGAAACCTGACGACCGGCGAGGTCTTCATCCGGAAGGTCGTCGAAGGCAAGTTCGTCACCGTCCAGTGAAACGCGGAGAAAGGACCACTTGACATGAGCATCTTCCGAAAGTCCGCTCTCGACAGGCTTTCCTCCCCGGAGCAGCTGGACAAGCTGGTTCAGATCACATCCCCTCGCTCCTGGATGACCCTCGCCTTCTTCATCCTGATCATCCTGGCCACCGTGGCCTGGAGTCTGCTGGGGAGCATCCCGACGACGATCCAGGCGCAGGGCGTCCTCATGAGCAGCAACGGCGTGGACAGTCATTTCTCCACGTTGGGCGGCACGATCTCCGACGTCACGATCGCAAAGGACGACTTCGTCCATGTCGGGCAGACCATAGCCCGGATCTCGCGGGACGACTATGTCGCGGAACTGGGCAGGGTCGAAGCGCGGATCGCGCGGGTTACGGCCTTCACCCTGGATAGCGCGTTGAATGCCGAGCAGATGACGGATGACCTGCTGAACCTGTTCGGGATCCGGAAGCAGATCGTCGACATGGACCAGCAGATCGAGAAGTACCGGATCAGCGACACCACCCAGCAGATCCTGGACAACATCCGCCAGTACAATATCCTGGTCGCACAGGGCAAGGCGGCCGTCACGGCAGGAGTGCCGGGTGCAGAGGCCGCCCTGGCCCAGGCGCAGCAGAACCTGGCTTCCTTGAAGTCGCAGTACAGCCAGACGAAGGAAGCCTTCGACGGGAATCTCAGCTACCTCCTCTTCCAGAAGTCCACGCTCGAGGACAACTTCACGGCGACCCGGAGCGCCCAGCTGGATACCCTGGCCAAACGGAGTCTGGAGCTGAAGAACGTCGTCGTGGACTCGGAGATCAAGAGCTCGTTCGAGGGGCAGGTCCTGGAAGTGGATGTGGCCAAGGGCAACGTCGTCCAGGCGGGACAGGTCCTCGCCACCTCCATGAAGACGGGCAGTGACGCCTACGGAACCGGAATCGTCCTCTACATCGCGATCGAGAACGGAAAGAAACTGGTCCCCGGCATGGAGATCAACGTGTACCCGACGACCGTGAATCGGCAGGAATACGGGCACATGGTCGCGGTCGTCACCCGCGTTTCCGAATACGCCGTCAGCGTGGCCGACATGCGCGCGAAACTGGGCAACGACGAGCTGATCAGCTTGTTCCTCAAGGCCGGCGTCCTCCTCGAGGTGGATGCGAGTCTGGTCAAGGACGCAGGCACCCGCAGCGGCTACTACTGGTCGAGCAGGAAGGCGAAGGAACTCGTCGTCCAGGACGGCACCCTATGCAACGCATCGATCGTCACCGAGGAGAACAAACCGATTTCCTTGCTGTTCCCGATCCTGAAGGAAAAGCTGCTGCCCTTCGACTAGAGGGTATAGGAACGATAGAAGCAGGTAGGATGGCGTGATCGACAAGAAGATCCTGACCCGGAACACGTACGTGAAGACGCCGACGGTTTTCCAGATGGAAGCTTCGGAGTGCGGCGCCGCGTCCCTGTCCATGATCCTTGCCTATTTCGGTAGAACCTTGCCGCTGGAGAAGCTCCGCATCGACTGCGGGGTCAGCCGCGACGGCTGCAACGCGAAGAACGTATTGAAAGGTGCGCGCAAGCACGGCCTTTCGGCCAAGGGCTTCAAGAAGGGTCTGGAGGCGCTGCTGGACGGCAAGGCCCCCTCCATCATCCACTGGAACTTCGACCACTTCATCGTCTTCGAGGGACTGAAGGGCGGGTTCGCCTACGTCAACGACCCGGCCGAGGGGCGCAGGAAGCTGACGATCGCAGAGTTGGACGAAGGCTTCACCGGCATCGTGCTGGAGTTCGAGAAGGACGAGGGCTTCCGGAAGAGCAACGAGAAGCGGACCGTGTTCCATTACCTGAAGGAACGCCTGAAGGGCGAGAAACTGTCCGTCCTGTACGTGATCATCCTCGGAGCGTGCATGATCCTGCCCGGCCTGATCCTTCCGATCTTTTCGCAGGTATTCATCGACGACGTGCTGCTCGGGGACAACAAGGACTGGTTCAAGGCCATCGTCTGGGGGATGGTCCTGGTCAGCGGATTCCAGGCCATCCTGATCTACACCCAGAGCCGCCTGCTTCTGAGGCTGCAGACGAAGATGGCCCTCTCGTCCACGAGTCGGTTCCTCTTCAAGCTGTTCCGCCTTCCCATCCAGTTCTTCGACCAACGGCAGGCGGGCGACATCAGCAACCGGGTCCAGAGCAACGACCAGGTCTCGGGCTTCCTGGCCGGCCAACTCGCGGGGACCGTCCTTCAAGCGGTCGCGGCGGCTTTCTACCTGTTCCTTCTGGTCGTCTACAACTACAAGCTCACCTTGATCGGGATCGCCTTCGCGGCGCTCAGCTTCGTCTACCTCAGGCTCACGTCGGAGAGGATCTCCAACCGGAAGGCCAAGGCGGAGCAGGACAACGGAAAGCTCACGGGAAGTCTTTTCTCCGGCCTGCGCATCATCTCTTCCTTGAAGGCCGCCGGGGCCGAGAACCAGTATCTGGGACGCATCCTCGGCTATTTCGCCAAGACCGCGCGCAACGAACAGGAACTGGGCGTCTTCAACCGGTACATGTCCGCGATTCCAGGCCTTTCCAGCCAGGTCACGGGCGTCCTGATCCTGATCGTCGGCGGCGTCGACGTG
>CAZOHH010000129.1:1617-4204 GCA_964579735.1 uncultured Oscillospiraceae bacterium | reverse complement strand
ATTGGAATGCCGTATAATGGAATTGTTCTTGAGGGGAGGTAATCATGATACTCGACATCAAGACCCTCATGGTCCTCAATCTGGTTGTCAACGTCGTGGGCGTCGGGGCGATGCTCTTCCTCTACCTGCAGAACCACGGATCCTATCGTGGGCTCGGCTTCTGGTTGGTCGACATGGGACTTCAGGTCGCCGGATCGACCTTGATCCTGCTGCGCGGCGTGGTTCCGGACCTCTTCTCGATGGCCCTGGCCAATACGATGGTGGTGACCGGAGCGGTTTTCCTTCTCGCCGGGATGGCGCGGTTCGTCGGGAAGCCGATCCATCCGATCCCGAATGGAATCCTGGTTTTGACCGCTGCGGTCCTGCTGGTGTTCTTCTCCGTGATCCAGCCCGACCTGAGGACGCGCGAGATCGTGATTTCGGTCGCACTCACCGGCGCCTGCGTCCAGACCGCCTGGCTTCTGCTGCACCGGCCGACGGTTCTCGATCGGAGGATGACCTTGCCGACCGGAGTCGTGATGCTCGCCTACGTTCTGGTCAACCTGGTCCGAGTCGTCCTGCTGATCGAAAGACCTTTGCTTTCCACCGACTTCTTCCGTTCCGGATGGGTGGATGCCTTGCCCGTCCTGTTCTTCGTCACCTTGAGCGCATTCCTGACCGTCAGCATCGTCCTGATGGTCAACTACCGTCTGGTCCGGGACGTCCGGACCCAGGAGGAGAAGTTCAACCTCCTCTTCATGTCGTCCCCCAACATCGTCATCCTGACCCGACTCCCCGACGGGAGAATCATCGAAGTCAACCGCAGCTTCGAAATCTCGACCGGATACACTCGGGAGGAGGCCCTGGGAAGGACAACCGTCGAACTCCGTCTCTGGGACAGAGAGGAGGACCGGATGCAGGTTCTCGCGCGTATCCTGGGAGGGGCGAGCGAGGTGAAGGGGGAATACGATTTCCGGAAAAAGGACGGAGGGATCCTCGCGGGGCTCTTCACGGCGCAGACCCTCGAACTCGACAATGAGAAATGCCTTCTGGTCAGCGTCAGCGACATCACGGCGCTCAGCGAGGCCAGGCGGAAACTGCAGACCCTCGCGCTGTACGACCCGCTCACGGGTCTCGCCAACCGGGTGCAGTTCCAGTACCGATACGACCTCGAACAGGCCGACGCCCAGTTCAAGAACCGCCACTTCGTCGTCGCGAGCATCGACCTGGACTGGTTCAAGCACATCAACGACGAACACGGACACGACATCGGCGATAGGGTCCTGGTCGCCGCGGCCAAGCGGCTGACCACCACGCTTCGCCGGATCGACACGGTCTCGCGGTTCGGTGGAGACGAGTTCGTACTGCTTCTCGGTGACGTCGGAAGCCGGGAGGACGCGGGGGCCCTCGTCTCGAAGATCGTCGCGTCCTTCCGGGAACCTCTGGTCGTCGCGGGGAGTTCGTTCGACGTGACGATCAGCGTCGGGGCGGCCCTTTACCCGGAGGATGGGACCGAGAGCGAGGAGCTGGTCAAGAAGTCGGACCGAGCCCTCTACGAGGTGAAGAAGAGCGGTCGGAACGGGTGCCGGTTCAGTGATGAAACGGGACGGACTTCATGAAGAGACGCGGCAGAATCGTTCTGGTCGCCATTCTTCTATCTCTGGCTTTCCTGGCCGGTGGATTCGCGCTCTACGTGTCGGATTTCTACCGAGCGGACGAGACGGCCCTGGCCGTGCTGCAAAGCGCCGATGGCCTGCGCGTCCAGGACAACCTCACCATTCTGACGCCCGATGCGCCGAGCGATACCGCGCTGATTTTCTATCCCGGCGCCAAGGTGGAGCACTCCGCCTATCTTCCGATCCTGGAGAAGCTGCGTCGGAACGGAATCACCTGCGTGCTTGTGAAGATGCCGTTCAACATGGCGATCTTCAATCCGAATGCAGCGGACAAGGTGTTCGATGCATTGCCCGACATCACGAACTGGTACATCGGCGGCCACTCGATGGGGGGCGCTATGGCCAGCAGCTACGCCGCGACGCACCAGGACCGGGTCAAGGGTCTGATCCTGCTGGGCGCCTATATCTACGGCGAAGTGTCTCCCCAGAAGGCGCTGACGGTCTACGGGACGCTGAACGCCAACCTGGAGGAAAACATCGACTACACGGAGAACATCGTGATCATCCCAGGGGGCAATCATGCCCAGTTCGGCGATTATGGCGAACAGCGGGGGGATCCGCCCGCGACGATCGGCAGAGGGGAACAGCAGGATATCGCCGTCGGTGCGATCCTGGATTTTCTAGCGGGGAGTTGATCGCGTCCGGGAAGGTGCCGGGCACGACTCCAGTGCTCGACACCATGCTATGCTCAGAACCCTAGGGGATCTGGGTTCGACTACTCAGATGAGCTGCGCCATTACGTTACGACGGCTGCATGCGTGGCTATCGGACAGGAACGCAGATAGAGACCGTACCAACCGAAACCCGCTCGTGATATGATTCGTGTAGAAGGCGAAGGAGGATTTCGATTGGGTAGGAAACTCACCTTCCAAAATGGAAATCGGACTCTCTGACCGGGGTGACGCTATCCTTCTTTACCACGGAAGTCACCA
>CAZOHH010000129.1:0-1517 GCA_964579735.1 uncultured Oscillospiraceae bacterium | reverse complement strand
AGATAAGCACAACAGCCGCATGCAGAAATATCGCCTGACGGCCGCGGAAAAGCAATGCCCAATCTCTTCTTGACCTATGAATAGCGAATGCCTGTAGATATACCGGAGGATTACAACGTGACGAAGCTCAAAGTGATGACCATCCTCGGAACCCGCCCGGAGATCATCCGCCTCTCGTCCTGCATCAAGGCCTGCGACCGCTACTTCGACCACAAGCTGGTCCACACCGGGCAGAACTACGACTATACCCTGAACGAGATCTTCTTCAAGGAGCTCGAACTCCGGGCGCCGGAATTCTTCCTGGAGGCCGCGGGTGCGAACCTCGGGCAGACCATGGGCAACATCATCGCGAAGTCGTACGAGGTCCTCGCCGCGGAAAAGCCGGACGCCGTGCTGCTCCTGGGCGATACGAACTCCGCTCTCGCCGCGATTTCGGCGAAGCGGCTCAAGATCCCGATCTTCCACATGGAGGCGGGCAATCGCTGCTTCGACCAGAACGTCCCGGAGGAGATCAACCGCAGGATCGTCGACCACATCAGCGACATCAACCTGCCCTACACCGAGCACAGCCGCCGCTACCTGCTCTCGGAGGGCATTCGCAAGGAGCACGTCTTCGTGACCGGCTCGCCCATGCGCGAGGTCCTTTCGGAATACATCGAGCGGATCAACGCGAGCCCCGTCCTGGTGAAACTCGACCTGCTGCCCGACCGCTACTTCCTCGTCTCCGCCCACAGGGAGGAGAACGTCGACAACGAAGCGCACTTCCTCTCGCTGATGACCGCCTTGAATGAGGTTGCCGAACGCTACGGGATGCCGGTTGTCTACTCGACCCACCCCCGCAGCGCCAAGCGCATTGAGGAGCGCGGCTTTCAGTTCCACCCCTTGGTCCGGAGCCTCAAGCCCTTCGGGTTCGTGGACTACAACGCATTGCAACTCCATGCCTTCTGCGTCCTGTCCGACAGCGGAACCCTCTCCGAGGAGTCCGCCATGCTCGGCTTCCCCGGCGTGCTGATCCGCACCAGCACCGAGCGCCCCGAGGCCCTCGACGCCGGCACGGTCGTGATCGGCGGCATCTCGACGGAGGAGATCTGCCAGGCCGTGGAGCTCAGCCGCGCGATGCGCGAAGACGCCGTCGGCACCGGCTTCCCCAAGGACTACGAGGACGAGTGCGTCTCCACCAAGGTCGTGAAGATCATCCAGAGCTACACGGGCATCGTGAACCGGACGGTGTGGGGAAAGTAGTACTGGAAGGGAAGGTTTCCCATGGACTCTGGTCGCAGTGAGATTCTGATTTACCAGACAGAAGACGGGCTGACTAGAATCAAGGTCGACGATTTCAACCTCGACGTCAGCATCTCGGCCCTGAGGCCGAACTCCAGCCACTGGGTCATCGACATCCGACCCGTGAACACCCAGAACGCCAGCGAGGAGACCTGGTAAAAGGGACTCCCGGTACCAGGTACCGATTCGAAACGAACGGATAGAAAGAATCGATAGTCAGATGGGGACAGAGGTAT
>CAZOHH010000128.1:0-4242 GCA_964579735.1 uncultured Oscillospiraceae bacterium | reverse complement strand
ATGGCCGACATCGCCATCGTCGGGGACGTCTTCGAGATCATCCCCGAAATCATCGCCGAGATTCCGAGACTGTAGAACATAAGGAGATACGCACATGGAGATCCGCAGCGACATCGACATCGCCCAGTCCACGACCCTGGACCCCATCGAGGCGGTCGCCGCCAAGATCGGCCTCGGCCGCGACGACATCGAATTCTACGGCAAATACAAGGCCAAGGTGGACTACAACCTGCTCCACGAGGGCCTCGCCGGCCGCAAGGACGGCAAGCTCGTCCTCGTGACCGCCATCACCCCGACCCCGGCCGGGGAAGGGAAGACCACCACCACCGTCGGCCTCGGCGACGCATTGGCCCGCATCGGCAAGAAGACCCTGATCGCCCTGCGCGAGCCGTCCCTCGGGCCGGTCTTCGGCGTCAAGGGCGGCGCGGCCGGCGGCGGATACGCCCAGGTCGTCCCCATGGAGGACATCAACCTCCACTTCACCGGCGACTTCCACGCCATCGGCGCGGCGAACAACCTGCTCGCCGCGATGATCGACAACCACATCTATCAGGGCAACGCGCTCGGGATCGACCCGCGCCGCATCACCTGGCGCCGCTGCGTGGACATGAACGACCGCCAGCTGCGGTTCGTCGTCGACGGCCTCGGCGGCAAGGCCAACGGCAGCCCGCGCGAAGACGGATACGACATCACCGTCGCGTCGGAAGTCATGGCCATCCTCTGCCTGTCGAAGGACCTGGACGACCTGAAAGCCCGCGTCGAGCGCATCGTCGTCGGCTACACCCGCGATGACGCCCCCGTGACGGCCGGCCAGCTCAAGGCGCAGGGCGCCATGGCCGCCCTCCTCAAGGACGCCCTCAAGCCCAACCTCGTGCAGACCCTCGAGCACACCCCCGCCTTCATCCACGGCGGGCCGTTCGCCAACATCGCCCACGGCTGCAACAGCCTCATGGCGACGAGAATGGCCCTCAAGCTCGCGGACTACGTCGTGACCGAAGCCGGCTTCGGCGCGGACCTGGGAGCGGAGAAGTTCCTCGACATCAAGTGCCGCATGGGCGGCCTGACCCCCTCGGCCGTCGTCATCGTCGCGACCGTCCGCGCGCTCAAGCACCACGGCGGCGTCGCCAAGGCCGACCTGTCCAAGGAAAGCCTGCCCGCGCTCGAGAAGGGCCTGCCCAACCTCATCAAGCACATCGAGAACATCACGACGACCTTCGGCCTGCCCGCCGTCGTCGCCATCAACCGCTTCCCGACCGACACCGAAGCCGAGCTCGCCCTCATCGAGAGCATGTGCAAGGCCAAGGGCGCCAACGTCGCGCTGTCCGAAGTCTGGGGCAAGGGCTCCGAGGGCGGCGTCGCGCTCGCGAACGAAGTCGTGCGCCTGGTCGAGGCCGGCAATTCGAACTTCCGGTTCGCCTACACCGAGGAGCAGTCCATCCAGGAGAAGATCGGGGCCATCGTGAAGAAAGTCTACGGCGGAGACGGCGTGGACTTCGCGCCGGCCGCCCTGAAGGAGATCGCCAAGCTCGACGAGATGGGCTTCTCCAAGCTGCCCATCTGCATGGCCAAGACGCAGTACTCCTTGTCCGACGACCCGAAGAAGCTGGGGCGTCCCTCCGGCTTCACGGTCAGCGTGCGCAACGTCAAGGTCTCCGCGGGCGCGGGCTTCATCGTCGCCCTGACCGGCGAGATCATGACCATGCCCGGCCTGCCCAAGGTCCCCGCCGCCGAGGCGATCGACGTCGACGCCACCGGCCGTATCTCCGGACTGTTCTAGGAAACACGGGCGACCCGGCACGAAGCCGGCCGCAAGGAGAACCGCAATGGACGCACCTGCCCGCACCCCGAAGGAGACCACGGAGCTCTTCCTGGAGACCGGCGTCAAGAAGGCCGGCTACTCCGCCTGGAACACCCTACTGCTCGGGCTGCTCGGCGGCGCCTTCATCGCGTTCGCCTCCGAAGGCTCGAACACCGCCATCCACACCATCGCGTCCGTCGGCGTGGGCAAGGCCCTCGCCGGCGCGCTGTTCGCCACCGGCCTGATGCTGGTCGTCATCGCCGGCGCCGAGCTCTTCACCGGCAACATGCTCATGGTCGCGCCGCTCCTGGGCGGCCGCATCGGCCTGGGCCGCATGCTGCGCAACTGGGGCCTCGTCTACGTCGGCAACCTCCTGGGGTCCGTGCTGATCGCCGGCTTGATTTTCTACTCCGGCCAGTTCGGGTTCTCCCACGGCCTGCTCGGCGGATTCACCATCAAGGTCGCGGCCTACAAGGTCGGCCTGACTTTCGTCCAGGCCTTCGCCATGGGCATCCTCTGCAACTGGCTCGTCTGCATGGCGGTCTGGATGGCGGCGGCGGCCAAGGATATCGTCGGCAAGCTCTTCGCCATCTTCTTCCCGATCTGGCTGTTCATCACGTCCGGCTTCGAGCACAGCGTGGCAAACATGTACTACATCCCCGCCGGCATCTTCGCGAAGACGGTCGCGACGTTCGTGGAGCAGGCCAAGACGCTCGGCGTCACCGATGCCGGGCTCGCGAAACTGGACTGGACGCACTTCTTCGTCTCGAACCTGATTCCCGTCACCCTCGGCAACATCGTCGGCGGCGGACTCTTCGTCGGCATGATCTTCTGGCTGTCCCACGTGGTCGCGTCGAAGAAGGCCGGGGACGGTGCGCCCGCGAAGTAGGGCGCGGTCTAGGGCTCCAATAGGAAATCGACGAGGTTCTTCAGCAGGATGCCCCGGTCGTTCATGGCGTAGGGAGCGGCGTCCATGCTCAGGACGACCTTCTCGTGGTTGTCACGGATATCGAGCAGGGGACGAAGCTCCCTCTCCCGCGTCTGTGGGTCTGAGAGGGAGGCTGTGACCTGGTAATAGACGCGCCTCTCCGCGCTGGTCGCGACGAAGTCCACCTCCAGGTTGTCCACCTTGCCGACCGTCACCCGGTACCCTCTCCGGAGCAGCTCGAAGAAGACGACGTTCTCGTAGACGCGCCCGTAATCCGCCTGTCCGAATCCGAGCAGTTCGTTCCGGATTCCGGTGTCGACGATGTAGTACTTGGCAAGCGTTTTCAACAGCGCCTTGCCTTTCATGTCGAATCGATCCGCACGATAGAGCACGAACGCCCGCTCCAGCATGTCGAGATAGCTGTCGACGGTGTCGGCGGTCGTCTTGTGACCTGAAGCGGTCAGAAAATCGCTGATCTTCCGCGTCGAGACGGGATTGCCCACATTCTCAGCCAGATAGACCATGATCCGACCGAGCAGAGCCCCGTCCCGCACCTGGTTCCGTTGTATGACGTCCTTCATGAGAACCGTGTTGTAGATGCCGGACAGATAGGTGCGGATGATCTCCGGTTCATCCGGCAGACTCGGGACCATTGGTAACCCGCCATACCGCAGGTATCTCCCGAACGCACGTGCGCGGTCGTCGCTCGCCGTGAAGCTGCTGAAATCGAGGTATTCGCGGAAGGAGAGGGGAAAGATGGGAATCTCGACGTAACGGCCGGACAGCAGGGTCGACAGCTCCGAGGAGAGCAGGTACGCATTCGAGCCAGTGATCGTGATGTCGGCGTCGAAGTCGACCCGGAAGGAATTCACGGCCCTCTCCCACTCGTGGACCAGTTGGACTTCGTCGAGGAGGAGGTAATGCCGGCCGGTCGGGGCCATCCGCGCCCGCACGGCGTCATGGAGCGAACGGGCATCCTGGACACCGGAAAACTCGAACGACTCGAAGTTCATCGAAACGATCCGAGCCGGGGGGATGCCCTGCTGCAGGAGGTTCTCACGATACAGTTCCAACAGGAAGGATTTCCCGGAGCGGCGCATGCCGGTGATCACCTTGATGACCGGCTGGTCCTGGAAGGCGAGAAGCTTCTGGAGATAGAGATCGCGATGCTTCATCGGGTTCACCTCAAAATCGATTATACTCGACAAAAACTGAAAATCAAGAAGTTTGTCGACCATAGTCGATTTTGTGCATGCAGTCCTCCCCATCGTTTTGCGGTACGATAGGGGAGAACAGACTTTTGCCACCCCCCGAAACGTTCTATGGGTCAAGCGAGGAGGCACGCCATGAAGAAGCATCCCGCATTCCGCTGGACCGCTCTCGGACTTGTCGTCGCCGTCGCCGCCGGCTTGCTGTACTGCAACCTCGCGACCTGGTTCTACAATCCGGACGTCTTCGCGCGCCGTGCCTGGACGTTGACCACGACGGAGGACCTGGAATCCGGCACGGTGCGCGA
>CAZOHH010000127.1:0-4447 GCA_964579735.1 uncultured Oscillospiraceae bacterium | reverse complement strand
ATTGCCCTCTTCCAGTCCATCCCGCTCACACTTCCTCGCCCTGCTCGGTCCGCTCGATGATCTCGTCCTGTAGCCCGCGGTTCAGGTTGTGGAAGTAGTCGCTGTAGCCGGCTACCCGCACGATCAGGTCGCGGTATTCGTCCGGATGCGCCTGGGCGGCGCGCAGGGTCTCGCGGTCGACCACGTTGAACTGGATGTGATGGCCGTCCATGCTGAAATAGCTCCGAATCAGGCTGGCCATCCGGTCCAGGCCCTTGTCTCCTCCGAGGGTGGAAGGGCTGAATTTCTGATTCAGCAGGGTTCCACCTGTGATCAGGTGATCCATCCTGGCCGCCGATTTCAAGACCGCCGTCGGACCGTGCGTATCGGCGCCCTGCGTCGGCGAAATGCCCTCGGAGACTGGCTTACCAGCCCGTCGGCCGTTGGGGCTGGCGCCTGTCACTTCACCGAAATAGATGTGGCAGGTGGTCGGCAGCATGTTGATGCGGTAATGGCCCTGTCGCATGTTCGGACGACCGGTCACCGTCGCCTGGTAGTGCCGGAAGACCGACTGCATGATGCGGTCGGCATAGTCGTCGTCATTGCCATATCGTGGAGCCTGGTTGCGGACCAGACCGAGGACGGCTTCCCGACCTTCGAAATCGTGATCGAGGGCGTCCATCAGTCGGGTCATGTCGAAAGTCCTCCGGTCAAAGACGTGATGCTTGACGGCAGCCAGCGAATCGGCGACGGTTCCGATGCCAACGCCCTGGATGTAGCTGGTGTTGTAGCGTGCACCGCCGGCATTGTAGTCCTGGCCTCTGGCGATGCAGTCGTTGGTGATGACCGAAAGGAAGGGGACCGGCATGTAGCGTGCGTAGATCGCTTCAATCCGATTCGAACCGGCCACCTTGATTCCGACGAAGTGCTCGACCTGCCGGCAGAAGGCCTCGAAAAGCTGGTCGTAGGTCTGGAAATCGACGGCGCGGCCCAGCTTCAGTCCGAGCTGCTTGCCCGAGACCGGGTCGAGTCCGTCGTGCAACGTTAGTTCCAGGATCTTGGGCAAGTTGAAGTATCCGGTCAGGATATAGGCCTCGTTCCCGAAGGCGCCGGTCTCCACGCAGCCGCTCGTGCCGCCGAGACGTGCGTCGGCCAGGGTCTTTCCGGCGGCCAGCAGTTCCTGCAGGATGGCCTCGGTATTGAAGAAGGCGGGTTGTCCCCACCCTTGGCGGGAGATCTCGCAAGCCCGTTTCAGGAAGGACTGCGGCGTCTTTCGACTGATCTGGACGTTCGAACTGGGTTGCAGCAGCCGCATCTCGTCCATGCAGTCGAGAATCAGGTAACTGACCTCATTCACGCCGTCCTCGCCGTCGGGAGCGATTCCACCGGTGTTGATATTGGCGAAGTCGGTATAGGTGCCGCTCTCTTTCAATGTAATCCCGACCTTCGGGGGCGCCGGCTGGTTGTTGAACTTGACCCACAGGCACTCCAGCAGTTCCTTGGCCCTGTCGTCGTCCAGGCGTCCGGCCTTCCGATCCTGCACAAAGAAAGGATGGAGATGCTGGTCCAGCCGGCCGGGGCTGTAGGCGTCCCAGGGGTTCAACTCGGTGGTGACCCCCAGGTGGACGAACCAATACATCTGCAGCGCCTGCCAATACGTTTCCGGCTTTTGGGCTGGTACGATGTCGCAATTGGCGGCGATCTGCAGCAGTTCTGCACGACGGGCTCCGTCGGGCGTCCGAGCGGCTGTTTCACGGGCCAATGCGGCATAGCGCCGCCCAAGAAGCTGGATTGCGTCGCAGCAGATCCGCATGGCCTTCAGCTGTTCCTGTTTCGCGGTCGCAGCCGCGTCGTTCAGAAAATCCAGCCGGGACAGCGCTTCCTCGATTTCGAGCTGATAGTCGGCGAACCCTTTCTGATAGATCTTTCCGGAGCCGACCGTGTGACCGGGTCCCCGCTGTTCCATGAACTCGGTAAAGATTCCGGACGCATAACAGTCCTTCCAGGCCGGTGTCATCGCGTCGAGTATGCGGCGCCGGATGGACCGTTCCTCCCAGAACGGGATGATCTCCTGTTCCTGGATCCGGATGTCGGATTCACTCACCCGGAAGGAGATCAGCTCCCGGCTGTCCATGAGCCGGAGGTCCTGCGCCGTGTGGCAACAGAGCTCGGGGAAACTGGGCGCCGCCTGCGGGCCGCTTCCCTTTTCTCCGACGATCAGCTCTCCCTCGTTGATCACGAGGGTCTTGTTCGCGAGGATATGGTGGAATGCCAGGGCACGCAGCTCCGGTATGGACACGCGCCCTTCATATCGTCGGTAGGCTTCGGTTTCCAGCACTGCCCTTTCCATGCAGATCCGTGGCTGCGTAGCCACGCTCTGCTCCCGCAGCTTGCGGACGCGCTCGTTCATGCCGCGGGGTTGACTGGCATGGAATACGGTCGGCATCGATTCACCCTCCAATCTGGACATCGGTCCACCCGGCCTTCCGGAAACGGTCGGCTATGGCGTCCATCCGCTCGGCATCCGGTGCCGTGAATCCGACCGCCGGTCCGCTCTGGCCGAGCAGGCGTCGCTTGTCCCATCCCATCGAGTGGCAGGGCAACAGGCAGATCTTCTGGACGACGACTTCTTCACGCAGGAAGGCGAGGATCCCGTCGATCGCGGCATCGGAAGCGTTGACCCCTTCGATGAGCGGGATGCGGACATGAAGCGGCGCACCGGCCTGGCTCAACCGGACCAGATTGGTCAGGATCCTCCGGTTGTCGTTTCCAGTGAAAAGCCGGTGTAGTTCACTGTCCATCAGCTTGATATCGTAGAGGAAGCAGTCGACATAGGGAAGCAAGGCGGAAAAAGCATCATAGGACGCGTCGCCGCACGTGTCGATGGCCACATGGAATCCCTGGCGCTTCAGTTCGCGAACCAGTTCGAGCAGGAAATCGGGGTCCTGGAGCATCGCTTCGCCGCCGGACAAGGTGACTCCGCCGCCGGAGGTCTCGTGGAAGATGCGATCCCGGGCGGCGATCCGCACCAGTTCCTCGACCGAATACAGGTGTCCGGCGATCTCCCGTGCCATGAATGGGCAGGATTCCACGCAGTTTCCGCAGGCCGTGCAGCGCGACCGATCCGTCGTGGCCGTTCTATCGTCCATGGAGATGCAATCGACAGGGCATGCCGCCACGCAAGCGCCGCAGCCGCGGCACCGGTCGCCCTGCAGCATCAGCTGTGGGCGGAAATCCCGGCCCTCCGGGTTGTGGCACCACTGGCAATCCAGCGAGCATCCCTTGAAGAAGAAGGTGGTGCGGATGCCCTCCCCGTCATGGATGCAGAATCTCTGGATATTGAAGACGAAAGCTCTCAGCAAAGGTCCTCTCCAGTCAATATCGGCCGTAGCTCTGCGCGGTCTCGATCATGGCGATGTAATTCTCGGGGGGGATGTCGGCTGTGATGCTGTGGCTGCTGGCCATCACGAGACCGCCGTCCCGACCCACCGTGTCGATCAGATGCTCCGCTGCCGCCCTTACAGTCTCCGGAGTGCCGCGACCCAGCACTTCGCCCACGTCCAGATTCCCGAAGAGCGCGATGTCCTTTCCGAAGCGCCTCTTCACTTCGGTGATCTCCATGCCGTAGGGTTCGATGGGGTTGAGCCCGCCGATGCCCATCTCCAAGAGGTCAGGAAGAATCTCCAGGATGTTTCCGTCGCTATGGAACAGAATGGGGATGCCACGCCGTAGAGCGGGCGCCATGATCCTCTTCATGCGCGGAAACCAGATGCGCCGCAGGATGGCGGGGGAGATCAGCGTGCAGCTCTTGAAGGCGAGGTCGTCGCCGATGTACAGGAAATCGATGCCTCGCCGGACCAGTTCCTCGACTTGCGCCGCATAATACTCCGAATGCATTTCGAGATAGTCCTCGATCAGCATGGGGTCGTCGTTCAGGAGATACATGAAATTATCGAACCCAAAGACGGAGTCGTAGGCGTCGGTGAAGAACGCGCCGGTCAGGGCGAAGAGCGCAAGTTCCGTACCCTGAGTCTTGGCGCGGTATTCCTCCAGTTGCAGGAACTGCTTCTGTAGGTGGTCCATGTTGGCGGGCAACAGGCGTTCGAGGTCACTGCGACCAGTGATCCGGAAGTCCCGCCTCCTCGGCGCCCCATCGTCGCCGAGATAGCGGAAGGGGTTATCGTAGAAGCACATGCCGACGGCGTCCTGGCCGACCCGCCGTGCGAACTCGATGTAGTCGTCGGCGGGGATGTTGTCCAGCGTGTGCGCGCCTCGGATCTCCCTGCCCATGATGTAGGTCAGCGTAGGGTCGTCCACCAGCACCTCGAAATTCGGGACGCGATCCGGTTTCTTGCCGGTCAGCACGTCCAGGATGCGGTGCTTATCGGAGTTGGCAGCAGTCTGGTACACGATTCGTCCTTCCCCGGCTATCAATAGAAGCCGGATTCCATCGCCGCTTCATACAGGG
>CAZOHH010000126.1:0-4455 GCA_964579735.1 uncultured Oscillospiraceae bacterium | reverse complement strand
ACGAACGGTCCGGAGGCCACATGGCGGAAGCCCATTCCGAGGGCCTTCTCCTTGTACAGGTCGAACACCTCGGGTGGAACGTACTCCACGACGGGGTGGTGCTCGCGGGAGGGGGCGAGGTACTGGCCGACCGTGAGGTAGGAGACACCGGCGTCGCGCAGGTCGGAGAAAACCTCCAGGACTTCCTCCTGGGTCTCTCCGAGGCCGACCATGATGCCGGACTTGGTGCGGACGTGGGACGGGTGCGCGGAGGCGCGGCGCAGGAGCTCGAGGGAGCGGGCGTAGCGGGCGGAGGGGCGGACCTCGGGGTAGAGGCGCGGCACGGTCTCGACGTTGTGGTTGAGCACGTCGGGCAGCGCATCGAGGACGGTGTCGAGAGCCTGTTCTTCGCCCTTGAAATCGGGAATCAGGAGCTCCACGGTGGTTTCGGGACTGTGGGTGCGGATCTCATGGACGAGCTGCGCGAAGTGGGAGGCGCCTCCATCGGGCAGGTCGTCGCGGGTCACCGAGGTGATGACGGCATGGCGCAGGCCGAGGGTGTGCACGGCTTCCGCCACGCGGGCGGGCTCGGTGGGGTCCGGGGGCTGGGGGCAGCCGCGCTCGACGGCGCAGAAGGTGCAGTCGCGGGTGCAGACGTCCCCGAGGACGAGGAAGGTGGCGGTGCGGCGGCCGAAGCACTCGCGCTTGTTGGGGCAGGCGGCCTCCTCGCAGACGGTGTGGAGGCCAAGGTCCCCGACGAGCCGGTAGACCTCTGCCTGTCCTTCGCTTTCAGGCGCCGCCTTGATGCGCAGCCAGTCCGGTTTGCGTAGCAAATCCGGCTTTCGCAGCAAATCAGGTTTGCGAAGCACATCCGGCGCGGGGGCAGGGGCGGGTTCGGGAGTGGGGTCGGGTGCTGGGGCAGGGGTAGGGGCTGGATCCGGGTGCGGGGGCAGCGGGGCGGCCACGGCGTCTCCGCTGGGCAGCGAGGCGAGGAAGGCGGCTTTGTCGACCGGGGTGGGAGATAGTCCCAAGGTCTGGCACAGGACTTCTGCGACGCGTGCGCGCACTTCGTCGACCCGTACGGGGCGGCCGGTTTCGCGGGCTATGGAGGTGATGCCCCGGTCGGTGAGTCCGCAGGGGACGATCCAGTCGAAGTGGGAGAGGTCGGGCGCGACGTTGAAGGCGAACCCGTGCATGGAGACGCCGTGCTGGACCGCGATGCCGATGGCGCAGATCTTGTCGTTCCCCAGCCAGACGCCGGTGTACTTCTGGTCGGCGTGGGTGGCGGCGAGGCCATAGTCCTCATCCAGCAGGCGGATCACCGCGTCCTCGATGCAGCGGACGTATTCGCGCACGCCGAGTTCCAGGGCGGGGAGGTCGAGGATGGGGTATCCCACGAGCTGGCCAGGGCCGTGGTAGGTCACGTCTCCGCCGCGGTTCACCGGGAATATGGAGACGCCCGCGCGGGCGAGGGTCGCGGGTGTGGCGAGGATGTTCGAGCGGCTGCCGCGCACGCCGAGCGTGAGGACGGGAGGGTGCTCGACGAGCAGGATGACGTCGCCGATCAGGCGCTTCTGGCGCAGGTCCACCAGCCGCTCCTGGAGGGCGAGGGCCGCGCCGTATTCCATGCGGCCGAGGTCGACGACGGAGGCGGTGCCCGGGACTGCGGATGCGACGCTCATGCGATAGCCTCCTTGCTGGGTCTGAACCATTCGTTGGGCTGGAAGGACCAAAGTCCGGAGACGACCTGGTCCGCGGCGGACAGGAGTTCGCGGGAGCCGACGCCGACGACGGAAAGACCCGCTTCGTGGGCGGCCGAGATGCCGGAATCATCGGGCTCGAAGGCGAGGCAGTCCCCGGGGGCGAGGTCGAGCGCCTCGGCGGCGGTGCGGTAGTCGGAGGGGGCGGGGTCGGTCAGGATGCCGTATGATGGGTCGACCAGGGCGTCGAAGGCGCCGACGATGCCCAGTCGGGCGAGGACCAGTGCGGATTCGGGACGTGCGACGAGGGCGGCGCAAGGGACATGAAGAGCGCGCAGGCTGCGCAGGAGTTCGCGGGAGCCGGTCTGGAGGTCTGCCGGGTCGATCTGCTGGACATGCTCGACGAGCCAGTTCAACTTGCGGGCGCAGAGCTCGTACTTGTCCTCGAGGCTGATGTCGAGTCCGCCGCCTTCGAGAAGGATCTCCAGGGACTTGAGGCTCCCGATGCCTCGCATGCGGTCGTTGTCCGCAATGGTGAAGCTCACGCCGAGTTCCTCGGCCAGGCGGCGCCAGGCGAAGTAGTGGTACTTGGTCATGTCGACGAATATGTCGTCGACGCGGAAGATGGCACCCCGCTTCGGCTCCCTCATCCCTCCCACTCCCCTGCCGCTGCCGCGAGTGGAGGACCGACGCTGGCGCGTTCGACGGGCGTCGAGCGGACGCGGTAGTGCCGGACGTTCTCGCGCTCTCCCTCGAGCTGGTCGATGAGGAGGCGCGCGGCATAGCGGCCGAGCTTGTCGGAATTGACGTCGATCGTGGAGATGGGAGGGTCGTACCAGCTGGTGATGGGGTGCGAGCAGAAGCCGACGACGGATACGCCCATCACATGGCGGTCCCGCAGCGCGCGGGCCGCTCCGACCGCCTGCAGGTCGTCGTTGGTCAGGAGCGCCGTGAAGGAGGCGCGAGGAGGGGTACCGGAGGACACGCGGGCGGCGACGAAGGCGTCCCCTGCGTCCAGGGTGTATTCGGCGGCGAGCTGGACCAGGGAATCGTCGATGGGCACGCCCCGCTCGTGGCAGGCCTGGAAGAACCCGTCGAAGCGGTCCTTCGTGGAGCCCAGGAAGCGGGGTCCGCCGAGGTAGGCGATCCTCCGGTGCCCGAGGTCCAGCAGATGCAGCGTCGAAAGGTACATGGCCTGCTGGTGGTCGGTGTCGACCCAGAGTTCCTTGTCGTGCTCCTCGGGGTGCCCCAGGAGCAGGAACGGGAATTCGGACTTGCGCAGGAACTCGATCACGCGGTCCTTCTCGCGGCTGGCGAACAGCACGACGCCGTCGACGACGCGGGTCGTGACGGCATGGAGGACGCTGCGCCACTCGTCATCGGCGTCGGCGGGGTGTATCAGGACGACGTTGTATCCACGCTCGCGGGCGTGGGCCGAGATGCCGAGCAGGGCCTTCATGGTGTGGGAGTCGTGGTCCCTGAGGCGGCTTCCTGTGGGGAGCACGGCGCACAGGGTGTAGGTGCGGTGGTTGACGAGGGAGCGGGCCGTGGCGTTGGGGTGGTACTTCATCAGGGCGACGGTCTCGAGGACGCGCTGGCGGGTGGCGGAGCCGATGCCGGGGTGCCCGGTCAGGACGCGCGAAACCGTCGAGGTCGAGACCCCAATGGCCTTGGCGACGTCCTTGATGGTCACTGGCATACCAACCTCCAAAGGGCTCTGGCTCGCAGTCGAGGACAGACGGGGGAGCTGCGGCGTGCAACGAAACGAGATGCGTTTGCACGTATATTATGGGAATCAACGGGGTTTGTCAAATCGGGGGGAATGGCTATTTTCATGCGTTGCAGGCCGCAAAGGCAAATGAATGCCCGCGGTTTTCGTTGGTATTCTATGCAACTCGTTGCATGAATTATTGCATTGCTTGGTCGAATGGCGGAGAGGGGGCGGGGGACGCTTCCGGAGGGGGCGTGGGCACGGGGTGCGGGGGGAGGCGCGGGTGGGAGAGGATGGCGACAAGCATAAGGAATAAATGCATGCTCTATCGCATCATTTGTCCCGAATAGTATATAATAAACAGGACATATGGGAGGTGATCACTTGGCGATGGGGTATGCAAAACAGATCCGTGAACGCATTGAAAAGGCGAAGGATGGAACCATCTTCATTCACGCGGACTTCGTGGATATCGCCGAGGCGGAAACCGTGAGACGGACGTTGAACAGACTTGTTTTCGAACAGGTGCTGAAGCACCTGCTGAATGGCATCTATGAGAAGCCAAGATATAGCGAGCTTCTGCAGGAATTCGTTGCGCCTGATCCGAATGAAGTCGCGAAAGCGCTGGCAAGGAACTATCATTGGTCCATTGCGCCAAGCGGCAACACGGCGTTGAACCTCCTCGGGTTATCGACCCAGGTTGCAGCCGTCTGGTCCTATCGAAGTGATGGTCCATACAAGACATACCAGCTCAACGATCACAGGATCGAGTTCAAGCACCGGACGAACAAGGAAGTTTCAGGATTGTCCGATACGACGGCTCTCGTCATTCAGGCTCTCAAGGAACTCGGTCGTGACCACATCGATCCGTCCATCATCGAGACGATTTCTTCAAGGCTGAGCAACGATGACAGAGAGTCCATGCTATGTGAAGCCTCGGAATCAACGGACTGGATCTACGATATGATTCGGAAGATCTGCGAGAGGGGACCTTCCCCTTCCTTCGCGATGCGAACGACCCAGCGTATCGTTCTTGCACCATAATATCGGTCGGCTACGACTTCA
>CAZOHH010000125.1:0-4468 GCA_964579735.1 uncultured Oscillospiraceae bacterium | reverse complement strand
CCAGATGATCAAGGCCTTGCGCTTCTCCATGTCGTCGTGCCTCCTCCGCACGGTTTTGTTCAAAAACTCTGTCGCTCTGGTCTGTGCCACTTGAGTGCCCTCCGCATTCGAGCGATTTGTAGCGTGGCACGACGACGTACGAGGGGAGACTAAAGGCGGTTCCAAAGTACCGGTCCGGTGCCTGGCGCTCTAGGTGTGCGCGATCCCGCGCGTCACATCCTCCTCAAATTCGCGAGTCGTGACGGTGGAACATCTCCCTTTCATTTGGTCTTTTCCATTCCAGCATTCCCTTCATCGATTTCTAAACCCAGCTTATCAAGGATGCCATTATCGAACGCTTTGAACCGGCCTCTTCTAGATGATGCTGGGCAATTCTTCGTTGTTCCGAAATGTCGAAATGTACATGAAATACCATTGATTTTCAGGATAAGTGAAATATGGGACGAATGTCCTGCGTATGAAAGAAAGCTCACCGGTATGACCTGGCTCAGTCCTGAATACCATCTCCTCGCCAGATACCGCTTGGATCCAATCTTCAGGGTGTTCCACATCTCCGACCAATAGTGTCATTTCTGTCGAAACCAGAACGATGGGTCCGTAGAGCAGGGCGACAAGATTCGGATGATGATCGTCCACCGCCTTGAAATACAGAAAATAGGTGAAATCCACATCCACAAGGTCACCGTCTTTCCAGACACGGTCGAGGACGATCCACGAATCGGGGGGCGCATCGACATGGACCCGTGATCCGTTGACGAATACAGAATACCCCCTGGTTGCCCACGACGGCACGCGGAGCTTCAACTTGAATGCGACGGGTGACTCCGTCGAGATGCGCAGCCTCACGGTACTTTCCCGTGGATAGGATGAGTAGTTTTCAATCCCGACTGCGACTCCGTCCTTTTTCCAGTGGACATGGGAAGGGAGATACTGACTGATGTAGAGTCCATCGTCATCATGGTAGTACAGCATGTTTGCATATTCCGCCACATCCTGCGGAAAGGTGCCTGTACAGCATTGCCACGTGAAATTCCTTCCTCCGAAGAAGAGTCGCCTGTCTGTCGTGGATTTCATCGCACCATCCGTAAAATAACTGGCATAATACAGGATCTTTCCATCCGGTGTTATAGGCGGCTGTCCTCCTGTCGCGTTGTAGAGCATCCGTTCAGCCCATTCTGCATACTTTGCCTCCCCTGTATGACGAAGCAGATAATGGCAGAATTTGAAAACGGCCCAAGCGCAGCAGGAAACTTCACAGCTGCCCCAGACATCGCTTCGCGCCACAAGATCTCCCGCGAAGTTCCTGTATGTGACATCGCCATCGCTCCTGAAATCCCATGTGTTCTGCAGCATGAACCCCAGATAGCCTTTCTTCTGGATGAAGAGCGTTTCGGCTGGTCCGTAGCCTCCGGTCGCATATGTATGGTTGCGAGTGATTTCTTCATATGCGATTTTCATGATTTCTAGATATTTGCTGTCTTTTGTCACCTCATAGGCTCGGGCGGCGCTTGACAGGCAATTCACATGACTATAGGCATGCCGGGGGCCGATATCGAAATCGTGGGCCAAAATCTTGTCCCACATGTAGTCGTAGTGCCATTGTTCTGCGAATGTCCTGTATTTCTCGTCTCCGAACAGTTGAAATGCACGATAGAGATTCTCTGGAAGCGTATACCATTCGATCTGCCCCTTGAGGCGTCCATCCTGGATTCCATCTCGCGGGATGGTCGGGTCGAAGTCGGAAATGGCATGATCGGTCAGACGGGAAATCAGTTCCCTGCTTTCGATGTGACCCATGTACTCATACATGTCCAGCAGTCCACCGATGAGCTTTTCATAGCCGTACGTGTCGTTCTCAAGAAGTGCCGAGTCTTTGTCGATGCATTCAGTCCAGCCTTCGAATAACGAAACCGCCTTCCTCTTGAGCCTGTAATCGCCCGTGACTGAATACAGCTTGGCATAGGAGCCGAAGTACTGTCCGATGCTGGGTCCCCATCCGGGAAGCCCATCACGGCCAGAGGGCAGGCCTGCTTTCACTCTGCAGTCATGCAGAATATCGTCATTGTCCATGGCCAGGTACAGTTCGATTGTCTCATCACGCTGTCTCTTCCATAGGCTGTTTTTCAATTCGACATCCTGGTAATCGAATCCTTTCAGGACTCCTGCCGGCTCATTCGATTTCACGGAAATCGCCCCTTCCTTCTTGTTGAATCAGCGTCGTACTTCATCGCCATGTCAGCCCATTATCCCCTTCTTCATTAGTGCGAGCCATCACTTTTCGCTCTACCAAATCCGATAGGGTCCACCTTTCCTCTTCGTCCAGAGACCAGATTCCGAATTCCGCTGCGATCATGGAGGCAAGGTCCAGGTCCGCTCCGGAACGGATGAACAGCGGAATCCGCTCCAACGGCGCATCGACGGTCACGGAGACGCCTCCTTCGCGGGTTTCGCCCGACCAGACGTCCATCCATCCGGCACCTGCAGGAAGGTAAACTTCGCGGGCCATCGCCTGACGATGCAGAATCGGGGCCACAAGGAGATCCGAGCCGAGCAGGTACTCATCCTCGCGGCGCCATGCCAGTGCATCGTCGGGGAACTCATAGAAGAGCGGGCGCATGACCGGGCTGCCATTCCGGTGGGCCTCCTCCATGAGGCGGCGGAGATAGGGTTTCAGCCGCTCTCGGATGAAGAGGTACTCCCTGCAGATGTGGTAGGCCTCCGGCCCGAAGCTCCAGACCTCGTTGTCCGCGCCCGACAGGCAGGCAGCGCCTTCGGTCTGGCCATGGCGGGGCTGCTTCGGCTCGCGGTCCCCGTGCAGCCGCATGACCGGGCAGAAGGTCCCCCACTCAAACCACCGGATGAGCAGCTCGCGGAATGCAGGGTCCTGCGGGTCGCCGCCCTGAAATCCGCCGATGTCGGTCGTCCACCAGGGGATGCCCGCCATGCCCATGTTCAGGCCGGCCACCAGCTGGTTTCTCAGGCTCTCGAAGCTCGAATGGATGTCCCCCGACCAGACCAGCGCACCATAGCGCTGGCTGCCCGCCCACGCGCAGCGGACCAGGTGGAGGATCTCCGTTTGGCCCTCTGCTCGAAGGCCGTCGTGGAAAGCCTGCGTATAAAGCATAGGATACAGATTCCCGACGCGGAGGTTCGGGCCGAGGTGGTAGCGGTAGTTGTCGAAATCATAGACGGCGTACTCCGGTTCCGCCTCGTCGAGCCAGAACAGTGCCACGCCCTTGTCGTAGTAGTTGGCCTTCGCCTTCCGCCAGAGGTAGTCACGCGCCACGGGATTCGTCGGGTCGACGTGGATCGTGTTCCCCTGGAAGTCCATGCCGATCCGCAGCCCGCGGTCCGTCCGGATCAGCAGCCCCTTCTCGACCATCTCGGTGTAGTTCTCGCTGCGCCGGTCGACTGTCGGCCAAATGGAGACCATCAACGCGATCCCCAGGCCGTCCAGTTCCCTGACCATGGCCTCCGGATCGGGCCAGTCCACGGGGTCGAACCGCCAGTCGCCCTGGTACGGCCAGTGGAAGAAGTCCGCCACGATCACGGAGAGGGGGAGGCCGCGACGGCGGTATTCACGGGCGACCGACAGCAGTTCCTCCTGTGTCCGGTACCGGAGCTTCGACTGCCAGAAGCCGAGCGCGCACTCCGGCATCCGTGGCACCGTTCCGGTAGCGCCGGCGTAGGCGTGCAGGATCTCCGCGGGCGTATCGCCGACCGTGATCCAGTAGTCCAACGCGATGGTGGATTCGGCCTGCCACAGGGTGAGGTTCCGGCCGAACGTGACCCGGCCGATGCCCGGATTGTTCCAGAGGAATCCGTAGCCGAGGCTCGAGACCGCGAACGGAACGCTCGCCTGTGAATTTCGCTGGGCCAGCTCCAACTCGTGGCCCTTCAGGTCGAGATGGGGCTGCTGGTACTGCCCCATCCCGTAGATCCGCTCGTCGTCGCTCAGAGATTCGAACCGCATCGTCAGCCGGTAGTCGCCGCCGAGGATCGGCCGGAACTCGCGGGCCTCGATTCCGAGGGCGCTGGCGTCCGGCGACCCCGGGTCGGACCAGTTCCGAACGTATTCGTGGAGAATCGGGGTTCCGTCGCCGCGGCACACTGTCAGGCGGCCGAGGGGGGTCAGGGACGCCGAGATCCGGCCGTGGTCAATCTGCGCGCCAATCTCCGAAATCGTGATTGCAGGCTTGCCCTTGTCGTCGGCGCGCTGCGCGAGCAGCGCCCAATTCTCCGTCGGCATTTCCGCGGCCTTCGTGGCCCGGATGCGAAGACTGTTCCTGCCCCAAGACTCGATCCAGAGCGTTTCGCAATCGTATCGGAAGCAGAGCCTGCCCCCTTCGATGCGGAATCGGTCGACAATCATCATGTCACCTCTCGTTCCAGGTCGGGGCAGAAACCGTCGACGGGATCGCCTCCTGGCCGATGCACAGGTGGACCGATCCGCGCAGCTGGTTCGCCT
>CAZOHH010000124.1:0-4531 GCA_964579735.1 uncultured Oscillospiraceae bacterium | reverse complement strand
TGTCTCAATCCTTCTTCCACCTGCCAGCGCGCCGCCTCGGACCGCTTCCGCTCGGTGATGTCGCGCCACAGGCAATGGAGCAAGGTCCTGCCCTGGTAGTTGATCGGAGTCAGCGACACTTCGACCGGAAAGTCTTCGCCACCGGCCCGACGATGCATCCACTCGAAGCGGTGATAGCCGTTCAGGAGGGCCTTCTGCATCATGTCATCGGCTTTCTCGAGCGAGCTTCGTCCATCCGGCTGGGTCGGCGGGGACAGCTGCGAAGGATGGGTCAACAGGAACTCGTCCCGGCTGGCGCACCCCAGCATTCGGACCGTGGCTTCGTTGCACTCGGCGAACCTGTCGCCGTCGATCAGAAGAATCGCGTCATGGGAGGCGAGCAGGATGCTCATGAAGCGCTGCTCGCTCGCCTTCAGCGACTCCTCAGACAACCTGCGCGCCGTGATGTCGCGGATGTTGCACTGCAGAAGGCTCCGGTTCTCGATGGGGCAGACGTTGCTCAGGAACTCGATGTCGAGGTGCCGCCCGTCCCGGGTCTCCAGCGAGGGGCTTGCGCACCCAACGTGCCCGATGTCCCGCAATTCCGTGAAGGATGAACTGGAGTTGAATACCTTCTTGAAGGTCTGGATTTCCCAGAGGGACTTCCCCAGGAAGTCCTCGCGCGGGTAGCCCGACATGCCCACCAGGAACGGATTGACGTCAACGACCTTCCCGGTGTCGGCGTCGACAATCAGGATGCCGTCCCTGGCCGCTTCGAACAGGCCGCGGTACCGCTTCTCCGACTCTGCCTGGGCGATTTCGAACCGCTTCCGCACGACGGCCTCGGTCAGACCTTCCACGAAGAGCGTCGCCTCGGACAAGTCGAGTTCGTCGTACGGTTCCGGTTTGTTGGCCATCCCAGCGAACAGCAAGACCGCTCCCTCCCGGACGGACGGAACACCCATGAACCGCCTGAGGCCCACATGACCCGCCGGGGTCCCCTTCTTCAGGGGATTTGCCTCTTCGAAATCGTTGACGGTGATCGGCTGATGGCGCCGGATCGCCTCGGCCCAGAGCCCCCCGGTCGCCACCGCGAACTCGACTGACCGACCATCGACCGCGCACTCCTGCATCGCCCGGTTCGAATACAGGTTCGCCATCAGGGTGCTCTCGGACGGATCCACCGTGCCGAGGAACGCCAATTCCGACCCCGTGATCTCGACGAGGCTCTCGACCGCCGAAGCCAGGAGCTCCTTCTCGGAAGCGCCCGGCCGCTGGAGAAGCTCAACCATCGCGTGGATCCGCTTCAGGTTCCTTTGCGAGGCTGCCTCCTCCCGTTTTCGCGCGGTGATGTCTCGCTCGGTAGAGGCCAGGCCAATGGGCTTGCCGTCATCGTCGATCAGCTTGGTGACGGTCATCCAGACGTCGAGGACGCGCCCGTCCCTGGTCACGCGCTGGGTCTCGAACGATGTGACGTCTTCGCCCGCGGCGAGCCGGCGGATGAAGTCCTTCTGCTCGGCGACCTTGCCCGGGGCAGTCAGCAGATCGATGTTCTTCGCGAGCGCCTCGGCCTCGCCGTAGCCGTACATCAGCTCCGCGCCGCGGTTCCAGGCGCTGATCCCGCCCTCGAAGTCCTGAATCGTGATGGCGTCGTTCGAGTCCCTCACCACCGTCGCCATGCGCCGCAGGTCAGCCTCGGCCTTCCGGAGAACCTGACGCTCCCGTCCTTCGGCGAGGGCACGCCGCACGGCTGGGCCAAGCCGGCTCAGTCGCTGCTTGAGCACGTAGTCGGTCGCGCCCCGGACCATGGTGTCGATCGCCGCCTCCTCGCCCATCGCGCCGGAAACCATGATGAACGGGACGTCCGGCAGTCTTTCTCGGGCCAAGACCAGGGCTGCCAGACCGTCGTAGCCGGGCAAATCGTGGTCAGACAGGATCAGATCGAAACGTGACCCCGCCAACGCGCGCTCGAATTCCACGCCATCGCTCACGACCTCCAGGTCGCAGTCGATCCCGGCCTGATGCAGGGCGTCCTGCACCTGTTCCGCATCGCGCGGGCTGTCTTCGAGGTGAAGAATCCTCGTCATGCTGTCCTCCCCTCTCGCAAGGGTGTGTGGGGCGGCAGCTCGTTCAAGACGGCCCAGAAGGTTCCCAGCACCCTCATCGCCTCGACGAACTTCTCGAACACGACCGGTTTGACGATGTAGGCGTTGGTCCCCAACTTGTAGCTCTCGATCACGTCGCTCTCTTCGCGCGAGGAAGTCAGCACCACGACCGGGAGCAGCCTCAACGACGGGGTGTTCCTGATCGCCCGCAGCGTCTCGATGCCGTCCATCCTGGGCATCTTCAAGTCCAGCAGCACCACCACCGGATTGCCCGCCGTCCGGTTGGTGAACGCCTCCGTCCGATTCAGGTATTCGAGCGCCTCGACGCCGTCGCGAACGACAACTACCGCGTTTGCCAGATTGTGCATGGCAAGCGCATCCAGCGCCAGTTCAGTATCGCGCGGACTGTCGTCCACCAGCAGGATGTGTCTCAGGTCGCTACTCATGATGGTTCATCCTCCCGTTGGTCTTTTCCGCCGGCGCCAGCCGGTCGCAAGGTGAAGTAGAAGGTCGCGCCCTGGTCCAGGACCCCCTCCGCCCACGTGCGCCCGCCGTGCCGGGCAATGATCCGCCGCACATTGGCCAGGCCGATGCCGGTGCCCTCGAACTGGTCGGACCGGTGCAGCCGCTGAAACACGCCGAAAAGCTTGTGGGCGAACCGGGCGTCGAACCCGACACCGTTGTCGCGGACAAAGAGGATGACGCGACCGTCCTCAGTGCCCGCGGTGCCGATCTCGATCCGGGCCGGGTCGCGCGGGAGCGAGAACTTCACGGCGTTGCCCAGCAGGTTGCCCAGGACCAGCTTGAGCATCGAGGGGTCGACCTGCACCCGAGGCAACGGGTGGAGGGTCCAGACGATGTTCCGCGCGCGGAGGACCGGCTCCAGATCGCGCAGCGCGTCCTGCACCAGCAGATCTGGATTCGTGGCCGTCTCGACCATTTCCGCACGCCCCATGCGGGAAAATGCCAGAAGGTCGTCGATCAGCACGCCCATCTCGCGGCCGACGTCGCCAATGGTCTTCATGTAGCGCTGGCCCTTCTCCGAGAGCCGGCTATCCGGGTCGCGCGCGAGCAAGTCCACGTAGCCCTGCACGTGCCGCAACGGCGCCCGCAGGTCGTGAGAGACGGAATAGCTGAACGCCTCGAGCTCCTTGTTGGCGACCTCGAGTTCTGCGGTGGCCCGATTTCGCGCGGTGATGTCGCGTTCGGTAGAGGCCAGGCCGATCGCCTTTCCGCCGTCGTCGACCAGCTTGGTGACGGTCATCCAGACGTCCAGGACGCGCCCGTCTTTCGTCACGCGCCGGGTCTCGAACGACGTCACCTCTTCTCCCGCCACCAGCCGGCGAACGAAGTCCTTGTGCTCGGCGACCTTGTCCGAGGTGGTCAGACGGTCGATGTTCGTCCCGACCGCCTCGGCCTCGCTGTAGCCATACATTCGCTCTGCGCCGCGGTTCCACGCGAGAACCCCGCCGTCGAAGTCCTGGATCGTGATGGCATCGTTCGAGTCCCTGACCACCGTCGCCATGCGCCGAAGGCCGGCCTCCTCGCGGGAGAGCGTCGTCGCCATGCGGCCTTCGTGCGCCAATCGCACTTGATCGTCCGCCGCGTTCAGTCGCCCGGCCGCCCAGTAGAGCAGGCCGGAAAAGAAGCCCATCATCAGGACCATCATGAGGGCCGTGCCGAGCGGGGCGTCGAAGAGGTCGAACCGCTCGCCTCGTAGCCGAAGCCACCCGAGCGCCATAGGAACCCCGAGAACGAAAGGTCCAAGGCGTCGGAGCAGCCACCCGCCCGTGGTGTGCCTGGTGAACACGAGCAGCAGCCCTTCGGCCGGGTGCAGCAGCAGAACCCCCACGCTCAAGACGATGAACAGAAACGCGGCGTGGATCGCCATCTGCGTGTAGAAGCCGACCGTGTTGTTCGCGTCTGCGCCGTACAGATACCCAAGAAACGCCAGCAGCCCCACCGCGCCCGTCAGCAGGGCCGCCCCCTGCACGGGCAGGATGGCGCGGCGGTCGGCCGCGAAGAGCAGCGCGCACCCCAAGAGAAGCATGTTGAAGGCAACCGTAGCGGCCATGCGACCGGGCACAACGGTCCCCACGCCGCCGGCCGGTTCCTGGAAGAGCAACTGGTCAATCCGGAGGTCCAGGCCAAAGACGTGCTGACACAGGGTCAGGAGCCCGATCAGGGCGGTGGCGACGGCGCACGCACGGGCCGCCCACCGTGCCGGCGCAGACGAAGCGAAGCGCGCCGTCAGGGCCAGCGACGCCCCTGCGAAGATGAAGGCGACTGCCGCGTTGGGCTTCATCGCCATGAAGGATGGCAGAATGCTCTTCAGCGTGGGGATGTCGAGCTGCCAGCCGACCAGCACGGCGACGCCCGCGGCAAACGCGATCAGGCCGAGAACGAGTGGAAACGTGGCGCGCATAAACTCTCCGCGTGGTGTGGTG
>CAZOHH010000123.1:0-4627 GCA_964579735.1 uncultured Oscillospiraceae bacterium | reverse complement strand
AAGTTGTAGTAATGCTTGAAATGCAGTCGACAAGGGCATACGGACTCGAATCGGCCATAGCCGAAATACGAAGAACGCGATTGCCGGCCGTTGATCCTGATAGGAGGCGCGCATGATCTATTTCAAGTCCGACCTCGGATCCAGGTAGGATCAGCGTGTCTTCGCTTCGACGATTCCCGGCAGGAGGCGGTCGAGAGACCCAGCCAGGAATATCGGAAGGTTCACGATCGGGCTTTTCAAGTCGACGTTCAGCGGAGAAAAGCGGATCCCGAACGGGAGTCCGTATTTGTCGAGGAATAGTCCGAGGCTTCTGGAACGGACGGACCGTCCACTCTTTACTTCGATGGGAACGATCCTGTTGCCGGACTGGACCACGAAGTCGACTTCCGCCGTGGCTTCCGACGTCCAGTATCCAATCGAAGGGAAGCCCGATACAAGAGACTGGAGCACGTAGTTCTCCGCCAACGCCCCCTTGAACTCCGTGAACAAGGCATCCTTCTCCAACCAGGAGGAGATCTCCAGTTCGGACTTGCGGCAGAGCAGCCCGCTATCCGCGTAGTAGATCTTGAAATCGTGCGGATCCTCGTAGGCGGACAAGGGAGTGCCTGGTTTCTCGATCCGGTTCACGAGGTGGATGTTGCCCGTCTGCGCAATCCATCGGATGGCGTCTTCGTAGTCCTTCGCGCGCGCACCGTCCCGTACGAGCCGGTAAACGAATTTCCGGTTCTCTCTCGCCAATTGACCGGGAATGCTTCTCCAGACGTTCCAGACCTTCGCGACGGCTTTGGGCTCGACATGTTTCGAGATGTCCCGTTCATAGGAAAGAAGAATCTCCTCCTGCCGCTGCCGACAGGACGCCATGTCCTGGTCCTGTACCCAGGTGCGGACTGCTGCAGGCATTCCGCCGACGACCATATGGTAGGTCCACGCGTCGAGCAATGGGCGGTACAGCAGCCCAGGGACGGGGTCGGGAATCTTCATTCCGACAATATAGTCGTGGAGCGCCCGGTCCTTGTGCGCTCCGAGATATTCCTCGAAGTCCATCGGGCGCAGGTCGAGGAAGTTCACCTTGCCGACGGGAAAGGAAGTCGGTTTCCTGCTGTAGACACCGAGATACGAACCGGATGCCGCGACGTGGACGTCGGGCTTCTTTTCTGCGAAATACTTGAGCGAAGACAATGCTTCGGGCGATTCCTGGATCTCGTCGAGGATGAGCAACGTCGTTCCCGAACGAATCGGACGGCCCCGTCGGGCAGCCAACTCGGTCAGGATCGTGTCCGGGTCCTTCGTCTCGACGAACAGGTCGCGGAGCGCGGTTTCTTCGTCCAGGCTGAAATATGCAGTGTCCTCGTAGTGAAGCCTTCCAAATTCCTGCAGTAGCCAGGTCTTTCCGACCTGACGGGCCCCCTGGAGAAGGAGGGGGGCCCGATGTGTGGAATTCTTCCACTCGACGAGGCTCTTCATGAGTTTACGATCCATAAGTTCACCTCCGTGCAAGATTCGTCACTTTTCCGAACATACTTTATGTGTATTTTAACACTTTTCCGAAGATAGCGCGACTTCCGACCTCCAACACACCTTTAGAAACCCGTAGGTTCACCCTTCCGCCCCACCCCCTCCTGCAATCCATGCATAGCCCGCAGGGACTGAATACATGGCGTCCCCACCCCCTCGTGTGCTACGCTCGACTCGCCGGGCCGCCAAGCAAGCCCGGGGAGGCGGAATGAAGACCCATAGCGTCTATTTCGGTGAGAGTGCCCGGAGCGCGGTCAAGGTCAATGCCGAGCGGTTCGCGGAAGCCGCGGGCATCGTCAGCGAGCTCGTCGAAGCCGCCCGCCCTTGGTTGGAGATGACCCTCGATCAGGTCTGGGACCTCTGCTTCGCCGAGACGCTCCCTCGCGCCTGGCAGGTATGGTCGGACGGCCACTGCCCCACCTGCCTCCGCAGCGTCCCCATGTACACCTGGCGGGCCGACGCCCTCGTAACGCCCTGGAAACTGCGCTGCCCGCATTGCGGCGACCTCTTCCCCAAGAACGATTTCCATGCCTTCTACCGCACCGGTCTCGACGTCCGTGGCCGCTTCGACCCCGCTCAAGCCGACTAGTCCCTTCTGTTCAACGTCGAGCACCCCGACCCGTCCGACCCGCTGCACGTCTTCGGTGTGGACGATGGACACGGCTACGCCGACGTCGAACACACCTGGTACTTCATCGCAGCCTACCTGATCTACGGGCAATGGAAGCAGGCGGTACTCGGAGGCATCCGCAAGCTCGCCGATGCCTACATCGTGACCGGAAACCCTGCCTACGCGAGGCGTGCCGGTGTGTTGCTCGACCGCGTGGCCGACCTCCTCGCCGGTTTCAGCTTCCTCCAGCAGGGGATCATGTACGACGTCCCACCCTACGTCGACGGCTTCATGTCCTACGCCGTGGACCACTGCCAGGAGATGAAGGAACTCGTCGACGCCTATGACCGCGCCTTCGACGGCATGAAGGACGATGCGGAGCTCGTCTCGTTCCTCGCCGGGAAGGCCGACGAGACGGGCTCGTCCGACTCGAAGGGCACCTTCGCCGACATCCAGACCCATATCGAGCGCGATCTGCTCGAGCTCGGCGTGTCGGATCCTTCAAAGCTCGAGTGCAACTTCCCTCGCGAGCACGTCGCGAAATACCGCGTGCTGACCGTACTCGACCGGGGCGACCAGGAGATGGAGCGCGAGCGTCTGCTTGCAGACATCCTCGACGGCTGCACGGCCGTGGACGGGACCTCCGGTGAGAAGGGCCTCGCCAACTACTGTGCGCTGGGGACGCAGGCGCTGTGCCAGTTCTTAGCCGAGGAGTCCAGACAGGATGGGTTTCTCGCGCGGGCTCTTTCAAGCCACCCTCAAGTCCGACAGCTCTTCCGCTTCTATGTCGATACGCTCTGTCTCGGCGTCTACTTCCCCACCGTTGGGGATAGTGGCTACTTCGGAGCGCCTGCGCTGCTCCGCTCACGGGATTTGTCACGCGAACGCCTGGGGTTCCATGCTCCGGTCTTTCACGGAAGCGGGCTCACCGCTTCACCCTGGCCCCTGCTGGCCGCACTCCATGACCACACCGGTGACGGCGATTTCCTGCGCATCGCTTGGCACGCTGCCCCCGGTGGACGCACGGACCTCGCGCGCGCCCTCGACGCAAGCGACCCGGACGTCTTGTGGAGCCGGATCTCCGATTACGTTGAGAGAGAAGGTGCCGACTTCCGACCTCGCAGCATCGACAAGTCCACATGGCACCTCGCGCTGTTGCGCGACGGCGAAGGCGAAAGCGAACGCATCGTCTGCCTGTCCTACGACGTACGCGGTGGAGAACTGCACGGTCACAACGACGCGCTGAACCTTAGCCTCTTCGCCAAGGGCTTGAACCTCTGCCCCGACTTCGGATACCCGCCCGTACAGTTCGGCGGCTGGTTCACCCCTCAAGCGAAATGGTACGAGCGCCCCTCCGCGCACAACACGGTGGTCGTCGACGGGCGCGACCAGGTGTGCGACGCGAATGGTCGGACGACGCTGTGGGCCGACGCGCCCTCCTTCCACGCGGTCGTGGTCGATGCGAAGGAGACGGCCGGCGTCGCGCGCTTCGAGCGCACGGTCGCCCTGGTCGGCGTTTCCGACGAAGATGCCTACCTGCTGGACGTCTTCCGCGTCGAAGGCGGCTCCGACCACGCCTTCTTCCTGCATGCGACCTTCGGGCGCCTCGCGATCGACGGCGTGTGCCGCACGCCGGTCCCGTCCTTCGGGCGCGGCGCGCTGCATCGCGACCCGCGGGGCGGCTGGCCGGACGGCCCCGGCTGGGCCGCAGACTGGACGATCGAGGACCGGCACGGCGTGCGCGCCCTGCCGCCGACCGACCTGCACCTCCGCTACACGGGCCTCTCGCCCGACGTGGAAGTCCAGACCTGCGACTCCTGGGTCAACGCCGCCAACATGGACACGAAGGAGGAGGCGTGGATCCCGACCCTGCTATTGCGGCGGCGCGCGACGGGAGGTTCCGCTTTCGTACCGGGTACGAAAGCGGAATCGAAAGCGGATCTTTCCTCGACCTTCGTCGGTCTGCTCGAGCCCTACGAGGGTGCGCGCTTCGTGCGCTCGGTCCGACGTCTCGACGTCTCGTTCGAGGACGGGTCGCCCGCGGGCGACGACACCGTCGCCGTCGAGGTCCGGCTCGCCGACGGCCGCCGTGACCTGCTCGTCGCGCTTCCGCCCGACGAACGTGCCGCCCTCGTGCGCACGGCCCCCGACGCCCCGCCCCTCCGCTTCGCCGGCCGCCTCTCGTGGCAGCGCCGCACCGCGGACGGCACCTTGACCGACACGTGGTGCGAGCCTTAGCCGCGCCGGGATGACACGTCCAGAAAAACTCCGATATTGCGGATATACGACCGACGGCGCGGAAGTGCTACCTTCAAGGCGATGACCCAAGGAACTGAATATAGGGAGGACTCCCCCATGGACAAGCTCGCGATGCTCGGCGGCTCCAAGGCCAAGACGGTTCCCTATGGCGAAGGCAAGCGATTCGTCGGAAAGGAACTGCAGTACCTCCAGGAGGCCCTCGAGCAGAACACCCTCTTCTATTGGTACGGCGAGAAGGTCAAG
>CAZOHH010000122.1:0-4874 GCA_964579735.1 uncultured Oscillospiraceae bacterium | reverse complement strand
TTGACCTTCTCCCCGGGCGCCAGGTCGGTCTGGATGGAGAAACGCGCCATGCCGGGCATCGCACCACTATGCGCGAACCCGTAGGTGAAACTATCGGCGCCGCCCAGCGCTTCCTTCATGCCCTCGGCGCTCGGAGCGTCCTTCGTGAACCCGAAGTCGATGTAGGCGCTCGCATCCGGTGCTTTCATGTCTTCGCTTCCGAAAGTAATCGTCGCGCCATCCTGGAGAATCGAGAGCCGCGTCTTCGCGACGTTCTTCAGTCCAATGAAGACCTTGCCGGGTAGGATCGTGCCGAAGTCGCCCCCGATACGCACGTCGTATTTCCCTCCGGCGAATTTCCCGAGCCCGGTGAGAATATCTCCGTAGTCGATCACGCCGCCGGAACCGAACGCACCGAAGCCCTTCGCACCGAAGTCGCTCGTGCCGAATCCTTTTCCGAGTCCACCGAAGCCGTCCGTGCCGTCGAAGGCGTTGACGATTCCCTTCTCGGTCTTGATCATTTCCTGGATGCCGGCTTTCACCGCTGCCGCCTCGTCAGAAGTCAGGTGGGTCAGATGATGGTCGTTGGTGGGAGAGGCGTCGAAGAAGGCCGCCTGTGTCCTTGCGCCATCATAGGTGATGTTGAGGATGCCGTCCCACTTGACGAAGCCGGAGCCGTCGGCCCAGACCTTGTCGTTGGTGTAGAGGTCGAGCGGGTCGTCGTTGCGGAGTACGAAGGTATTGACCGGCGTGTAGTTGGGGTCCGCCACGAAATAGACGGGGGTGACTGGATCGGGATGGATGCCCACCGGCGCCATGAGGCGCCGCGCAGTGATATTCAATGTGAATTCTTGCTGCGCCGGAGGGTCGATGCCGTTCGTGGCGTTTATAAAGAATGTGTAGGCCTTGATTTCTGCCTCGGCATTCACCTTGATCAGCCCGGTCGTCGGATTCAAAGTGAGCTGACTGGGCCACGAGGGCAGTCCGGACGGATTGGTCGTTGATAGCGAGAACGTGATCGGAGCCTTTCCTGTTGCCGTGATCTGGAAACTTCCGCCGGTAATCGTGAAGGTCGCATGGTTCACGCTGGTGATGACGGGCGCACCGCCGGTCGGCGTGGGAACGGGCGTCGGACCTGTCGTCGGCGTCGGAGCGGTCGTCGGCGTCGGGGCCGGTGTGGTCGTGGCGGTAGATACGGTCAGGGTGAAGGTCTGCGTGACGGCCGGGAAGTCGTCCTCGCGGTAGTCGGGGTAGGTGCCGGCAGGGAAGACCGTGCCGGGGGGATACTGGGTACTGGCGGCCTTGACGGTGATCGCGAAGGTATAGGCACCGACCGGGAGCGTATTCGGCAAGGTCAGGAGACCGGTTGCGGGGTCCAGCTTCACTCCCGCTGGCGCGCCGGAGAATTTATAAGCCAGGGGTGCCACGCCGGTGGCTAGTACCTGGAAAGTAGCCCCGGCCGTGGTGCACTCGAAGTGGTTGGGGCTGGTGATGGTCGTCGGGTTGCTGTGCGGTTGCCAGACCCACTCCGCATAGATGCGGTTGTCGATCAAGGCGGTGCCGTCGGCTTCGGCCGAGGCGGCCTGCAGCTTCAGAGCCGTGGATGCGGGATAGAGCCCCGGGATGACCCGGCTGCCATACTTGAAGGTCAATTGTGCGCTGCTCCAGCCTCCTGGATATTCATAGTAGATGAAATGCTTGTTGAGACGGTCCTGGGTCGAGAAGCCGAGAAGCTGATACTGGATGGTGACGTCCGTGGGTTTCTTCGTGCCTCGCATGTTGATGAGATAGAGTCGCTCGTTGTAGACGGTTCGGTCGATGACCTTGAGACCTTGCGTGATTCGCGTAGAAGCTCCCTTGTCGACGACTCTTTGCAGGACGAATTCGACGGAGGGGGGGGTCATGGATTTCTCGGTCACAAGGAAATAATCCTTATCGATCATGACCGTCATCCTGTCCGAAGGGCGGATGTCGAGCGGCAGGCCATCCTGTGTGCTGGTGTTCCCGGGGATGGCCCCCATGTCGAATTCCGGACCCGTATCCGCGACGAACCGGCCGTTCTCGTCCGTTCCGACGACTGCGGTCTGTTTGAGCATGTAGGAGCCGTAGATGCCATATTCCTTGTTGACCTGGAGGATGACGGGTCCGGAATACGTCAGCAGCTCCGTGTCCAGGTTCTCGTCCCCGGTATGGGAGCCCCATTTGCGGACCCGGACCGGGACGACATGCCCTGCGACGTAGTCGTTGAAGTAGTCCGCCTCGTCGACGATCAGCTGCTTGAACGGAAAGGTCGGCAGGACGTGATCCGACACGCGTGCGACGCCGGCATCGAGGATCTTGACCTGGACCCTGTCGTCCCGTTTGAGATCGATGCCCCCGGTCCAGAACTCGCCGTAGCTGTTCGAGACGCAGCTGGGCAGGGAATCCGACGTGTATTCGACCGGCGTGGGCTTGGCGCCTCCCTGCGTGGTCGGAGTGACCACGATGCCGACCTTGACCCCTTCGACCGGCTTGTACTTCATGGTCGCCTTGTCCATGACCTCGACCGTGCCGCCGACGAAATCGCGGTAGGCGTCGGCTTCGTCGATCTTCACGCGGTAGATGCCCATGTCGGCCTGCTTCCGCTTGAAGATGGTGATGTGCAGGTCCACGAGGTCGAACCGCATACCGAGGAGGCACACGTAGACCTGCACGAGACCGTAGAGTTCGACGTCCATCGTGGGAGGTGGGCCCGTCGTGCCCGAAATCGTCAATCCGGCCCCGACGAAGACGCCCACCCCCACGAGCTCCCAGCCGAAGATCTCGATGGAGACCATGGCACCGACCTTGATCGTGCCGTTGATCTGCCCGGAGATCTGCACGTCTCCGGTCATGCCCAGCTTGTCCGCGGGCATGCCGAAGTATGGATTGGCCGTGACGGGGATGCAGAAGAATGTCTTGCCTCCGACCCCCACGCTGGTGGTCGCCCATTGACGCGTCTGGATCTCGATCTGGATCTCGCCGTCCAGGGTGCAGACCAGGAAGACGCCGCCGGTCACGCTGCCGACGCCGAAGCCGATGTCGATGCCGTAGATCGGGATGCGGACCTCCTCGTGCACGTCGATGCCGACCTTGACGTCACAGAAGGCCTCCGTGACCTGGCTCAGCGCGAAGTGATAGCTTCCCATGGCGGAGTATTCGGCATCGAGCGCCATGTCGCCGATTCCGATTCCCCCGCTGACCTCCACGGTGATCTCCTCTCCGTCCCCGAGATATCCCTTGAGCTCGAGTCCGGCGGGGAAGAGGATGGCGATCATGGGGTTCTTCAGGTGCTTGAACTTGAAGAAATCATTCTCAAGGGCCAGCTGCTGGACCTCGGAGTCCGAAAGGACATAATCGACGATCTTCGGGTCCGCGAAGCCCGTGATGTTCGCGCGGTTGAGGTCGAGCTCCTGACTCGGGATCTGAAGGTCCTTGACGACCTCCCCGACCTGGGGCCGGGTGAGGGAGTAGTCCTCGCTGAAGGGGTAGGTCAGTTCACCGGGGCTCATGGGGGAGACGACCTTGAAGGCCGTACCGGAGGAGGAATCCACGAAGATGGACCCCGCCTGGACGTGCGTCGACCCTGCGACCGATTGCAGGAGGGACTTGTTGAGGAAGCCGCCTTCGGCGAGGATTCGGGTGACGGGGCGGTCCGATGTTCCTCCGAGCACCTCGGCGGCGGACTGGATCTCGTCGACGACGGAAGTGGAGACCGGCACGACGTTGTCCTGATAGGCATAGGTGACGCCCTTGAGTTTCGCGGGCAGTGCCCCTGCGACGAAATTCTTCCACGTGTCCGGCGCGGGCAGGTACTGGAAGTCGAAACCGTTGACCTTGGAAAGGTTGTCGCGCGCCGTCAGGTTGATCGGCGCCAGTTGCTGGAAGACCGGGTCATAGGGGTTCTGGACGACCGCGGAGGCAGGGGAGAAGACCGAGACGAGGACCACGAAGACAAGAAGCCAGGAAATCGTGCGTTTCATGCATCCATCCTCCTCTATAGATCCACGGATCCAGAAAGCGGCATGCCGATGCCTCCATGATACCAGAAAGACGGGAATGCATGGATTCATTCGAAGAATGGTATAATCAAATGGACATACAATTGAATCGAATGGCTTCCGATCGGAGCCAATAAGGAGGATGCCATGGCTGTCGGCAGAAAAGGGAACGTGAAGATCCCTGCGAAGGTGCCTGAACGTTTCGAACCGAAGGCCGTGGAGATGAACCGCATCGGCTTCCCCATCGTCGGCATCGGCGCCTCCGCCGGAGGACTGGCCGCTTTCGAGGCCTTCTTCTCGGGCATGCCCAGCGACACAGTCCCCGGGATGGCCTTCATCCTCGTCCAGCATCTCGCGCCCGACCACAAGAGCATCCTGACCGAGCTGATCCAGCGCTACACCCGGATGCAGGTCTTCGAGGTCGAGGACGGCATGGTGGTGCAGCCCAACTGCGCCTACATCATCCCCCCCAACCGCGACATGGCGTTCCTCAACGGCGCGCTGCAGCTGCTTGAGCCCGGCGCCGCCCGCGGCCAGCGCCTGCCGATTGATTTCTTCTTCCGCTCCCTGGCCCAGGACCAGCATGCGCGGGCCATCGGCATCGTGCTCTCGGGCACCGGCAGTGACGGCACACTCGGTGTGCGCGCCATCAAGGCATGCCCCGCAGCGCCATCGCCACCGGCCTGGTGGATTACGAGCTGCTGCCCGCCGCGATGGCCGCGCAGCTCATCGCCTATTCCGCCCACGCCTTTGGCCGGCCGGCCTGGCCCGGCACGGTCCAGTCGCCCAAGGCCGAGAGCGCGATGAAGAAGATCTTCATCCTGCTGCGCGCCCAGACCGGCCACGACTTCTCCCAGTACAAGCCCAGCACCATCC
>CAZOHH010000121.1:0-4994 GCA_964579735.1 uncultured Oscillospiraceae bacterium | reverse complement strand
CGCTGACCGACATCGACACCAGCATCGTCACCACCCACATGATGCTCGAGGCGACCGAGCTCGGGTTGGGCACGCTCTGGGTCTGCGCCTTCGACCCGGAGGCCGTCCGCCGCGAATTCGACTTGCCCGCGCACCTCGAGCCGATCAGCATCCTCGCGGTCGGCCACGCCCACCCGAAGGCGGGCGATGTCCGGCCCCGCACACCGCGCAAGCCCTTGGAGGAGACGGTCTGGTACGAGCGGTACCAGGAAAGGGACGCAGAATGAACGCCATGGACCCCCTCGTGATCCCCGCGATCCTTGTCTCGATGCTGGTCTCGGTCGCCCTGCCCGTCGTCCTCACCGTCCTCGTGGTCCGCAAGGCCAAGGCGAAGTTCACGACAGTGCTCGTCGGCGCCGGTGTCTTCTTCGTCTTCTCGGCCGTGCTCGAGAAGCTCGTCCACGTCGTGCTGCTCCGGCTCATCCCGTCGACGGCGGCCTTCCTGACCAGCGACCCGCTGGTCTATTCGCTCTACGGCGGGCTGATGGCCGGACTCTTCGAGGAGACGGGCCGCCTGCTGGCGTTCCTGTTCCTCCTGAAGAAGGCGCGCCGCTGGGTCGACGGCCTCGGCTACGGCGTCGGGCACGGCGGCATGGAGGCGATCCTGATCGGCGGTCTGGGCAACCTGAACAACCTCGTCGTCGCCGTCCTGATCGCGACCGGCATGACGAAGCTGCTCGCGGGCCAGCTCCCGGCCGCGTCGCTCGACGCGATCATCGCGCAGTTCACGGGGACGTCCCCCTGGCTGTTCCTCGTGTCGGGTCTCGAGCGGGCCATGACGACTCCCATCCAGGTCGCCCTCTCGCTGCTCGTCCTGCTCGCGGTCCGGCACAATGCCTGGCGCCGCATCGGGCTCTTCGCCCTCGCGGTCCTCGTCCATGCGGCAATCGACATCCCCGCCGGCTTCTACCAGTTCGGCAAGCTCGGGCTGCTGCCGACGGAGGGCATCGTGCTTGTCGTCGCGGTGCTGTCGGTCGGGTTCATCGTGGCGTCCAGGCGGTTCAAGGCGTTCCAGCCGGAGGCGGAGCCGATAGCGCCGGAGCCGATGTCGGTACCGCCTGCACCGCCGGCAGAACGGATTGCGCCGCAAGAGTGAAGGTTGGACCTTCGATGACCGCTCGGTCATCTCCCCTTGTTGTTTCTGCCCTTTCTGCCCTATCTGCCGCACGAAATGTGGCAAACAGGGCAGATTAGTGGTAGAATAGGCAGCAAATAGGGCAGAAACACGAAGGGAGTCGACTTGATGGAATCCAGCCGTCTCGAATGGAAGAGAGCCTATACAGAGGATATCAAGAAGGAACTGGTCGCGTTCGCCAATACCGATGGTGGCGAACTGATCATTGGTCTGGCGGACGATGGATCCGTCGTGGGCGTCGAGAATCCCGATCGGGTTTCGGCCCAGGTGACGAACATGCTCCGTGATGCGATCCGTCCGGATATCTCCTTGATTTCCCGGGTCGAGATCGGATTCCAGGAGAGCAAGGCGCTCATCCATGTGACCGTCAACCGCGGTGGAAAGAGACCTTACTACATCACGAGCAAAGGCATGACAACCGCCGGAGTCTATGTCCGTCATGGAAACACTTCGGCACCGGCTTCGGCCGATGCAATCAGAGAAATGATCAGGGATACCGATGGATACAGCTATGAAAACAATCTATCCTTCGATCAGCAACTGACATTCGAATACAGCGGCAAGGTGTTCGCCGATCGCGGTATCGCCTTTGGCAGGAGCCAGATGAAGACCATGAAGATGATCGATCCGGATGGGAACTTCACGAATCTCGCGATGCTGCTTTCGGATCAGTGCTTTCACAGCATCCAGTTCGCTTGCTTCCAAGGCACGGGCATTGGTACCTTCACCGAGCGTCAACGGTACACCGGCTCGATCCTGAAGCAGCTCGACGAGGCATTCCTGGCACTGAACCGTTACAATCGGACACGTTCTGAAATCCAAGGTCTTCGCAGGATCGATCGCCGGGATTACCCGGAAGTCGTGCTGCGGGAAGCTCTGATCAACGCCATCGTCCATCGCGAATACGACCGCGATGTCAGCACGAATATCCGAGTCTTCGACGATCGAATCGAGATCGTCTCCTATGGCGGCTTGCCGCCGAATACGACCATCGAGACATTTCTGCTTGGATTGTCCATGCCAAGGAACAAGAACCTGGCGAATATCTTCTACCGCCTGGAGCTGATCGAGGCATTCGGCTCAGGCATCCCGAAAATGACGGACATCTATCGGGAATCCGGACAGGAAATCAATTTCCGAACGTCGCCGTCCGGGTTCATGATCGTCCTGCCGAATCTGAATCACCAGAGGGAATCCAGAATGCAACGACCCGAGCCGACTGCGTCGCATGACGAAGTCGCTCCTCTCGAGGATCAGCGCTTGAAATCAGCTCGCGACCTGATTCTCATGAAAGGTCCCGTCAGCAGGAAGGAATTTCAAACGGTCTGGGGATTGGGCAGAAACGCTGCCGCCAAGGAAATCGAAAAACAGGTGAAAAACGGCTTTCTTGTCCGCATCGGCAAGAGCCGAAACACGAAATACGGCATTGCCGACCGATAGTACGGCCAAGGAGGCGCATATGATCCATTTCACATCCGACCTCCATCTGGGGCATGCGAACATCATCCGGCTGTGCCACCGACCCTTCGCCTCGGTCGAGGAGATGGACGAGGTTCTGGTTTCCAATTGGAACCAGGTCGTGACCCGTGGCGACACGGTCTACATCGTCGGCGACCTGATGTTCCGTATGCAGGCTCACCCTGGTGACGTATTGACCCGCTTGAAGGGCAGGAAGCACCTGATCCTGGGAAATCACGACGGCAGCTGGCTGAGCAGGATCGAAACCGCCGACTTCTTCCAGTCCATTGAAAGCTATTCCGAGATCAGCGACGGCAAGCGGAAGATCGCCCTTTGCCATTATCCGATGATGTCCTGGGGCGGAACGGGCAAGGGAAGCTATCTGATCCATGGGCACATCCACGACAACCGTGATGCGGCCTACTGGCCGTTGCTGGCGTCGATGGACCACGCGCTCAATGCCAGCGTGGAGATCAACCGATACAAGCCGGTCCCCTTCGACGAGCTGCTCGAGAACAATATCGCGGTCAAGAAATCATGGAGCACGTCCGTCGAATCCCCCGCCATCGCCGGTGCGAATGGGTCAGCGAGTCTTCGCCTCGACGATCCCCGGCAGGAGCCGGTCGAGGGACCCGGCTAGAAAGATCGGAAGGTTCACGATCGGGCTTTTCAAGTCGACGTTCAGGGTCGAGAAACGGATGCCGAAGGGCAGGCCGTATTTCTCGAGAAACATTCCAAGACTTCTGGAACGAACGGCCTGACCGCTCTTCACTTCGACCGGGACGATCCGATTTCCGGACTGGATGACGAAGTCGACTTCCGCCGTCGCTTCCGACGTCCAGTATCCGATCGACGGGAATCCTGGCACAAGAGCCTGGAGAACGTAGTTCTCTGCCAGCGCCCCCTTGAATTCCGTGAAGAAGGCTTCCTTCTCCAGCCAAGCGGAGACGCCCACGCCGGACTTGCGGCAAAGAAGCCCGACATCCGCGAAGTAGATCTTGAAGTCGTGCGGGTCCTCGTAGGCGGACAAGGGAATGCCCGGTTTCTCGATGCGGTTCACGAGGCGGATGTTGCCGGTCTGGGCAATCCAACGGATCGCATCTTCATAGTCCTTCGCACGTGCGCCGTCCCGGACCAGGCGATAGACGAACTTGCGGTTCTCGCGCGCCAACTGGCCCGGCAGGCTGTTCCAGACCCCCCAGACCTTCGCGACGGCGCGCGGTTCGACGTGTTTCGAGATATCCCGCTCATAGGACAGGAGAATCTCATCCTGCTTCTTCCGGCAATCTTCCATGTCCTGGTCCTGAACCCAGGCGCGGACGGCGGCGGGCATGCCCCCGACGATCGTATGATAGACCCAGGCGTCGAGCAGCGGGCGGAACATCACCCCGAGCACCGGTCCGGGCATCTTCATGTCGATCAGGTAATCATGGAGGGCCTTGTCCGCGTAGGCGCCGAGGAACTCCTCGAAGTCCATGGGACGCAGGTCGAGGAAATTCACCTTGCCCACGGGAAACGACGTCGGCTTCCTGCTGTAGACGCCAAGGTACGACCCGGAAGCGGCGACGTGCACATCGGGTCTCTTCTCCGCGAAATACTTGAGCGAGGCCAGCGCTTCGGGCGACTCCTGGATCTCATCGAGCACGAGAAGCGTCGATTCCGACCGGATCGGACGACCTCGCCGAGCGGCCAGTTCCTCCAGGATCCGGTCCGGATCCCTCGTCGCGACGAAGAGGTCCCGCAGCGAGGTCTCTTCATCCAGGCTGAAATACGCGGTGTCTTCGTAGTTCCGCCTGCCGAATTCCTGCAGCAGCCAGGTCTTCCCGACCTGTCGGGCCCCTTGCAGCAGCATCGGATTCCGGTGTCTGGAATTCTTCCACGCGACGAGGTCGCCCATGAGCTTCCGGTCCATCAGTTCACCTCTGTGTATGAAAACGCATTTTTCCGAAGTTCTTTTGTGTCGATTTTAACATTTTTCCGAAGATAAGGCGAGTCCCGCCCTTCGTGCGTCCGTCCATGGAGCGGGTTGTCCCCCTCCTCCTGCATTCCGTGCATGGAAACCCCCGATGCCTTTGTGCTACGCTCGTTTCGACGGGCGAAACCCAGCGGCCCGTCCGGGGAGGCCGCATGAAGAGCCACAGCATCTACTTCGGCGAGATCGCGCGACAGGCGGTCCGGACGCGATCAAGCACCTCGACGCGCTGATGGAGATACCGGAGCTGGATGCGGTCCAGTGGACCTCCGGCGCCGTAAAACCCGATGGTGGCTGGGACGGCTGGTACCCGATCTACGACAAGGTGCGCAAAGCCGACAAGTCGCTATGGATCGCAATCTACGACGGCGGGATCGAGGACTGGACCGC
>CAZOHH010000120.1:0-5167 GCA_964579735.1 uncultured Oscillospiraceae bacterium | reverse complement strand
TTCGATACGGGAGAAGATGCGCTCTCGATCCGCGATACCGATAACAGTTCCGTCGCGGTCACGACGGGCAGTTCGCTGGCTCCGTATGATCAAGCTCGATACTTGATGCATGTCAAGCTTGCGGATTCGGACGGCGTCGACGATATCGGCGCAGTCAAGTTCATCCTCTCGCACTGCGATACATCGGTTGCGGTCAGCGCGATCGATTCGACCGTGTTCGCCGATTCCGCATACAACAAGACCAAGGCCAACGGAGACGCCTTCGCAGTGACCTGGACCAACGTAGAAGGCGGTGAATTCGCCACGGTCTACGACACGGACATGGACGGATCCGACACGACCTACTCGATCAGCAACCCTTCGGCCTCCCTCTTCAAGGTGAACGACGCGGATATCGAGAATACGGGCGTCATATTGAACATCCCCTTCACGATCAGCAAGGTCGCCGACAACAAGGGGTACTGGTTCCTGACGGCCGCCGTGATCAAGAACGGCGAAATCGTCGCCTCCAGCATCGTGGAGTCCTTCTCCGTCTCCTTTTACGGCGAAGTCACCCTCCCGGTCGTGGAGCCCGGCCCGACGATCCTGTCCTGGTACAATGCGCCGGCCGGCATGGACAATACGGATGCGGCGTCCCTGAAGACCCTCACGGGCTTCAATTACATCGCCAATGGATCCTATGCGCGCAAGGCGGCGACGACGGCTGCCTGGCTGGATTCGATCGACAACCAGAACGGGGACAAGATGCATGTCTATACACCGGATTCTGTGGAGATGAATGGAGTGATCTCGCCGCTCCAGGAGAACCGTTTCCGCTTCCGGATCGCGGATTCCACTTCGGGCACCTATGCCAATGGCGTCTGGATCGGCGCCGTGACGACGGACATGTTCGGATTCGTCACGGGTCTCCAGTATGCCGGATACTACAAGGGACTCGACCAGGGTACGAGCGAGCTCGGCGAGTCCGGTGGATGCAAGATATGGTTGGAACTGGCCGATACCTTCGACGACAACGCAGCGTTCGAGGGGAGAATCTACTTCTTCGTGACCAATTACGACCCGATTCCGTAACCCGCTACGAATCGGTTCCGAACTGTCACTGGAATCTCTTTAATTCGTTAAGGAATGAACGTCATCCCCAGAGACCTTTGCAGATCCTGGCGGCCGGAATCCCGGCCGTCGGGGTCCGCGGAGTCGGGCAGGGCGGAACATAGCAGGAGGACACAACATCATGAAGCTTGTCGGAAGCGGTCGTCGGTTCGGAATCCGAATCCTGTCGAACGCGTTGCTCTGCACCATCCTCCTCGCCGTCTTCTTCTCCGCAGGTCAAGTCGTCCTTGCTTCAGGAGGCGGAATCGCCGTCAGCGGGACCTTCGCGAACCAGACGTATCAGGTCGTCCAGGGGGAAAGCCTCGAATCCTCGGACGTCTTCATCGTGTTCATCAACAACTACGACCGGCCGATCCAGCTCGAATTGACGCCGGAAGGTCCAGCCGGTGTGGTCTTCGAACTCGACGCCCGCGTCGTGTCGGTGGAATCCAAGGGCAGGGTCCAGGTCCCGGTCCGCTTCACCGTCGAAACCTATGTATCCCCTGGCAATTACCAAATCGGAATCGCGGCTCTCGTCGTTCCGGAGACGCTGGACGGAGTGGTCGTGGCTGGAGCCGCGGAGCTGGTGTCGACGTTGACGGTCTTCGGGGAAGCCGGGACGGTACGTGTCCGCACGGTCGACCTGTTCGGAAACCCCTATCCGCTGCCGTTACGGCTGGTCCGCGTGAAGGATGGCCTGAATACGCCGGTGGTCGAAGACCCGGACGGCACGCTGGAACAGAGAGTCAGTCCCGGTCACTATCTGGTGACGGCGACCCTTGGAACCCAGGAAGTCGCGCGAAAGGAATTCGATGTCGCTGCGGACCAGGTCCTGGAGTTCGACCTGACCGTGCAGACGGTTTTCATCCGGTCCTTCTCGGTCCAGTCCTTGTACCGAGAGGATGCGAAGACCCTCTACGGCTTCCAGATCGATTTCTCCGTGGAGAATCTGGCGGAGCCGCTGGAAGATGTGTCGTATCTGCTGATCGTCGAACAGAACGGCAAGCCTTTCGACTCCAAGGAGATGTTCGCCGTGGGAAGCCTCGGCACCGAAGTGCAGGAATACAGCAGCGAATACATCCTCCCGGACAATGGGACGCCCCTCAGTGCCGGAGAGTATCGGTTTTCCGTAGAAGTGCGCGTGAAGGGTCAGCAGGTCGGAACGAACGTCCTTGCGGCTTCCCGGAACGACCAGGTCATCCAGTTGGACAATATTCGAAACGACAGTTGGCTCTGGGGTGCCGTTCTGCTGGCCATAGCGGCGCTTTCCTGGCTCCTGTTCTTCCTGCTGACCCGCAAGCGCTGCCGTTCGTGCCGCGGGAAAGGCGAGATCGTCTGCAGTGAATGCCACGGACAGGGAACTTTCGTGGACGAGGATGTCCTCATGACGACCTGCCCTCGATGCGAAGGAAAAGGAAAGCACGCCTGTCCCTCGTGCGGAAGCCGAAAGAACGAAGACGGATCAGGCGATCAGTGAGGTCAGGGAGGCGGAGTCTGCCGGCTCATCAGGACGGCACGGGACTTAAGCAACTCCTGGCAGCGGATCTCCTCCCCGTAGGACCAGTCGAAACCTTCTGCCGCCAGGAACCCTTCCCCGTATAGCTCATTCATGGTCCGGAATGCCTGCACCCTGCGCTCTGGGGGAGTTCCCGCCACTTGGATCTCGCGGGCGGCCTCCTCGAATCGCGTGAGGTCGAACCGGACGTCCGAGAGGTCCAGCCGGTAGTTGCCCCGCTCGCTGACATAGAGCCGGCCGATTCCGTGTGCCGCCAGGAGCTTCCGAAGCTGGTAGCTTGCAGCGTGGAAGTTCGCATGGGCCTTGTCGGCTGGAGAGTCCTGCCAGAGAGCGTCCGATATGAGGTCCCAACCCACGGGCCGGCCCTTCTGTGCTGCAAGGAAGGCGAGGAGTTCACGTCCCTTGGCGTGCTGGAAGGCTAGAGGTTTGCCGTCCACTTCGAAGGACAGCCGGCTGAAGCACCGAAGGGAGATCTTCGGACCGCTCGATACCGGCGTCACGTCCGGAAGACGAATCCGAAGCCGAAGCCGCTGAAGCGTCTTCTGCAGGCGTTCGGAAGTCATCGGCTTCACGAGGTAGTCGGCCGCGTCCATGGCGAAAGCCTCCACGGCATAGTCGTCCCAGGCTGTGACGATGACGACGGACATGTCCGGCCAACGCTCCAGGATCCGGTCCCCGAGCTCCAGCCCGTTCATGCCCGGCAGGTTGATGTCCAGGAAGACCGCATCCACTGGTTCCCGCTCGAGACCGTTCAGCATCGACTCCGCGTCGGCGTACCTGCCGCACAGACGCACGTCCGTGATTCCCTCCAGCATGCGCTCGAGCCGGTCCAGGACATGGGGTTCGTCGTCGACGGCCGCGATGCGGATCATGGGGTCACCTCGATCGGCATCGGGCTGGATGGAATGAAGAATTCGACGGTGGTGCCCTGACCTTGCCTGCTTGTGATTTCGAGACCTTGCCCGTAGATATGCCGCAGCCGGTGGTCCAGATTCGACAACCCGACGCTGGAGCGGGCCTTGCCCTGCGATTTCGCTGCTTCCGTCCGAGGATCCCTCGTCCACGGGACGTCCATTCCAGGGCCATCGTCCACCACGCGCACCCGGATTCCACCTGTCTCCTGAAGGACTTCGACCCGGACGGTCCCTCCCTGTGGCTTTCGAGAAATGCCGTGGCGCACCGCATTCTCGACGAGGGGCTGAAGGACGAGGACCGGCAAAGCAACGTCGAGCTGGCAGTCGTTCTCGATCTCCAGGTGGATCCGGTCGCCATAGCGGGCCTGTTCGATCCGGAAATACGTCTGCACGTACTCGAGTTCTCTCTCGAGGCTGTCCACCTGCGACAACGTGCTGTACTCGAGGCTCTTCCTGAGATAGGCCGCCAGGTCGAGGATCAGCTCCGCACCCTTCGCCCCGTCCGTCTCGCAGACGTTCGCGACCGCGTCCAGCGCGTTGTACAGGAAATGCGGACGGATCTGGGCGCGCAGCAGGGCCATCCGCAGCTCCAACGCATCCGCCTCCTCCGCCGATTTCCGTGCGGTGACGTCCGTCAGCACGTAGCTGGTATAGGGTCTGCGAAGATGGAGAACCTGGCGGGTGACCAGGAACCAGCGCTCGCGCTCGTCTGTCGACTGGAGGGCCAGCGGTTCCTGGCTGTCGGCGTGCGCGTCCAGAAGCGGAAGGATCGTGCGCAGGTCCTGCCGGAGCAAGCTCGCCGCGGAACTGTTCGCGGCACGCAGGCTGCCTCCGGAGTCCAGGAGAAGGGCAGGGAAGTGGATCCCCTCGGACATGCCCACCCAGCGACGGACCTCGAATTCGAAGAGATCGGTGCGGATCTGCTGGAATGCGAGCAGCGCCGAAATGAGGACCATCATCAGCGGAACCGGGTCCAGCACCCGATCGAGGCGCAGCATGACAAGTAGGAGTCCCAGCCAGATGGTCTGCATGGTCCAGAAGAGGTACGTCAGGTTGCCGCGCTTCTCAGCAGACGGCTCCTTTCTGAGCGTGACGATCAGGACGATGTTGGCGTATACGAGGAAGAGCACATAGAGGAGCACGAGGACGAAATAGGCGGGACCCCGAACCGTGGATAACACGCTGAACCTTCCATAGAGAGCGCTCGTCATGGAGAGATCATGGTAGAACCAGAAGTGCAGAGGATTCGTGACGAACAACACCCAGAGCAGGGCGGAGACGCCGGACAGCGTTCCGAACATGAGGGGAGGGAGACGCCTCCCCGTCATGGTGGCGACGAAACGCATGCCGAGAACGGGTATCGAGACCATTCCGAGAGCGTAGACGTCGCGGATGAGGAACAGGGTAGAAAGGTTGGACGTGTTGACCTCGAGAAAGTACCCGAACGTGTAGAGGGCTCCGGCGAACAGAAGGTGGGAGAGGACCGCGTCCTTCCAATTCGAAACCTTCCGGAGGAGGTAGACTCCCAGCACGGCGAAGGCGACCGCAACGAACGGCAGCATGTCCAGGACGAGGCTCACGAACAGTATTTCCATGGACAGGTCTCCTTGCGTACAGGGGAACGGATGCCAGAATGATTCTACTCCCG
>CAZOHH010000119.1:0-5198 GCA_964579735.1 uncultured Oscillospiraceae bacterium | reverse complement strand
TCGAGGGCCGACATCACGACGCCGGGTCCGCTGACGCCGACGTTGATCACGCACTCGGGTTCGCCCGAGCCGGTGAAGGCACCGGCCATGAACGGATTGTCCTCGGGGGCGTTGGCGAAGACGACGAGCTTGCAGCAGCCGAGCGCATCGCGGTCGGCGGTGAGTTCGGCGGTGCGCTTGATGATCAGACCCATCTCCCGGACGGCGTCCATGTTGATGCCGGCGCGGGTCGTGGCGAGGTTCACGGACGAACAGACCTTCTCGGTCGTGGCGAGCGCCTCGGGAATCGAAGCGATCAGGCGGCGATCGCTCTCGGTGTATCCTTTGTGCACCAGGGCGGAGAAGCCGCCGATGAAGTTGACGCCGACGGTGTCCGCGGCGCGGTCGAGGGCGCGGGCGAAGACGGTGTAGTCCGTGGCGCCGGAAGATGCGGCCACCATGGAAATTGGAGTCACGGAGATCCGCTTGTTGATGATGGGAATGCCGTACTCGCGGGAGATATCCTCCCCGGTCTTCACGAGGTGCTCGGCCCGGCGGCAGATCTTGTCGTAGATCCTGCGGCAGGTCTCCTCGGGGCTTTCCGCGGAGCAGTCGCCCAGGGAGATTCCCATGGTGATGGTTCGGACGTCCAGGTGCTCTTCCTGGAACATCCTGATGGTCTCGAGGATCTCGAAATCGTCGAACATGCGCCTCTTCCCTCTTCCCTATCGGATCCGTCAGATCCGGTGCATCGCGCGGAAGATGTCGGCGTGCTGGATCAGGATCGAGAGCCCGAGGTCGCGCCCCTTGGCCTCCAGCCGGTCGGCCAGCTCCTTGATGTCGACCGTGGCTCCGGCGAGGTCGACGAGCATGATCATGGTGAAGTTCTCCTGGAGAATCGTCTGGGAGATGTCGTTGATGTTGACTCCCGCGTCCGCGAGCAGGCGGCTGACCTCGGCGATGATGCCGACGCGGTCCTGGCCGATGACGGTGATGATGGCGGAGTGGGAGGACTTCTCGTTCATGTGTGGAGAGGCTCCTTTCAGGCTTCGGGTGCGGCGCGGGAGACGACCGGGTACAGAAGGATCGCGACCAGTGCGCCGGCCGCTCCCTGCAAGGCGTTCCAGGGGAAGTCCTTGATGGCGGTGACCCAGCCGAGGGTCGGGTCGAGGAGGACGAGGAAGGTGGCTTCGGCGACGAAATATCCAACGGCCATGAGGAGTCCGCCGAAGACGCTGGCTATGATCAGGGAGGGCATCTGCGGAAGGCCGGAGCGTCCCGGACGTTCCGGAGTGGAGACGCGTTTTGCGAGGGCACGGAAGAGGATTCCAGCCGCGAGGGCTTCCATGAGTTTGATCAGGAAGGTGAAAGGGGCGTAATGGACGTAACCCAGCGCGAAATCGGAGATCGCGGCGCCGAGAGCGGCACCGAAGGGGGCGTAGACCGACGTGGAGAGGATGCCGGCGAGAATCGAGACGCTGTCGCCGAGATTCAGGTATCCGCTGCCGCCGATCAGCGACGCGAGCGGCACGGGGAGGAAGAACGTGACGACGAAGGACAGCGCCGCGAAGATGCCGCCGAAGGCGACCTTGCGGACGAGGCTGGATTGGCGGGTCAGCAGCAGCTTCATGGAACGGCCCTCCTGTTTGAAGAGTCATTCTAGCACAAACGGCCTACAGGATGTAGTAGTCCCACTCGTCCGCCGGGTTGCGGAAGGTGCGTGCAGGCACCTCGAAGACGTAGGAGACGTGGCCCTCGTGGAGGACTTCCTCGGGGTCGCCGTCGGCCACGATGGTGCCCTTGTACAGGAGGACGATCCGGGTGCAGTACTTCGCGGCCGCGCGCAGGTCGTGCATCACGGCGACGACGCAGCGGCCGGCGGCGGCTTTGTCCCGCAACAGGTCGAAGACCTCGGAGGCGTGGAGGATGTCGAGATTGGAGGTGGGCTCGTCGAGCAGGATCAGCGGAGTCTCCTGGGCGAGGACGCGGGCGAGCATGACCCGCTGCCGCTCACCTGCGGACAGCGTGGTGACGGGCTTGTCGGCGAAATCGAAGCATCCCGCTTCGCGGAGGCTCCGATCGACGGCCTTCCGGTCCTCGTCTCCAGTGGGGTCGGCGAGGGCGTTGGCGAAGGGGTGACGGCCCATCTCGACGACTTCACGCGCGGTGAACGAGAAGGGCACGCGGGTGTCCTGGTGGAGAAAGCCGACCCGATGGGCAAGCTCCTTGACGGTGTACTCGGACTGCACCTGTCCGTCGATGCGGATGGAGCCGCTGCCGGGGAGCAGGTTCGCGATGCGCTTGAGGAACGTGGTCTTGCCGGACCCGTTGGGACCGAGGATGCCGATGAACTCACCGGAGCGAGCGGTCATCTTCGCGCCGTGGAGGATGGAAAGGAGATCGGACCCCTTTCCGACGGAGAAACCGACATCCTCCGCTTCGAGAAGGAAGGATGCAGGCACGGGCGTCGCGTTGGGCGCGACGGGTTTTTCGGATGCTGTACTCATAGGAAGGCCCCCTTTCCCTTGCCGGAGCGGACGAGCAGGAACAGGAAATACGGCGCGCCGATCAAGGCCGTGACGACGCCGACGCTGACCTCACCACCGCTGGTGCGTGCGCCGACGCGGACGACGAGGTCGCAAAGGAGCAGGAAGACGCCGCCGGCGAAGAGGCTGGCGACGGCGAGGGCCCGGTGCGCGGGGCCGATCAGGAGCCGCAGGATATGCGGCACGATGAGGCCGACGAAGCCGATGGGGCCGATCATGGCGACGACGGAGGCGGTGCAAAGGGTCGCCGCGATGAGCAGCGTCACGCGCGTCGAGGTAGGGTGGACGCCGAGGGAGCGCGCCTGTTCGTCTCCGAGCAGGAGGATGTCGAGGTCGCGGGCACGGAAGAGGATATAGGTGCCGGAGACGGCGACGACGGGCAGCGCCGTGAGGACATGCTCCCAGCGGCGGTTCGCGAGTCCGCCCATGGTCCAGAAGACATAACTCGTGACCTGGTACTGGTTCGACAACATGACCGTGAGGGAGATCAAGGCGCCGAAGATGGCGCTCGTGGCCATGCCGCTCATGATGAGCGTGACGGTGTCTCCACGTCCCGAGCCGCCGGCGGTGAACGACACGCCGAGGATCACGCCGACTGCGACGAGAGCCCCGATGAAAGCGAAGAGCGGGACCGCGAACATTCCGAGCGGGCGTCCGATGTCGGTGACGATGCCGATCAGGGCTCCGAGCCCGGCGCCGGTCGCGACGCCGAGGATTCCGGGGTCGGCGAGAGGGTTGCGGAAGACGCCCTGAAGGACCGTGCCGGAGAGGGCGAGACCCGCTCCGGCGACGAGGGCCATGGCGACGCGGGGAAGGCGGAGAGCGAGGACGATGGTGAGATTCGTCGGATCGACCGAGTCGGCCGGGTAGAGACCCAACGCGGACAGGATCGCGCGGAGAACCTCCATGGGCGGTATATAGACGGTTCCGATCCCTGTGGCGACGATGACGGAGACGAAGACCGCGACGGCCCCCACCGCCGAAATCGCGGCGATGGAGGTCCGCCGGAGCGCTGGCGCGCCGGCCATGCGGGAGGGACCGGGGTGTTCGGCCTTCGTCTTCACGGGATTACTTGAAGAGCTCTGGGTACGCGGCCTTGGCGAGGAGAACCACGGCGTCGGCCATGTACTGCGAGGTGGACATCATGAATTTATCCGGGACGGCGAAGAAGGTGCCGGTCTGGACGGCGGGAACGTCCTTCAATGTCGCGTCGGCGAGAACCACGGCCTTCGCCGAGGCGCCCGCATCGTCATCGGTGCCGCTGTAGTCGGGCTTCCAGACGAGGGAGGAGACCAGGAAGGCCTGGGGCTTCCAGTCCTTCACGACCTTCTCCTTGCTGACGTCGCTGTACTTGGGTGCGTCGCAGACGTTCACGATCCCGGCGGCCGTCATGATGGCACCGACCGGAGTCTCGCCGTTGTAGGAGGAGAGCATGGTCATATCGTTGAAGGACACGTAGAAGTACATAGCGGTGACGCGCTTCGAGGTCTCGATTGCCTTCACGAGGGCGTCGACGGTCGCGAGCTTGTCGTTCATTTCCTTTGCGAGTGCATCACCCTTCTGGGTCTCGCCGGTCAAGGCCGCGAGGGTGGCGATCGCAGCGGAGACGCTTGGGAAGTCGGTGGGCGATTCGAGTCGAATCGTTGGGATTCCGGCGTCCGAAAGGGTCTTCGTGAGGGAGCCGTCGAAGTCGTTGAAGGTATCGAGGATCACGAGGTCGGGTTGCAGGGCGATGATGCCCTCGGGAGTCTTCGTCTCGACGCGCTGCGTGATCTGCTTCGCGGCATCCGCGATGGGCGTCTGGTTCGGGTCGTTGATCCAGCTGGAAATCGCGGCGACGCGGGACAGGTCGACCAGACTGAACAGGATTTCGGTGGACCATACGGGCAGGGAGACGATCTTCTGCGGAGCGGCGGTCAATGTGAAGTCCTTGCCATCCGCATCCTTCACGGTGGCCGGGAAGGGAGCCGGCGTGGGTTCGGCTGTGGGCTCGGCGGTGGGCGCGGTGGTGGGAGTCGGAGTCGCGGTCGGAGCGGCGCATGAGGTCGCGAGCACGGCGGCGATGACGAGCAGGGCGAGCAGGGGCAGGAGACGGCGGGACTGGGACATGGGTTCCTCCTTGATCTCCCGGGGCGTCGAGCCTCCGGGCGGCGGTCCTCCCCTCCTCGAGGGCGGACACGAAAAAGCCTCCCCGGGACTCCGGCGAGGCTCTGTCAAGACGGTTCGGGAAGATACCCACCGAAACCGCTCCCGATGACGGGAACGGACAAGGAGGGCAGATCACCGACACCGTCTCCATCACCCGTGGAGTGCCCGGTGCGTCCCGACCCGGCAGGTCTTCTGGCTCGAGGATCCTGGTCCTTCCGTCCCCTTCCCGGCTCCAGTCCGGTTTCCCGCGAAACGCGGCCGGTGCCAGTGGGATCTTGCGACGGAGGACTTCCCTCTCACAGCGGCGGGACCGCGCAGGTTCTGCACCTGCTTCCCTTTTCACGTCGTCCTCTTCCGACCCCTACGGACGGGAGGAGGATCAACGAACCGCGTCGGGTTGCCTCTCGATGGTAGCGGAGTACGAAGGGATGTGCAACCCCAAAGAAATGCGAATTTGTGGAGGATTTTGCGTTCAGAGAGCCTATCGGTCGAAGGGGAGGACAAAGGGGTCGCGGAAGTGAATTT
>CAZOHH010000118.1:0-5287 GCA_964579735.1 uncultured Oscillospiraceae bacterium | reverse complement strand
GAGCGAGGTGCGCGGTGTCGAGAGATATCCGGACGGATACGAGATCGAGTGGTAAAGGAGACTGGTCGCTCTGATCGATCGCATCGTGCTGATGCATCCAGCGGACGAATGGCGGAGGCAGTTCTGCGAATTGAAGGACGCGAATCGACGCAGGAAGAATTTCCTGAGGGGAATCGAAGGGCTTTGAGTGGGGTAGGTTGTCCGCACCGCTAGCACACGTTCTGCTAGAACGTCAGTACCGACAGCGGAACGACGTCCACGCCATCCGCTCTACGGTGTGCAAAGCCATTTCCCGTGACGACGGTCAAGGCGGCCGGCGCTTTGGTTTTTTCCGTATCGATCTTTTTGGCGAACTGCAGAAGGTTTGCCGCCGCGGCGTCTGCCGCACCGATGCCGAGCTTGATTTCAAAGGCCCCCCAGGTTCCGTTCGCATATTCCACGATGGCGTCGATCTCCATCCCCCTTGAATCGCGATAATGGTAAACTTCGCCATCGTTCGCTTCCGCATAGATCCTCAAGTCCCGGATGGCCAGAGACTCGAACAGCAGTCCGAAGAACTGCAGGTCTGCCGTCAGTTTTTCGATGGAAAGCCCCAGTGCACCGACCGCGAGCGAAGGGTCGGCGAAGTGGCGCTTCGATGACCTGCGAAGTGTACCATCGGTACCGGGTACGCTTTCGGAACGGACGCAAATCGAGTCTGGGAATGCAGTCAGGGAGCGGGTTTTCGGACGCGTAAATGGTTTGTTCCGAATCCGCACCCGGCACCCCGAGCGGAAAGAACGGAAGGAACCCCCGCATTCCCCTCCCACTGTGATATTCAATCGTCCAACCCTCGGCTTTCCGTGCAGAGATCGTCCATCCATCCCGTATCCAAGGTCGATCCGTCGCCTTTGTATGGAACGGCACGAGGATTCCCCATTTTGTAGAGTCTGCATGATTTGGGTCCGTAACAGAAACTCTCGAATCGGTATTTCTTGCTCACACCCCAGTTGTATTCGATTTCAACGGCCGACATCGTCGCCCAAATGCATGGAAAGCATTTGCCCTTGTAGCTGGAAGCACTCAGCATTCTTGCGCCGCGTCGTTCGTAGGTCGCCATGTCGGGTGGCTCGGTCGAATAGGGTGGTGGAGTTGTTTCGGCTTGCTCCGCTCTCCGGACGACTTTCAGACCTCCGGCTCGGTAGTAGTCGGCATAATCACTGACATCATACATTTTCGTCCACGCCGTTCCCCGCACTTCGTCATGGATGTGAAATACCAGCTTCTGCTGTTGTTTCTCCGAGACAGCGACGGAGAATCGGATCTTGTCCTTGCTCCCGTTCACTTCACCATCAAGGAATATGTTGTAGCCTCGATGATAATGCGTGCGGTTGTCCAGTCGATACCGCCACACGGTCGTGCGCGGTTGGACGGAAACGATCGTTCCTTGCCATTCGATTTTCTCTGGTTCTCTGCCTCTCATATGCACTCCCTCTTCCTCCCCCGGCTGGACGGATCACGCTTTCGGGTCGAGTCCGTACCAGTTTACCTCACTCGTACCCTCGGTGGACAACAGCACGAGGAGCCAGATGCCGCCGATCAGGTATCAGCGGATTCCACTTCCACGGCGGTTGCGATTCCCAGATAGCGGATGAAGAAATCGATCTCGAGCTGGGAATTGTACTCGAAGTAATAGAGCTTCTTTCCGGACTTGGCGAACATATCCGCAACGATGTTCTCATAGACCGCACCTTTGTAGATGCCGAGATTCCCATCGATGATACCGGCGTCATAGAGCCACAACAGGCTACCCGCGAATTTTCTGGAAGATCCGCGACTTTCGACGAGGCTGTACTGGAATTTCTTGTAGTCCATCATCGTTTCGTGCAAGGCAGGCGTGACTTTTCGAAATCGAGCGAATGCATATCGAGGTGCTCCACATAACCGACAGGAAACGATGGCACTTCCTTGTAGTTGATTCCAAGCAAGGAACCCGAGGCAACGACATCGAAACGTCTGCATCTTTTCGAGGGGAAAGCATGCGCGACGAGTGTGCCCCCTCCCCTATTCGAAGAGGATTCCCCATCTTGTTGAGTCTGCATGATTCGGGTCCGTAGCATCCTTGGGACGCATCTCCAGCTCCCGCCAGAGAAGTGGGTGTAGCGCATGTCGCGACGGCTATGCGGCGGCTGACGTCTCCGAGTAGCGCGTACGACCGCGTCGAGCGGGCGGTGATGGATGTGGCGCAAAGAAGCGGGGTGCACCCGCGCAACGTGCGCGGGATCGAGGAATACCCGGGCTAAGGCGAAATCGCGTGGTGAGGGAGGTGCATCGCTTGGATGACTTGACGCGCCGCTAGCACACGTTCTGCTAGAACGTGGTATACTAAGTTATCTTCACCTTGCAGGTTGCGGAAGAGTTTCCTCCATTGATCGATCGAGGTGCATCGTGATGGATTTCATCGGCAGATCCCAGGAGCTGAAAAGTCTGGAGGAGCAATTCAACAGCCGTCGCTTCGAGTTCAGCGTCATCTACGGACGACGTCGGATCGGAAAAACGTGGTTGATCAGAAAATACGTCGAGAACAAACCAGCCGTCTTCTTCACCGGGCTCGAAGCTGGCGCCTCGACCAATCTGGAGTCCATGTCGAAAGCCGTCCACAAATTCACAGGGCAGGCCGGGCAAAGCTCGTTCCGTAGCTTCGAGACTTTGTTCGACTTTCTTGGCGAATATGCTCGAAGCAGTCCCCTTGTATTCATCATCGACGAGTTTCCATACCTCGCTGCCGCAGCACCTGAGATTTCTTCCCTCCTGCAACGGTACTGCGACCATGAGTGGCAGAATACCCGGTTGCATCTGATTCTATGTGGTTCCTCCATGAGTTTCATGGAACGTCAGGTGTTGGGGGCGAAAAGCCCACTCTACGGTCGTCGAACCGCACAGGTTCGCCTCAGCCCGTTCACCTTTTTCGAAACACGATCCTTCCTGTCCGCCATGTCGATGGAAGATGCCGCCATTCTGCATGCGGCGACCGGTGGAGTCGCTGAATACCTGAGTTTCGTGGACCCGTCGCACTCCCTGGCAGACAACCTGACCGGCTTGTTCCTGAGTGGCAAAGGCAGACTGTTCGAAGAGCCGTCCAACCTGCTCAAACAGGAACTGCGCGAACCGCGCGTCTACAACGACATCCTGGATGCCATCGCCAACGGCGCCAGCAGGTACAACGAGATATGTACGAAAATCCACATACAGTCCGGCGCGTTGAGCCGATATCTCGAGGCTTTATGCGACCTTGGCATCACGGAAAAGGAACAGCCGATGCTGAGTCCGGGAAGCAAGAAAGTCGTCTACCGAATCGAGGATGGCTGCTTCAGATTCTGGTACCGCTTCGTCATGCCGAATATGGATGCCATCGTGTCCGGGCTGGGTTCTAAAGTCTACGACCAGATTGTCGCTCCCGCTCTGTCTTCTTTCATGGGTCAGGGATTCGAACGGATCTTCTTCGACTATTTCGACCGATGGAACCAGAATGGCGAATTACCGGGCCTCGTGACGGCACGTGGTCGCTGGTGGGGCAACAACGCAGTGGACCGGCGGAAAGAGGGAATCGACTTGTTGGGCGTGGGGACGAATTTTCTCGTATTCGGCGAAGCCAAATGGCGCAATGAGCGAACCGATATTGGCGTGATACAGGATCTCGAACGGAAAGGCCAACTGTTTCCTGCGGTTTCTCGACACTATATCCTGTTCAGCAGGAGTGGCTTCACCGAAGGGGCGCAACGCTATGCCGCCGAACGTGACGATATCCGATTGGTCGAACTACTCGATGCGGACGCAGACCAGATTGCGTGGTGAGGGGAGGTGCGTCGTATGGATGAGCCTGTGTTTCGGCTACTGGTTGGGAAATTGGACAAAAGGAGACTGGTCGCTTTGATCGATCGCATCGTGTTGATGCACCCGGAGGCCGAACAGACGATCCTCGAATACTGCAGGAAGGGGTCTGCCCCTGTGGACCAGGAGCTGATCGATGGGAATCTGCTTCTCAAGATCTGGGGGAAGGCGCAGAGGCTCATCGACGAGGCCGACTCCTTCGATGGGTACAGCGACGAGGAAGAAGGCGACGTCGACTACGAACTGGATGAGGTCTCGAAGTTGGTGCAGAAGAGCCGAATCGACTGGTCTTTCCGTAAAGTCGTCGTGGACGGAATGCTGGTTGAGATTGGTCGCGACAACAGCGGTTTCACGGATCAGCTGGCGGACGGGGCGGAAGAACTCTGCAAGGCTCCGGAAGAGCGTCGGTATTTCGCGGAACGCCTGGCCCTGTGTGGAAGCAGCTACTACCAGAGCGAGGCGGCTTCGATCCTGTGGGAGCTGGGAGATCGCGGCAAGTCGCTCGCCATTCGGAAGGCGAACCTCGTCTACGGCGAAGATCACCTGGACCTAGCCGTCTGCCAGGACGAACTCGGTGAGAACGCGGCCGCATTGGAGACCGCTCTGAATGGTCTCAGGCAGGGCATGGGCAGGCTGGACGGCCTCTACCGGTATCTGTTCGACCGATTCGAAAAGGCCGAGGACGACGCCTCTATACAGAGACTCTTCGACGCAGCGTTGAAGGAACGAAGAGACCAGGACTGCATCGCGGAGCTGATGTACGAGCGGTTCTCGCGGAAGGGCGATGCCGCGGGTCGTAAGGCCATGCTTCGCCTGTTGATGGCGACATGTAGCGATGAGTCCGCAAGGAAATGGTACGAGCAATGCCGGCAGGAGTTCTCGCAGGAGGAGTGGCAGAAGGACGAAGGCGACTTGCTGCAAAGCGTGAAGAAGAAGAGTCTGACGGTATATCTGGATATCTGCCTGGATCAGGGGAATCGAAGGGCGGCTTTGGATTGCATCGTCCACGAAAACGAGGAACATGTCTGGTCGACCGTCGATAGCGGGCATCGGTACAGCCGACTCCTCGCAACGGATTTCCCGAAGGAGATTCTGGAGTTGTACTGGCGTGAAGTCCACTCTTCAATCCGTCGAAGTACCGACGTGCATTACCGGAGCGCGGCGGCGACGCTTAAGGAAATCAAGACCATTCTGGTGAAGCGAGGGCTTGCGGACGACTGGCGGAGGCTTTTCGGTGAATTGAAGGACGCGAATCGACGCAGGAAGAATTTCCTGAGGGAAATCGAAGGGCTATGAGGGGGATTCGAGCGGTCCGCTGTCTCGATTCGAGGATTTGACAGACGCACTCGAAGTTCGTATCGTGGGGAAAAGAAGGAGGTGGCGAAGATGCTGGCGGAAAAGGATACGGCAGTGGCGC
>CAZOHH010000117.1:0-5328 GCA_964579735.1 uncultured Oscillospiraceae bacterium | reverse complement strand
GGGACCTCCTGCTCCGCAAGGTGGCGGCCATTCTCCGCGCGGAATGCCGCTCCGACGACATCGTCGCCCGCCTCGGCGGAGACGAGTTCGCCATCCTGCTGCCGAGGACCGAACCCGTCGCCGCGGAGCGTCTGATCCTTCGCATCCAGAACGAACTCGAGGTCGAGACCCTCGGCCCGTTCGACGTCTCCGTCGCCTTCGGCCACGGAACGAAGCTGCAGTCCGAGACCCCTTTCCGCGAGATCTTCACGACTGCCGAGGACGCCATGTACCGCAACAAACTCCTCATGAGCGCCGGGACTCATTTCGCGACCCGGCACTCGTCCGGGCATTCGTAGAATCGGGCGCCTAGACCTCCGGCTTCGTCCCTTCCTGCTCCATGGCCTTCATGATCGAGGTCTTGATCGCCTTCACGCGCGGGTCCTCGACGGCTTCGCCGCCGCCGGTGAAGTCGACGCCCAGCTTGTTGCTGATCAGCAGGCCGAGCAGCATCTCGAAGGCGTTGACCGAACTGCCCATCCCCTGCCCCTGTCCGCCGCCCATGTTGACGACCGTCTTCGGGACGATGTCGATCTTCGACGCCTGGATCGCGGCCGTGAACTTGGTCATCACGTCCTGGACGACCTGGTACTGCGGGCCGCCGTAGGCCTTGACCTGCTCCTCGATCGCGATGGCCTTGCCGATGCCGACGCGGGCCTCCTTCTCGGCTTCCGCTTCCGCAATCGCCTTGATCTTCGCCGCATCCTGCAGCGAGCGCTGGTAGTCGGCCTTGCCTTGGTTTCCCTGGATCGCGATGTTGATGTCGGACTCGGTCAGCACGGTCTGCTGCTTCGCCTTGGCCTCGGCCTCGCGGAGCTCCTTTTCCTTGCCGGCCGCGCGCTCCTGCTGCGTATAGGTCTCGATGCGCTCGACGGCGATCTGCCGGTCGCGCAGCTGGGTCAGGATGATCTCGATCTTGTTGTCGTTCGCGGATGCCGCGGGGGTGCCGATCAGGACTTCCTCGAGCTCGAGGTTGTAGTGCTCGAACTTGAGCTTCATCTCCCGCGAGGAGTTGTCCTGGATCTCGGACCGTTCCTGGATGATCTGGATCAGGGTCTTGGTCTGGCCGATGTTCTTGAAGTAGGCGGAGACCATGGGGTCGAGCGTCTGGTCGACGAGCATCTTGATGTCGCCGAAGCGCTGGATCACGAGCGGTGCCTTCTTGTAGTCGATGTGCATGACGACCGACAGCGGCAGGGACGGCTCGAAGGCGTCCTTGGTGATCAGGCTGACCTCGGTCAGGTTCTCGTCGAACAGGTGGGACCCGGCCTGGTTGCTGATCCACTTGAGGATGATGTTGGTGGTCGGGACGCGGACGATCTTGCCGGCATAGGTGTTGAAGGCGTACTTGCCGGGCATCATGGGCTCTCTCCAGACGCCGCGCGACCCCTTCTCGACCAGCTCGCCGTGCTTGTAGTCGTCGCCCGTCGAGTCCACTCCGCGGGGGCCGATATAGGAGACGACGACGCCGACGTAGCCGACCTCGATCACGGTCTTGTCGATGAGCTCCACCGTGGCGAAGAAGCGGTTGATGAAGTACGTGCCCTCGACGAGGACCTGGTATTGGCGGCCGCGATAACCGCCGGCCTTGAGGAACTTCTCCGGATCCTGGAAGTTGTTGTGGTAGGTCTCCGGCTTCGCAGGGTCGTCTCCGACCGCCGGAGCGATGATGTCCTCACGGTTCAGCGAGAGACCGTCATGGACCGTCACGATGCCGACGCGGTCCTCGTTGCCCTTGATGACGATGGGCTTGAAGCCGTCGCGTTCCTTGAGGAGCACGGCCATCTTCTGGATCGAACCTTCCTCGACGGCGGTGCCCATCGGCAGGCTGTAGTTGCGGTCCTCGGTGATGATGATGAAGAGCGCGAGGTTGAAGGCGTAGGTGCCCTCGCGGATGATGCCGCGCTGCGGACCCTTCTGGCCGCCGTTCGTGAGGAATCCGCGGGCGTTCTGGAAGTTGCTGCCTTCCCGAATCACCTTGCCCAGCGTCTGGATGGGTTCCAGCGGCTGACCGTCGCGGGCGAAGACATAGGCGATCTGGCCCTGGGGAACCGTGACGAGCGGACACATGTGGACCTTGTACATCAAGGGGGTCAGCAGGTGGAATCCGCCGCGGATGATCTGCGGCTGGTAGCCCGCCTCGCCCTTCAAGGCGATGATCTGCTCATCGAGCGAGCCCTTGAGGGACCACCATTTCTCGATGATGGCGATCTTGTTGTTCGGGATGATGCGGACGCCAAGAAGCACATAGAGGACGATCAGGCCGATGAGGATCGCAAGGACCGTGGCGAAGCCATCCATGGGGCAACCTCGTTTCTCCGGGTTCGGTGCCGGACGCTTGAAGACTTCCGTCCTGTCGGGCGGATACCTCCATTGAACCACAGCGGCCGGGGATTTGAAACCGGAAAAAGGACGGATTACGTCAGGGCGTCGACGACGGTCTTCTGCACGCTGTCGATTTCGCCCTGAAGCCGGCTGATCACCTTGGCCTGTTCGAGTGCCTGCTGTTCTACGTTGATCCGCTCGATGCGCTGGCTCAGGGATTCGTCCATCGCGGCAAGTACATGATAGTGGGCGGCGTCCACGGCGGTCTGGTTCTGCGACAGCATTTCAGCGTCCCGCGATGTGGCGAGCAAGTATCCGAAAACCCCGGCGGCGACCGTGAAGGCAATGCCCACGGCAAGCAGCGGGACGTACGTGCCGCGAAATGGCCGGTGGTGGGGAGAATGGCGTTTCTGGTCCATGCACTGTCCTTTCGTTACGTCAGTCGAGCGTTTTCTCGACCGAAAGTGGCGAATCAACTGCAAAACCCTCACGCAGCATCATACTATGAAAATTCAGGATTACAATAGGGCCGCGAGATCCCCGATTCCGTCGACGATCAGATCCGGGTCGACGCCCGATTCTTCGATCTCCGCGAGCGTCGCCTCCCCGGACAGCACGGCCACGCAGAGGATTCCCGCATTCCGCGCGACGGCGAGGTCGGTATAGACCCGATCCCCGACCATGGCGACGAACCGGCGGTCGAGACCGCGGTCGGATACCAGCGCGTCGACCATGGCCGTAGAAGGCTTGCCCACGACGACGATGGGTTCGGTGTCGGTGCAGGTCCTAAGGAAAGCCAGGATGCAGCCGCAGTCCGGCAACACGCGGCCGCCCTCGAGCGGGCACACGCGATCCGGGTTCGCGGCGGCGTAGGGAGTGCCGGACCGGATGTAGTCGCAGGCCGCGTCGAGCTTCGCGTAGGTCAGCGTCGTGTCGAAGCCAACGGCGACGAAGTCGACGGCCTGTCCCTTTTCGTGGACCAGCGAGCAGCCTGCGGCAACGAGTTCCGCCTCGAAATCCTTTGTCCCGACCGGGTACAGCACCGGCGGCCTTCCAGCGCAGGACGGCGCGTTGCGGAACCAGCTCGCCAACGCGTCGGTGGACGTCACGACCTGCAGCCGGGTGGCGGGGAGGCCGGCTCGGGCGAGACGGCGAAGGTAATGGTCCGTCCCGTGCGAGGAATTGTTCGTCACGAACACATGCTGCGGGATCGGGTCGCGAAGGGCGAGCGCCGCGAAGAACTCGTCCGCGCCCGGCAGCGCCTTCTCGCCGAGGGTCACCGTCCCATCCATGTCGAGCAGCCAGGTCTCTATGCGCCCGATGGCCGCGAGGTCCCCTGATCGCACCAGTCTTCCACCTCGAATCATGCTCCACCCTCCACTCGGAATGTATTCCGATTTGAAGATACCATTGTTTCGCATGCGCGGAAGATGCTACTATCCAGAAGGAGAAGGAAATGGTTTTGTTTTCTTCGGAGGAGGACCCCATGACGTTCGTTCCCGATACCACAGCCTGGCCTTCCATGACCGCGTCCGAGATCACCCAGAGTCTGCTTGGCCGCAGCTTCGAATGCCCTTCCTGCGGACGCACCCACGGGGTCCGTACGAAGGTCCTCGAGACCCGCCCCGGCGTCGCCTCCGGCATGTCCGACACCCTCCGCTCCCTCGATTTCGCAGGGCGCCCGCTCGTCCTCTTCGACCGCAACACCTGGTCCGTCTGCGGCGATGATCTCATGGAGGGTCTCGCCTCCTTCGACCCCGTCCCCTTCGTCTTCCAGCGGGACGACCTCCACGCCGACGAACACGCCCTGGGCAGCGCCCTCGCGGCCGCGGCGTTCGGCCCTTCCTTTCTCGTCTCCGCCGGCAGCGGGACGATCACGGACATCACCCGCTACAGCGCGCTCCGAGCCGGACTTCCCTTCGCGGCCTTCGCGACGGCGGCTTCCGTCGACGGATTCGCCTCGTCGGTGACGCCTCTGATCGTCAATGGCTTCAAGAGGACCTACCCCGGAAAGGCCCCCCTCGCCATCTTCGCGGACCCGGATGTCCTCGCCGCGGCGCCTCGCCGCATGACTGCAGCCGGTTTCGGCGATGTGCTCGCCAAGACCACCGCGCTGCTGGACTGGAGGATCGCGCACGAAACGCTCGACGAGGACTACTGCGCACTCATCGCCGCTCTCGTCGACAAGGCCGTGCAGGAGTGCATCGCCCTCGCCGGAGCACTGGCGCGCCAGGAGCCGGCCGCCGCAGGCGTACTGTGCGACGTGCTGGCGCTGACCGGCATCGCGATGCAGCTGATGGGCAATTCCCGCCCCGCCTCCGGCGGCGACCACCACGTCTCCCACCTTCTCGAGATGCGCGATATCCAGGCCCACCGCACCGGAAGCCTCCACGGCGACAAGGTCGGAATCGGAACACTGGTCGGGATGACCCTGTATCTGCGCATGTTCGGAGACGGCGGGCTCCCTGCCCAGCGCCCCACGATGTCGGCTCGGGTCTGGGAAGCCGAAGTGCGGCGCGTGTATGGACCCCTCGCGGACGCCGCGATCGCGGGCAACCCCTCCGAGCCGCCGACGGGCGAAGCCTGGGAGAAGCAGAAGCGCCGCATCGGCCTGGCAATGGAAAGCTTCGGATACGAGACCGTCCGGGGGTTCCGGGACCTCGTTCCCGCGGCGGTCCACATGATCACGGATATGGGAGGTCCGGTGCGACCCGGCCAGCTCGGATACTCCGTTCAGGATGCCTATGACGCGATTGCCTTCGGCAAGGAAGTGAACCCCAAGTTCACGATGCTGCGCATGGCCGAGAGGTATGGTTGGCTGTACGACCTCGCGGCTGAGATCTCCGCGGGGCTCGATTCGGGCGAAATCTACTGAGTGCTTCTCTCCCGGAAGCCACAGCCTCCTGTGCTATAACCCGAGTTTCGAGAGATGTAGAAGAGTGCAAGGCCGTGCGAAGCAGCAAG
>CAZOHH010000116.1:0-5515 GCA_964579735.1 uncultured Oscillospiraceae bacterium | reverse complement strand
GCGGGCCACGTCGCGGACGCCCTCGGACTCCTCCTCGCCGATGCCGTTCGGCGGACCTCGGCCGAGCGGGGACTCCTCTGGGACTCCGTCGCCGCCGTGCCGCTGCATCCCACGCGCCTCCGCGAACGCGGCTACAACCAGGCGGGACTCGTCGCCCGCACCGTCGCACGGGAGCTCCGGATCGACGACCTGTCCTCCGCCCTCGAGCGCACCCGCGCCACCCGCGTGCAGAGCCTCGAGGAGTCGCCCGAAGCCCGGCGCGACAACCTTCGCGGCGCCTTCGCCGTAAGCGCTCCCGAACGCCTGCGCGGCCGGCGGATTCTCGTCGTCGACGACGTGCTGACGACGGGCACGACGCTGCATGAATGCGCCCTCGCCGTGCGGACGGCAGGCGTGGCCGACGTCGCGGGGGCCGTGGTCGCGGCGACGCGGAGGAGCCTGGGGGGAGGGTGAATTGACATCCGCAAGGGGGCGAAGTACGCTATACGTGCCGATAGTGTGATAATTTACACACTATTCATATGAATAACGTGATAAATTGCACGTAAAAGGCACGAATGAGATTGTCGGAAGAAGATCCCGGAAGGAGAATGTGCGATGGACCGACGATTGATGGCCGACCTTGTCCGCTGGAAGGAATCTCCAACGCGAAAACCTTTGATGCTGGAAGGTGTCCGCCAATCCGGGAAGACCTGGCTCCTGAAGCGCTTTGGAGAAGAGTGTTTTCCGGGCACGGCCTACTTCAATTTCGAAGACACCCCACGACTGGCTGCGATCTTCGAGCAGGACCTCGACCCGGCCCGGATCCTCAAGGAATTGTCCCTGCTGGCCGGCTTGCCGCTGCTCGAGGGGAACTGCTTCGTCGTCCTCGATGAAGTCCAGCTTTGTGGTAAAGCGCTCACCTCCCTCAAGTACTTTCAGGAAAAAATACCCGGCTATCCGATTGCCGTCGCCGGATCGCTCCTGGGCGTGCAGATGGCCAGGCCGACTTCCTATCCGGTTGGGAAGGTCGATATCCTGACGCTTCGCCCTCTCGATTTCGACGAGTTTCTCCGGGCAGCTGGTGAGAAAGGTCTCTGCGAATTCCTTTCGACCGTCCGGTTGGGAGAGCGGGTTCCGGAAGTCGTGGACTCCCGGCTTGGGAATCTTGTGACATCCTATCTCATCTGCGGCGGGATGCCGGAAGCGGTCAAGACGTGGCTCTCCACATCCGATGAGGAGAAGACGAATCAAGTGCTCGGTGGGCTCCTGGCGCTCTACGAGAGCGATTTCCTGAAACATGCGCCCAAGACGGAGATCCCGAAGGTCGGCATGGTCTGGGCATCGATTCCCGCGCATCTTTCAAAACCTCATGGACGATTCCTTTTCAAGGAGATCTCGGACGGAGCGCGGGCCAGAGAATTCGAGAATGCGCTCCAATGGTTGTGCAATGCCGGAATGGTCCATCGGGTCCAACGGGTCGAGAAGCCGGCTCTTCCGCTGATGGCCTATGCGGACCGCTCGTTCTTCAAGCTCTTCTGCCACGATGTCGGAGTCCTACGAAGGATGGCGCACCTTCCCGCATCCGCCATCCTGGGGCGTGCCGGCGCGTTCCAGGAATTCAAGGGGGCTCTTTGGGAGAATTTCTTCCTTCAGGAACACATCGCGCATACGGATGAACCCGCCCATTATTGGCAATCCGGAAATTCGGCGGAAATCGATTTCCTCGTGCAGAGCGGCACCCGAATCGTACCCGTCGAGATCAAATCCGCAGACAACGTGAAGTCGAAGAGTCTTGGCGTATACCGTGAAAAATACTACCCGGAGATCTGCGTGAGGGTCTCCCGGAAGAATTTCGGCTTCGAGAACGGAATCCTGTCGCTACCACCCTACATGATTTCGCGACTCCGGGACCTGACGCTACCCTCCGGGTAACCCCATTTCCGCACCCATGCAATGAACCCCCCATTTCTTTGAACTCCCTTATGCAGTTCCGCCAAATCCATTCCCACGGACGGAAAAATCTTCTACAATCAGCCTGATTGAACCCACTCGGGCAGGTTTCTGCCCATTTCAAGGAGGATCGACATGATCATCATCGGCGAAAAGATCAACAGTACCCTCAAGGCGATCCGGCCCGCCATGGAATGCCGCGACACGGCGACCATCGTCGACCTCGCGAAGCGTCAGACCGAAGCCGGGGCCTGCTACCTCGACGTCAACGCGGGAATGTTCTACGAGAACGAGCTCGAGATCCTGCAGTGGCTGATCGAGACCATCCAGGAGACCGTGAAGACCCCCCTCGCGATCGACTCCCCCAGCGCGAAGGCCATGCTCGTCGGCCTGAAGGCCAACCGCAACGGCAAGCCCATCGTCAACTCCGTGACCGGCGAGAAGGAGCGTCTCGACACCATCCTGCCGCTCATCGTGAACTACAAGGCCAGTGTCATCGCCCTCTGCATGGACGACCGCGGCATGCCCGAGACCGCCGCCGACCGCGTCGGAATCGCCCGCAACCTGATCAAGGAGCTGACCGGCGCCGGCGTGGCCCTCGACGACATCTTCATCGACCCGATGATCCGCCCGGTCGGCACCGGCTCGCACTACGGCAACGTCGCCCTCGACACGATCCGCACGGTCAAGCAGGAGTACCCGGAAGTCCACATCGCCTGCGGCCTGAGCAACATCTCCTTCGGCATCCCCGCGCGCAAGGTCATGAACCAGGCCTTCCTCGTCGCCGCCATGGCGGCCGGCATGGACGGCGCGATCCTCGACCCGCTCGACAAGAAGCTCATGACCTTCCTCTACGCGTCGGAGGCCCTCCTCGGCATCGACGATTTCTGCATGAACTACATCACGAAATTCCGTGAAGGCGAACTGGAGGTCTGAAGAAGATGAAGCACCACATCCAGAACAAGATCTATCACGTCGAGATCCTCCCGCCGAAGCAGGACTCCGAGAAGCTCGACGCCGACCTCGCGACCTTCGCCGAGAAGTACACCCGGGTCATGGACAGCGGCTACTGCGCCTGCATCACGGACAACGCCATGGGCCACCTCGCGTTCCAGGGCACCGAGATGATCGCCGAGCTGGACCTCCCCGTGAACCCCGAGCAGGTGATGATCCACCTGAACACGTTCCACTCCAAGGCCAACCTGCATGAGATCCTCGACACCTGCAAGGCCAAGGGCATCATCTACCTGCTGGTCATCACGGGAGACGGTTCGGACCGCCTGCCCAAGCTCGAGCCGTCCGACATCGGCGCGACCGGCGTCGAGTCCGTCACCTCCGTCGAGCTGCTGAAGTACATCGGGGAGAAGTACCCCGGCGACTTCGTCCTCGGCGTCGCGTTCAACCCCTACGAGCCGGCGGAGCACGAGTTCGCCAAGATGGAGCGCAAGATGGCCGCCGGTGCCACGTTCGTCATCACCCAGCCGCTGATCGAGCGCAACGCCCAGGTCGATGCCCTGCTCGCGAAGTACCCGGACGTCCCCGTGGTCGTCGAGGCCTGGATGAGCAAGAAGCTGCACCTCCTGTCCGACGCCGTCGGCTACACGATCCCCGAGGACACCGCCTTCGACCCGATCGAGACCCTGAAGGAACTGCACCGCCTCTATCCCGCCTGCGGCGTCTACCTGTCGCTGCTTGGCTTCAAGACGCAGTACCACCTGATCACCGACACCTGGGTCTGACCCCAAGGAGGATTCCATGAAGATCGTCGTCTGCGTCAAGCAGGTCCCCGCGACCAACAACGCGAAGATCGACCCCGAGACCAAGCGCATCATCCGCGAGGGCCTCGAGGCGATCCTGAACCCCTTCGACACCTACGCCGTGGAGGAGGCCGTCCAGCTGCGCGAGAAGTTCGGCGGCGAGGTGATCGTGCTGTCCATGGGCCCGGAGAAGGCCAACCTCGCCCTGCGCGAATGCATCTCCGCCGGCGCGGACCGCGGGATCCTCCTGTCCGACCGGGCGTTCGGCGGCTCCGACACCTGGGCCACCAGCTACGTGCTGTCGAAGGCCATCGAGAAGATCGGCGACGTGGACCTCGTGATCTGCGGCAAGCAGGCCATAGACGGGGACACGGCGCAGGTCGGCCCCGGCATCGCGGCGCACCTCGACTGGCTGCAGGCGACCTACGTCATGAAGGTCGTCGACGCCTCCGCCCAGGGCATCCGCGTCCAGCGCATGCACGAGGACGGCTACGACGTCTGCGACCTGGACTTCCCCGCGGTGCTGACGGTCGTGAAGGACATCAACTCTCCCCGGATCCCCTCGCTGCGCGGCCGCATGGCGGCGGGCAAGGCCGAGATTCCCGTCTGGCACCCCGACGACATCGGAACCGAGCTGTCCCTGATCGGACTGAACGGCTCGCCGACCCGCGTGGTCAAGACCCAGCCGCCTCCACCCCGCAACACCGTGACGCAGGTCATGATCGGCACCGCCCAGGAGAACGCCCACGCCCTGGTCCATGAGCTCCGCCTGCGGAGCCTCCTGTGACGAAGACGAACGACCGCCCCGTCGTGGGCGGGAGGAGATAGCATGCTGATTCAGAACGAGTCCGACAAGTCGAAGTTCTCCGACGTCTGGGTCGTCGCCGAGGTCCTTTCCGGGAAGATCCAGCCCGTCACCCTCGAGCTGGTCGGGGCCGCGCGGCCCCTGGCCGACGCCCGCAGGTCGAAGGTCGCCGTCGTCCTGCTGGGTTCCGGCGTCGCCACCGAGGCCTCCTCGCTTTTCGCCTTCGGCGCGGACAAGGTGTTCGTCGTCGACGATGTGCGCATGGCCGGCTTCACCGATGAGATCGAGGCCCGCGTCCTGGTCCGCCTGATCGAGAAGTACTCCCCCGAGATCCTGATCTGCGGCGCCACCACCCGCGGCCGGGCGCTGATTCCCCGCGTGGCCGTCATGAGCCGCTCCGGCCTGACCGCCGACTGCACGGAACTGGGCATCGACCCCGAGAACGGGGACCTGCTCCAGACCCGCCCCGCGTTCGGCGGCAACATCATGGCCACCATCCGCTGCTCGAACCACCGCCCGCAGATGGCCACCGTGCGCCCCCGCGTCATGAAGGCCCTCGAGCCCGATGCGTCGCGTACCGGCGAAATCGTCGTCGAGCCCGTGATCGACAGCGACGCGTCGAAGATCAAGCGCATCGTCGAGGTCTTCCACGGCTCCGAGTCGTCCGTGAACCTGGCCGACGCCAAGATCATCATCTCCGGCGGTCGCGGCATGAAGGGCCCCGAGGGTTTCGAGCTCCTGCGCAGGCTGGCCGTCAAGGTCGGCGGAGCCGTCGGCGCGAGCCGCGCGGCCGTGGACGCGGGCTGGGTGCCCTACGCGCACCAGGTCGGCCAGACCGGCCAGACCGTCCAGGCCAAGGTCTACATGGCGTGCTCCATCTCCGGGCAGATCCAGCATCTGGTCGGCATGCAGTCCTGCGACATGATCATCGCCATCGACAAGAACCCCGAGACCCCCATGATGCAGATGGCCGACATCGCCATCGTCGGGGACGTCTTCGAGATCATCCCCGAAATCATCG
>CAZOHH010000115.1:0-5523 GCA_964579735.1 uncultured Oscillospiraceae bacterium | reverse complement strand
ATACCTATGTCGGCCAAAGGACAAATGCCGCCCCTTCTCGACTCGCTTTTCCTTCCGGATACCGTAGAATGGGAGCATGATATTTCTTGCAGGCGATACCCACGGCGACCTCACCCGCGTCGAAGCCATCCGTCGTAAACTGCGCGGCGAGGCCCTGCGCGAGGACTTCATCCTCGTGCTCGGGGACTTCGGCTTCGTCTTCAACGGCGGAGAGAAGGAGCGCGCGGCGTTGGAGAAGCTCGGCCGAATGCGCGTGACCTTCCTGTTCGTCGACGGAAACCATGAGAACTTCGACCGTCTCGCCACCTTCCCCAAGGAGGAGTGGAACGGCGGCCGCGTGCACCGCGTGCTTCCGAACGTGCTGCATCTCATGCGGGGTCAGGTCTTCACGATCGAGGGCCGCACGTATTTCACCATGGGCGGCGCCTATTCGCCGGACAAGCCGTGGAGGACGCCGGGTCGTTCCTGGTGGCCGGAAGAACTGCCGAACGCCGAGGAGTACGAGACCGCACGGCGGAATCTCCTTTCGCATGGGCACAAGGTCGACTTCATCCTGACGCACACCGCACCCCAGGAGACGACGGCCCTTCGAGGGTTGAACGACCCCCGCGAGGCCGAGTTGGGGTGCTTCCTCGACTGGGTGCAGAAGACCACGGAATACGGCGCCTGGTACTTCGGCCACGTCCACAAGGACCGGGTGCTGTGGCGCCGGCAGACAGCCGTCTTCGACGAAGTCGTTCGGATCGGCACGCGGTAGAGGTCCTTCGTACTACTTCGACAAGAGGGCTTCGAGTTCCGCCCGGGTTCCGGCGAAGGCGTTCCGGTCCACGTAGCCTGCGATGCCTTCGACCTTGCCTCGGTTCCCGTACTGCCAGAACAGCCAGTCCCCGACTCCGGCCAGTGCGGGAGGCTTGACGATGTCCCGGATCCAGAGGGGATACTCCTCGAATCCGCCCTTCAGGTATTCGTCGTAAAGGGCGTAGACGGTGTACAGGACCGGTTTCTGCCCGTAGTTCGCCTCGACGAGGTCGAGGTAGGTCTGGAGTTCACGGCGGAAATCCTCCGGCGCGATGCCGCCGGTCTCGATGTCGACGACGGGCGGCAGGCTTCCCGGTTCGACGGGGACGACGGCGATGAAGTTCGCCGCCTGCTCCGCACCGGAGCTGCCCGTCGTGAAGAAGTGGTAGGCACCGCGGAGAATTCCGGCCTCCCTTGCGGACTTCCAGTTCGTTGCGAAGTATCTGTCGCGGTAGTCGTCGCCCTCGGTGGCCTTGAGAAAAGCGAAGTCGGTACCCGACTCGCGGGAGACGGCCACCCAATCCACGGTCTTCTGGTGGTTCGAGACGTCGATGCCGCGGACAGGGTAGGCTGCCGCGAAAAGGTCGTTCGGCCAGAGGATGCCGAAGTAGACGAGGGCAACGAAGCCCGATGCCGCGGCGAGCACGACGGCGGGGATGATCAAGAACCAACGGGTTCTTCGCTTCATGAGCGGGGTGTCACTCTTCGCCGCCCCAGTGGAATTCGACGGCGTCGAGGAAGGCGCGGGTGATGGCCATATGGCCGATCGCACTGGGGTGCACGCGGTCCCAGGAGACGTAGGAGGAGTGGTAGTTCGCCAGCAGCGGAGCCATGGCGGCTTGCGTGTCGGCGAAGCGCGTGCCGTGGCGTTCGGCGGTCTCCCGCACGATATCGCCGTAGCGGTCCATCGCGGCGCGCATGGCGTCGGTGCGGTTCGACTCGAGATAGAAGGGAGTCAGGAGGACCATCCCTCGCACCCGGGGCAGCGTCTCGGACACCAACCGGTCCAGCGTGGCCCGGTATTCGGCCTCGAGCACGTGGATTTCGGGCTGGAGCGGCAGGTCGAACTGGCGCCAGACGTCGTTGGTGCCGATCATGACGACGACCCAGTCCGGTTTCTGCTGGAAGACGTCGCGGTCCCAGCGTTCGGCGAGGTCCCGGACCGTATGTCCCGACGTGCCCATGTTGACCAGCCGCAGCCGGCGCTCGGGATAGGATTCCCCGAGAAGTCCCGCGACCTGGTTGACCCAGCCGGCGCCGTAGGGGCCGAAGAGTCCTTCACCCACCGGTTGCGTGCGTCCGGCGTCGGTGATGGAGTCGCCCATGAACAGAATCTTGGTTCCCGTCGTGAAGAGCATGTCGCACCTCCTGCTTCGTCCCTCAAGTCTATGACTCATGGGGGCGTACGGCAAGCCCTTCCCCTGCCCTTCGAGTTGGACCATAATGGGCCTGTTGGGAAAGAAGCGGCATTGGAGGGCATGCAATCATGGAAAGCAGCACGGAGACCGCAGGACTCATGACCAAGTGGGGCAAGGACGTCACCCCGGACAACGCCTGGCGGGAGTACCCTCGTCCGCAGCTCGTGCGGCCCGATTGGTTGAACCTCAACGGGCTCTGGGACTACGCCATGGCCCCGAAGGACCAGTCCACGCTGCCGGAGCCGGAAGGTAGGATCCTCGTCCCCTTCCCGGTCGAATCGGTCCTCTCGGGCGTCCAACGCACCCTCCTGCCGGATCAGCGGCTCTGGTACCGGCGCACGTTCCGCATTCCGGACGGCTGGAGCGGGAGGCGCGTCCTCCTGCACTTCGGCGCGGTGGACTGGGAGGCGGAAGTGCGCGTCAATGGCCGCACCGTCGGCTCGCACCGGGGTGGGTACCTTCCCTTCGCCTTCGACGTCACGGATGCGCTGCAACCGGGGGAGAACGAGCTCGTCGTGGTGGTCTTCGACCCGACCGACGCGCATTGGCAGTCACGGGGCAAGCAGGTGCTGAAGCCCGAGGGCATCTGGTACACGGCCATATCCGGTATCTGGCAGACGGTCTGGCTGGAGCCGGTGCCGCAGGACTACGTGTCCGGCCTCCGGATCACCCCCGATGCCGAAGCCGGCACCGTTCGCATCCAGGTGCTCAGGGTCGGAACCCCCAGGAAGGGTCTCCCGGCTGGCGGAACATCGCGGATCCGCGTCTGTGCCTTCGATGCCGGCGAGCTCGTCGCGCAGGAGACCGCAGAGGATGACGTCGAGGATGTCCTCCTGAAGCTCCCTTCGCCGAAGCTCTGGAGTCCCGATTCACCGCACCTCTACGACTTGGTCGTAGAGGCGGGCGAGGACCGTGTGGAGGGGTATTTCGGCTTGCGCACGTTCGCACTTGGGCACGACGCCCAAGGCCGCACGCGCCTGTGCCTCAATGGCCAGCCGCTCTTCCAGTTCGGGCCGCTCGATCAGGGCTACTGGCCGGATGGGCTGTACACGCCACCGTCCGCCGAGGCCATGGTCTTCGATCTGGAGCTCATCCAGCGCCTGGGATGCAACATGCTGCGCAAGCACATCAAGGTCGAACCGGCGCTCTATTATGCCGAGTGCGACCGCCGTGGGCTGATCGTGTGGCAGGACATGCCGAGTGGCGCGAAGGGCTTGAGCGACGCGACCGCCCTGATGAACATCCTGTTCGGTTCCCGCCGACGCGACCACGACTACCGCGGCGCCGGGCGCCAGGACCCCGCGTCCCGCGAGGACTACCGCCGGGAACTGCGGGAGATGATCGACCACCTCCAGACCTTCCCCTGCATCGGGGTATGGGTGCCCTTCAACGAGGGATGGGGCCAATTCGACGCCCGCGCGGCGGCGGAATGGCTGCGGGAGTACGACCCGACACGGCCCGTGGACCACGCCAGCGGTTGGTACGACCAGGGCGCAGGGGACTTCGCGAGCCGGCACGTCTACTTCAAGCCGGTGCCGCGGATCCGGTCGGAGCGGAAGCGCGCGGCGGTCCTGTCCGAATTCGGCGGCTACAACCTTCGGATAGAGGGTCACTCCTGGAATTCCGCACCGGATTATGGCTACCGGAAATTCACGTCGCGCGAGGCGCTGACCGACGCGTATGAAGCCCTGCTGGAACGGGAAGTGAAACCTCTGGTCGCAGAAGGGCTGTCCGCAGCCATCTATACGCAGACGACCGATGTCGAGATCGAGGTCAACGGCTATGTGACCTATGACCGCGAAGTGGAGAAGATGGACTTCGACCGGGTCGCCGCAGCGCACCGGAGCCTCCGGCAGGCATGACCGGGGGACTTTCTATGCCCGGAATCGGTACCCCGCGCCCCAGACGGTCTCGATGTACTGCGCATCCTCGGGTCGAGTCTCGATCTTGTCGCGGATGCGGGCGACGTGCACCGTGACAGTGGACGTGTCCCCGTTGGCGTCGAGCCCCCAGACCTTCTCGAACAGTTCGTCCTTGCTGTACACGCGGTCGGGGTGGCGCAAAAGGAAAAGAAGCAGGTCGTATTCCTTCTGGGCCATGGCGATCTCCCGGCCGTGCACGGAGACGCGCCGGGCTTCGGTCTGCACCGAAAGCCCGCGCACGGTGAGCGTCTTCTCCTCCTCGCGACCGGCGAATCGGTGTTTCAACCGGTCCACTCTGGACAGGTTCGCCTTCACGCGGGCGACGAGTTCGCCGGGACTGAACGGCTTCGCGATGAAGTCGTCGGCGCCCAGTCCGAAAGCCCGTATCTTGTCGATATCCTCGCGGCGCGCCGAGACGACCAGGATCGGGATGTCGGTGACTTCCCGCGCCAGGCGAAGCACTTCATAGCCGTCGATTCCGGGAAGCATCAGGTCCAGCAGGATCAGGTCGACCCCTCCGGCACGGACGACTTCCATTCCCTTCGCACCGTCGGCGCAGACGACGACGGCGAAGGCGCTGACCTCCAGATAGTCCTTCAGGAGTTCGGCGATGACGGGGTCGTCCTCGACGACCAACACGCGGCGCGAATTCTCCATCATCAGCTCCCCTCCCGTTCCCTGGTATCCGTTGGCCGCTCGACTCGCTCCGCACGGGGCAGCGCGACCACGAACGTGGAGCCCTCGCCCTGTTCGCTGCGGACCCATATCCTGCCCTGGTGGTCCTCGACGATCTGCCGGGCGATCGAAAGCCCCAGTCCGCTCCCCCCGACCGTGCCGCGCGAACCGTCCGCACGGTAGAAGCGGTCGAAGATATACGGCATGCTGTCCTTCGGGATGCCGACCCCCTCGTCCCGGACCTCGACGAGCACCCGGTCGGTCGATTCCCGCAAGACGACGGTGATGGATCCGGAGTCCCCCTTCCGGTATTTCCGCGCGTTCTCGAAGAGGTTCTGGAAGACGCGCTTCATGCGTCCCCGGTCGATGCGGAGCTCGATGCCGGACGGAAGCCTGTCCTCCAGCGTGAACGCCATGCGGTCGCGCCGGAACCCTTCGCGGTTCTCCTCGATGCAGGACGCCACGTATTCCGACGGGTCCGTGAGTTCGAAGTCGTAGGGCACCTGGTCGAGTTCGAGTTTTGAGAAGTAGACGAGGTCGTCGATCATCCGGTCGACCAGCTCCGCCTTCACGCGGACGGTCTCGAGGTACTTGCGCTGCTTCTCCGGCGTATCCGCGACCCCGTCCCGCAGGCCTTCGACATATCCGAGGATCGCGGTCATGGGCGTCTTCAGGTCGTGGGAGATGCTGGAGACCAGCATGCGACGACT
>CAZOHH010000114.1:0-5532 GCA_964579735.1 uncultured Oscillospiraceae bacterium | reverse complement strand
TCGGAGGCCTTCCACGGATACGCGGTCGGCCTGTGTGTCTTCGGCGACGATGGCTTCGCCGTGGCCGTTCGCACCGCGAAGGACACTTCCGGCACCGATACGATCGACCGCCTGCTCCGATTCTCCCCGGCTGGTGACCCGCAATGGAGCTCCGACATCGGCGTCTTCACGGCCGGAGCGCTGGAGAAGATCTTCGCGACTCCAGAGGGTGCCGTACTCTGTGCCGGAACTGTTCCTTCCGCAAACGGAGGCGAGGCGCCCGACAACGACGTCTCCCTGAACCGCATCGAGAAGGACGGCACCGTTTCGAAACAGGTCGTCCTCGGCAACCGTGGCTACGAATATCTCATGGATGCCTCCTATGCCGCGCCGCTCGGTCTCGTCGTCGCCTGGCGCACGGATGACTTCTCATCGGCTGGCGACGGCTCCGCGTTTGCGACGTTCTCCCGGGCCGCAGGCTTTGACGGCTCCCTGGGGCAGGTCTGGACAAGGGACATCGACAAGAAGACGTCTCTGCATTCGGTACAGGTACTATCTGGCGGAGAGGGGACCTTCCTGTTCGGTTCTACCCGCCTCGATAATCTACCCGATCAGGCCTCAGGTGCCTCACTCGACTTCGTGGATCCGGACGGCGAGACCGTCTGGTCCTATTCGCTCGAGCTGCCCCAATCCTGGGTCCGGGGAGCGGCTCGCCTTTCCGACGGCCGAACGGTCCTCTGCATCTCGCGACCTTCGGAGGGAAGCCTGCAGGAAACGACGCTGCTGTCCGTGTTCAGTACGACCGGCGAGATCATCGGACAGCTCCCTGCGCCACCCGGAGGAATCCAATGGGTGAAGGACACCCGGGATGGTGGATTCACCGTCTGCACCGTCCAGATCCTGAAGGGCCTTCCGCAACCGCTTTACATCTCTTCCATGTGGTATGACTCGGAGGCCGTCGTCGCCCATTACGGTTCCGACCTGAAGTTGGTATGGATGCGCAGCATCGACCAATACAAGGATTCGCTGCGAAACGACCGGATCCTCGCCACGGTGGACGACCGGCTCCTCGTCAGCTGAGACCCGGGTCCACCCGACTTACCTGGGAGCCCGTGCGATTCGCGCGGGCTTCTGCTATATTGTCAGAAAACGGCGGAGGGTTCCGGATATGAAGCGACAGGTCCTGAAGAAGCAGTACAACACCCACCACTGCATGGTCTGCGGCCTCGACAACCGTTCCGGGCTCAAGGCGCGCTTCTACGAACTCGACAACGGAGAGGTGCTCGGCACGTTCACCCCGCTTCCGGACCACCAGGGCTATCCCGGACGGCTCCACGGCGGAATGGCTTCCGCGCTGCTCGACGAGACCATCGCCCGGACGATCAATCTCCTCGAGCCCGAGACCTGGGCGGTGACTGTCGAGCTCAACGTGCGGTATCGCAAGCCGGTGCCGATGGACTGCGACGTCGTCTCCGTGGGGCGATTGACCCGCGATACCCGCCGCATCTTCGAAGGCAAGGCCGAAATTCTGTTGGAGAACGGAGAAGTCGCCGTGGAGGCTACGGGCAAGTTCATGAAGCTGCCCTTCTCGTCCATCTCGGACAAGGACCTCATCGGCAGTGACTGGCAGGCCGCCGACCCCGAGGGGAAGCGCGACGTCTTCGACGTCCCGGAGACGTCGAAATGAGCGAAATGCGAGGACAGCTTCCCCGCGCCCCCCTGCAGGCCGCGGCCGCACAAGCCGCTTTGCTGGCGTCGGAGGGTGGACGGACACCGGAGCACCGCACCGCGGACCGCCGCTTCACGCGAAACCTTCTCCTCGCCCTGCTCGGTCTCGAAATCGTCAACGGCATCACGATCGTCATCCTGGATGCATTGGTTCCGGGTAGCGCCGCGGAAATATCGCCCTGGGTCACTTTCGCCGTGCGCCTCGGAATCAGCCTCATGCTCTATGGGTTGGCATACCGCGGCTTTCGCGTCGCCTGGTGGCTGACCTGGGCGCGAATCCTCGTCGGCACCGCATTGTTCGTCCTCTCCCTGACCGATTCCTTCGACTTCGTTTCACTGGTCTTCACTCTCGTCTTTCTCGGATTTGGTGCGATGCTCGCCTTTTCACCCCGTGTCAAAGGCTTCCGCAAGGACAAGCGCGAAAAGTGGGAAGAGACATGAAAAGGTGTCCCTGGGCGGGCGAAGACGAGAGGATGATCCGTTACCACGACCTGGAATGGGGCCGCCCGGTCCACGACGACCGGATCCTGTTCGAGTTCCTCGTTCTAGAGGCCTTCCAGGCAGGTCTGAGCTGGGCGACCGTACTGTATAAGCGCGACCGGTTCCGCGAGGTCTTCGATGGCTTCGACCCGAAGCTCGTCGCGGTCTATGACGGGGAGAAGATTTCCACGCTCCTCGAGGACAAAGGCATCATCCGCAACCGGCTGAAGGTCCTGTCTGCAATCACCAACGCCGTCCATTTCCTTGAGGTTCAGCAGGAGTTCGGCTCCTTCGACCGCTACTTGTGGTCGTTCGTCGAAGACAGACCGGTCGTGCACCGCATATACCGCCAATCGGACATGGCAGCGAAAACGGAACTTTCAGACCGCATCTCAAAGGACCTAGCGCGGCGAGGCTTCAAGTTCGTTGGAAGCACGATCATATACAGCTATCTTCAAGCGGTCGGCGTCGTCGACGACCACCTGGACGAGTGCGCATTCAAGCCCGCGCCATAGAAAGAGGCAAGCTGGAATTCCCGTCTAGATGATATGCCCCATCTTGTCCTTCTTCGTATCCATATAGAAGGTATTGCTCGGATTGGGCGGGAGAATGATCGGGACGCGCTCGACGACGTCGAGGCCATACCCGGCAAGCCCCTCGATCTTCGACGGATTGTTCGTAAGCAATCGGATGCGTCGCAGTCCGAGGTCTCGGAGGATCTGCGCTCCGATGCCATACTCGCGCATATCCGGCGGAAATCCAAGGAGGACGTTGGCTTCGACGGTGTCCTTGCCCTTGTCCTGAAGGGCATAGGCCTTGATCTTGTTCACCAGGCCGATCCCACGACCCTCCTGCCTCATGTAGAGCAGGACCCCCTTGCCATCCGCTTCGATGCGGTCGAGGGCGTTGTCGAGTTGCTGCCCGCAATCGCAGCGCTTGGAGGCGAAGGCGTCACCCGTGAGACATTCGGAGTGCACTCGTACCAGCGTGGGTTCATCGGGGTCGAGTTTGCCTTTCACAAGGGCGACATGATGCTTTCCAGTGAAACGCTCCACGAAGGTGTGGATACGGAAATCTCCGTGCCAGGTCGGCATCTCGGCATCGGCCGACGCATCGACCAACGAGGTGTGGTCGCGCATGGCGGCGATGGACTCGTCCAGCGTCAGGGACAAGGTCGCTCCGGTTGCTCCTATGGCGCATGCCTCGCAGTCCTCCTCGCGAACCACCACGGCTGCCGGACGCAGTCCTGCGAGACGGCAGAGGTCCACGGCGGCTTCGAAGACGGTCATGTTGCGGAGGACTCCCTCTCGCGTGACGGGAACGGGAAGTACGGAGCCGCCTGTGACGAAGGCGTTCGACCGGTCGGCGGAAAGGATGGCCCGCACGGTTGCGGCGGCATCATCCGAACCTTCTACGTGGACCAACGGACAGAATCGGCGGAAACTGCGGTGCCCAACGGACTCGTGCAGCACGGGGATCTCCAGTTCCATCAGCGCTTCCTCTGGGAAAGCGAGCACGATCCGTTGAAGTCCTGGGAGAGGAGAGGCGAGCCAGTTCTCCGCGGAAAGGACCATGGCGGAGCGGCCGTCGGATTCGTGGATATGTACAGGTACGCCAGAGCGAAGGCCGGAGAGAATGGCGTCGAAGTTCATGAAGGGCTCCTTTCGAGCGGATCAATCATGATGAGGATTCTATCTGCTGATTCTAGCACGTGCGCGAACCGATTCGGGACCCTCGGATACGGACACCCCCCCAGGTGCTAGGAGTAGAATCATCGAGTAGACAATCGAATCGCTTGGCGGCAGTAGGTGGAGGAATGGAATGAGGCTCGGCTTGAAGGAGTTCCTCCGTCGGTTGGCGTTCTTCTCCTTGTTCCTCCTCGGAACCTATGGATATCTCTTCACGAACCGGTTCAACATGGGGCGCGGACTCGTACCGGTCATCGTCGATACTCCCATCGACGCATGGATTCCTCTGGTTCCCGTCTTCGTCGTGCCCTACCTGCTCTTTTTCCTCTATGTCATCGGCAGCGTCGTCGTCCTCTTCTTCGACCCGTCCGACCGCTACTACCGACTTGTCTGGACTGTCTTCGTCGGCATGGTCGTAGCCACCGCAGTCTTCTACTACTATCCGACCTATATGGACCGACCGACACTGATCGGAGGTGGAGCTTTCCTTGATGTTCTTCGATTCGTCTACGCCAACGACGCGCCCTACAACTGTCTGCCAAGCACCCACGTCTTCTACTCGATCGTGGCGTTCTACCACCTCTATCGCTGGAAGCCCAACGCGAAACGTTCACAGACGCTGAGCTTCCTGTTCTGTCTGCTCGTCTGCGTTTCGACCGTCCTGGTCAAGCAGCATCATACTCCCGATATCCTGGCTGGCTTCGCTCTTGCTGTGGGCGTTGCTCTTCTCGTCGAGATCCCCAAGGAGGTAGTACCATGGCGAAAGTCCACGTAGATGCCGGAATCTGCGGATTCCACACCGATGTCGAAGCTGTTTCGGAAGATGGCCAGATGGTGACGGTGACGATTCATTCCGGCTGCGCACACGTCGTGAAGATGGCGGAGGCGCTCGCGGCGGAAGGGGAACTCGACGCCTACAAGGAAATCTTCTGCGCATTCGGGAAGAACAAAGTCACGGAGTCGGCAGTACACCTGAAGCACGTCGTCTGCATCGTTCCTGCCGGTGTTCTGAAAGCGATCGAAGTCGCCTGCGAACTGGCACTCCCGAAGGAAGCTTCGCTTCGAATCGAGAAGTAGGTATCGCTATCGTGCGATGTCGCAGGAGACTCCACCGACGAAACGGAGGAGGTCCTCGGGAGCGATCAGGAGCTGAAGACCTCGGATGCCTGCACTGACGGCGATGCGTTCGTGAAGAAGAACCGTCTCATCGAAATACGTGGGAAAGGATTTCTTCATTCCGACGGGAGAACAGCCGCCACGCACGTAGCCGGTAAGGGAAAGCAGGTCCTTGACGGGGATCATGGCCACGGACTTGCGGCAGGAAGCCGAGGCGAGCGATTTGAGGTCCAGTTCAGTGGAAACCGGTACGCATGCGACCAGGTGGTCGCCAGCATCGCTTCGAAGGACGAGGGTCTTGAAGACCCGGTCGGAATCCACCCCGACCTTCCTGGCCACGGATTCCCCTGATAGATCGCTCTCGTCGACCTCGTATTCGATCGATTCATAGGCGATTCCGGCTGCATCGAGCATCCGCATCGCATTGGTTTTCGGGTGTTCCGCTCCCATGTCGAACCTCCTATGGTGATTTCTACATTATGCACGAACGCCACCGTAAGCTCCAACGGCGCGCATGGATCCATATTCAAAGCTTTTCCGA
>CAZOHH010000113.1:0-5602 GCA_964579735.1 uncultured Oscillospiraceae bacterium | reverse complement strand
AGCTCGACCGTGGTCCCCTCGCCGGGCGCGCTTCGGATCGAGAGCCCGCCGGCGTCTCCGTACGTGAGACGGATGCGCTCGGACACGTTCTGGAGACCGACGCCCCGGAACCGGTCCGCTTCCGAGCGGAGGACGGGAACCGACGGGTCGAACCCGGGGCCGTTGTCATGGACCGACAGAAGGATCGATTCGCCTTCCGGAACAGCGGACACGTCGACGCGCCCTCCGCTCGGGAGAAGTCGGACGCCGTGCTGGATCGCGTTCTCTACGATGGGCTGCAGGAGGATGCCGGGAATGACGAGGTCGAGCAGGGACTCGTCGGCCGAGACGTTGAAGTCCAGCCGGTCTCCGTACCGCTCCTTCAGGATCAGCAGGTACTGCCGGACCAGATCCAGCTCCTCCCGGACGGTCGTCCGATTGCTCCCGCCGTGCAGGGACAGGCGCAGGTAGCGGGCCAGGGACTGGCAGGTCGAGACGACGCGCTCGCGGTCTCCAAGTTCGGCCAGCCAGACGATCGTGTCCAGCGTGTTGTAGAGGAAATGCGGATTCACCTGACTGTAGAGCGTCTGCAGCTCGGCCGCATGCAGGGAGGCGTCCTTGTCCCGGATCTCCTCGACGAGGGACCGGATGCGTTCGAGCATGCGCCGGAAGTGCCGTGTCAGTTCCGCGATCTCCGCGCTGCCCATGGGTCCTTCCTCGAGCGCTCCGGTCAGCGCCGACGCCATGCCGGGCATCCCTATCTCCACCTGCGCCATGGCCTGCTCCAGACGCTGGACGGGATCGGAGATGCTGCGGACGAAGACTCCCGTGATGCCGAGCGCCAGCAGGAGCAGGACGGACCCGAGACCCCAGAGCACCAGGACGATGTCCCGCTGCATGCGCGCCACGCCGTCGAGCGAGGCCAGGCCGACCAGCCGCCAGTCCGCGTTCGCCAGCGGGTGAACGTGGAGCAACAGACCCGAACGGGAAAGTTCGGACGCCGGCATGTCCAGTTTCCGGAGCAGGTCCGTCCGCTTCTCGTCGTCCGTGAAATAGGAGGGGTCCCGGTGGTAGACCATCCGGTCGTCGGCGCCGACGAGGAACGCGGTGCCGCGGACGCCCAGGTCGAGCCGGCTCAGGATGGCCGAGAGGGCATCGTATTTCAGGTCGATGCGCAGGATGCCGACGGACCGTCCGGCGCCGTCCGACAACTCCCGTCCCAGCGAGACCACCCAGGAGTCGCGGTCCATGGTGAACTCCTGCATCCGCGCGGAGGTCAGCACGGGCATCCCGCCCCCGAGCGCGGCCTTGTACCAGTCCTGCGACTTCAGGTCGTCCAGGGCCGCCATGTCGAGCCCTTTCTCGTTCGTGACGACGCGGCCGTCCGTCCCGATGAGGAAGAGGGAGCAGATCTCCGGATTCGCGGAGAGGATGGAGGCGAGCTGGGCTTCGATGTCGGACAGATCCTCCGTCGATCCGCCGGTCCCGGAGAAGTAGCGGACCACGGCAGGACTCTCGACCAGCAGAAGGGAGAGCCCCTTCAGGTCGTCGATGTACATCTCGAGCTGATGGCCGCTCGTCTCGATGGCCATGACCGTGGAGTCCTCCGCCTCCTCGCTGAGAATCAGGGAGGCGCTGTAGAAGAGGGCGGCACCGAGCAGCAGGACGACGGCGATCGAGACGGGAAGGAAGAACGCGAGCAGCTGGGTGCGCAGCGGCAGCGGGCGCTTTCGTTTCATGGCCGTGCTCCCGCGACCTGGTCGCGGTACTGGTTCGGGGACAGGCCGTATTGCCTGCGGAAGCGGCTGCTGAAATAGTTCGGGTCGTCGAAACCGACCTCCGCCGCTACCTCGTAGACCCGGCGGTTCGTCGAGAGCAGCAGGATCTTCGCGCGTTCCAGGCGGAGCGCGACGAGGTGGTCCTGGAAGGGCATCCCGAAGTAGTCCTTGTAGAGCCCGCTCAGGTAGCCTGGGCTGAGATGGACCGAACGGGCGAGGCTGCCGAGGGAGAAGCCGGGGTCGGACAGGTGCTCGTCGATCGCGCGCCGGATCCGGCTCCTGTATTCCGGGTCCGCGACGGCCGAGCCCCCTTCAAGCCGGGAAATCTCCGCGAGAGAGGCGAGCGCGGCTCGGCGGGCTTCGTCTTCGTCGAGCCCGGCCACCAGTCTGCTGACCAGCGCGTGGACGTCGGCGCGGGAGACGGGTTTCAGCAGGAAATCCGCCACGCCGGCCTTCAGGGCGCCGACCGCATAATCGAAGTAGTCGAATCCGGTGATGATCGCGACGCGGATTTCGCGGTCGAGCTGCTGGATCTCGCGGGCGAGGGAGAGACCGTCCATCCTGGGCATGCTGATGTCGGCCAGCACGATCCGGGGGTGCTTCTCGCGGATGAGGGAAAGCGCCTCCACCCCGTCCGCGGCCTCGAGGACCTCGGAGAGGGAAAGCGCTTCCCGATCGAGCAGCTGTGCGATTCCCTGGCGGATCAGTGGTTCATCGTCCACGATGAGCAGTCCGTACCCCATCGTTCCTCCACGCCGGTCGGTGTCCGTCCTCATGCGTCCATGATAGCACGAACGAAGTCTCCGTAGCCTTCCGACGCCATGTCGGACAGCGGGATGAAACGGATCGACGCGCTGTTGATGCAGAACCGCAGCCCCCCTTTGTCCTTCGGGCCATCCTCGAACACATGGCCCAGATGCGAGTCGCCCACGCGGCTGCGCACCTCCGTGCGGACCATCCCGAATGCCGTATCCTCGCGGTAGGTCACGACCAGCGGGTCGATCGGCTTCGTGAAGCTGGGCCACCCGCAGCCGGAATCGTACTTGTCCTTCGAGGAGAACATCGGTTCGCCGGTCGCGACGTCCACGTAGAGACCCGGCTCGTGGTTGTCCCAGTATTCGTTGGAGAAGGCGTGTTCCGTATCGTTCTCCTGGGTGACCGCGTACTGGGCGGCGGTCAGGGTCCTGCGGAGCGTTTCGTCATCGGGCTTCGCGTAGAGCGAAGGATCGACCGTCACGGGCGCATCATCCTCGAGCGTGGAGAAGTCCACGTGGCAGTATCCGTCCGGGTTCTTCTCCAGGTAGTCCTGGTGATATTCCTCCGCCGGGTAGTAGTCGTCCAGGGGAAGCACTTCCGTGACGACGGGTTGGTCGTACTGCTTCTGGATTTCCGCCACGACGCGTTCGATTGCATCGAGGTCCGTCCCTTCCTTGTAGTAGATGCCGGACCGGTACTGCGACCCGACATCATTGCCCTGACGGTTCTGCTGCGTGGGGTCGAAGGTCTTGAAGAAGGCGGTCAACAGCGTCTCGAGGTCCACGCGGGAAGGGTCGTAGCGGACGTGCACCGTTTCCGCGTGTCCGGTGTTCCGATAGCACACATCCTCGTAGGTCGGCTTCTCCGTCGTCCCGTTCGCATAGCCGACGCTCGCGTCCGCGACGCCAGGGACCCTGGCCAGGTAGGCTTCGACGCCCCAGAAGCACCCACCGGCGAGCCAGATGTCCGAAAGCTCTGCCTTGGAATAGTCGATCACCCGATTCGGGTTTGCGGGAAACCGTCCCCCGGTCTCGGGAGCGGTCGGCGACGGACCCCTGAACCACGAGACCGCCCCAGGGAACGCGACCGAAAGAACCAGCACGGCGACGACCGCCACCGCCAGGACGGGAAGGATGAATCGCCGGATATCGGCTTTCATGATGGATCTCCTTTTCTATTGCATCGACGCGAGGATCTCGTCGATTTCCGCGTTGGTCATATGTCCGGGCTGTGATTTCACGATCCGTCCCATCGAGTCGATGAACACGGAAGTCGGGTAGCCCCGGACCCCGTAATCTCTTGCCACATCGCCGCCGTCATCCAGCAGCACGGGGATGTCCCACCCCCGCCCCGCGAACCAGGTCTTGAAGTCCTCGACGGACTTCTCGCCGCTCTTGCCGGGGGAGACGACGGTCAGGACGACGATGTCCTCCGACAGGGTCTTGCTTTCGTTGAATTCGACGAATTCCGACATGCCTGCCAGGCAGATCGAGCACCACGAAGCCCAGAACTTGAGGTAGACCTTCTTGCCCACCGTATCGTTCAACGTCACGGGGGTCCCGTCGACCGACATCAGGGCGAAGTTCTTTTCGGTCATCCTGTCGTCCGGCTCCGGAGTCGCGGTCGGCGTCGCCTCCATGGAGACTCCCTTCGTCGGCATGGCGCCGGTCGGCGTCGGCATGGCGCCGGTCGGTGTCGCCATGGCGCAGCCGGACAGTGCCAGGACGCCCGCGAGCAGCAGTACGCCGGTCATCCTCAAGGCCGGTCTCCCGGTTGATTTCATTATCCTCATCACAACCACCTTCATAGCCTTTCCGGGACCTCTCCGGTCCCTGGGCGCCGACTCTCCCGTCATTGCGGCGGGAACAGGCGCGAGAGCACGTTCAGATTGTCGGTCATCAACAGGATGCCCATGGCGATGATCAGCACGCCGCCGACGATCCGGAGGACGGGCAGGTACTTGTTGAGCTTGCGGAACGTCCGCAGCAGCACGTCGGTGAAGACCGCGATCAGGAGGAAGGGGACGGCGAGACCCAGCGTGTAGATCATCATCATGGCGCCCCCATAGAGGACCTGATTGCCGCTCGAGGCCAGCACCAGAACCGTCGCGAGGACCGGTCCGATGCAGGGTGTCCAGCCGAAGCTGAAGGTCAGACCCAGTAGATAGGAGCCCAGGATGCCGGTCCTCGGTCCCTGCGGGTCCGCGGACCCCTTGTCGCCCTTTCTGTCCGGGAGTTGCAGACGCTTCTCCCGTTCGAGGAAGACCAGATGTAGCAGCCCCGTCTGGTGGAGTCCGAGGAGGACGACGATGCCTCCGGCGACCAGAAGGAAGATCCGGCTGCTGAGCAGCCCGCCGAGGGCGCCGGCGCCGAAGCCGAGCAGGACGAACGTGGTGGCGAGACCGCCCACGAAGACGGCGGTCTGGCCGATCAGTCGGCCGTGCAAGCGGAAGCCCGGCGCTTTCGCCTGAACGTTGTCCTTCCTCTCGTTGTCGAGCCCGCTGGACAGGGTCGCGACGTACACGGGAAGCAGCGGTAGGATGCAGGGAGCGAAGAAAGAGAGCAGTCCCGCCAGAAAAACGCTTGCTATGAAGAGGGGGGTGATGTCCGTCATGGCGTGGGCCTCCTGACCCTGCCTTCATCCTAGACGGGATCGCAGAGGATTCGAATCGAGCGGCATGCGGTGTTTCTTCGATTCCATGCGGTCCGCGCGACACGTGGCGCACTCGGGCGCTCTGTGGCATAGTGACGTTGTCCGCGGGCGCACGAGCGTCTCCGGATGCCGATGGACGAAGCGATGTTCGGGCCGGAGGCTGTCCTCGCGCAGATGGACCGGACGGGTATCCGGATGAACCTGATCAGTGGCGTGCCGGACCCCGGCATCCTGCCGGTCGAGCTCCAGCCGGAGGCATGCACGGACGTGAACGACCGCGTCGCGGAGATCGTTCGAGCGCACCCCGGGCGATTCCGCGGCATCGGAGTCCTGCCGTAGGCTTGTCCCGAGGAAGCCGCGAAGGAGGCGGCGCGGATCAAGGGCCTGGGATTCGTGGCCGTCATGCTTTACAGCCACAGCGGCCCGCTGCTCGTCGA
>CAZOHH010000112.1:0-5643 GCA_964579735.1 uncultured Oscillospiraceae bacterium | reverse complement strand
ATTCGGCGGTCTATCTGCTGCATAGCTCTTCCCTCCCCCTACGCTTCTTCGCCGGTGACGAGTTCAGGTATGAACGTCGGTACCACCTGTCGGAGGGCGGTGCGCATGTCGAGGCCGCCGACGAGGGCGTCCGACAGAAACCGGAGGTCTCGGTCGAGGGCTTCGCGGAGGACCCCGACATCCTGGAGGCGGGAGATCCGGGCGTGGTAGGTGGGTTCCGTGTTCTCGTTGGACATGACCAGCTCTTCGTAGAGCTTCTCGCCGGGGCGAAGACCGACGTACTCGATTCGGATATCGGTTTCTGCCTTGAGACCGGCCAGGCGGATCATATCCTTGGCGAGATCCGCTATCTTGACGGGCTTGCCCATGTCGAGGACGAAGATCTCGCCGCCGTGGGCCATGGCGCCGGCCTCGATCACGAGCCGGGCCGCTTCGGGGATCGTCATGAAGTAGCGGGTCATATCCGGGTGCGTGACGGTGACGGGTCCTCCCTGCTCGATCTGGTGCTTGAAGAGGGGGATCACGCTGCCGTTGGAGCCGAGGACGTTCCCGAAGCGGACGGCGGCATAGCGCGTCGGGTTCGATTCCGGGGCGAGGGAGCGGATACGGTCGGAGGTGTCGGCGAGGCCCTTGATCACGAACTCGCACATGCGCTTCGAGGCGCCCATGACGTTGGTGGGGTTGACGGCCTTGTCCGTGGAGACCAGGATGAACCGCTCGACGCCGTGGGAGGCGGCGGCCAGCGCGGTCTGGTAGGTGCCGAGGACGTTGTTCTTGACGGCCTCCTCCGGATCATTCTCCATCAGGGGCACGTGCTTGTGGGCGGCGGCGTGGAAGACAAGGTCGGGGTGGTAGCGCGCGAAGGTGGCGGCGAGCTTCTCCTCGTCGCGGACGCTGCCCATCACGACCGTGAAGGGGACCTGCGGGTAGCGGCGCTTCATCTCGAGGTCGAGGGCGTGGGAGTCGTTCTCGTTGACGTCGAAGATCAGGATCCGCTTCGGGGAGAAGCAGGCGGTCTGGCGCACGATCTCGGAGCCGATGGACCCCGCGCCGCCCGTGACGAGCACCGTGCGGCCCTTCAGGTACGCCTCCGCGGTCTTCGGGTCCACGTCGACGGGGGTTCGGCCAAGGAGGTCCTCGGGCTGAATGGCAGCAACGCGCAGATTCGTCTGGAGGCTGAACAGGCCCTTCACGGACTGGATGTCGAGAAGGTCCTCGGGGACCACCTTCTGGACCTCGCAGCCCGTGGTCAGGCAGATCTCGAGGATCTCGCGCAGGGCGTCGGAGGTGGCCCCCGGGACGGCGACCATGATCCGTTCGACGCGGTAGCGCTTTACTACGTCCGGGATGCGGTAGCGGTTGCCGCGGACGCAGGCGCCGTGCAGGCGCAGGCCGTGCTTGCCGGGGTCGTCGTCTATGAGAGCCACGACGTGACCGCGGACCCTGGGGTTGCTCGCGAGGGAGTGAAGGAGAAGGGAACCGGACTCCCCTGCCCCGACGATCAAGGTGCGGGGACCCGCATCCGGACCCCGGGAGCGCGACTCGATCCTCAGCCTGCGGAGGATGCGGTAGCCGAGGCGCACGGAAGCCATGGAGAAGATGAAGAGGATCGCGGAGACGGGATACACGGAAAGGGGCAGGCGGGTGTGCTGGAAGGTATCCCACAGGAACCGGACGGAGAAGACGAGGAGCGAGGAGAGACCGAGCTTCGCGACCTCGGTGGCGCCGGCATAGTGCCAGAGGCTGGTGTAGAGGCCGAGAGCATAGTTCACGAGGACGACGAAGATCGTGAAGACGACCCCATCGTGCATGATGACGGGTAGGTAGAGGGTCAGGGAATTGGCACCGCCCTCGAGGCGCATGCGCAACCAGAGAGCGAAGATCACCCCGAGATTGAGCGTCAAGGCATCCACGAGAACGAGAGCCGCGACACGAGCGACGAAGGGGCCGCGGGAGCCTCGCTTGGAGGTCTTCGAAAGGGGGGTCGAAATCAAGGGCGCGCTCTCCGCTTGTAGAAGACGGGTACGCCTACGTACAGGCGTCGGCTCGCCTCGAGTGTGCTCGCTCAGTTTAATCCCATTCCGCTCATTTTTCAAATACCTACCCCGTTTCTAGATGACTCGGGTACCGCATCCGGCACCAGCAGTTCCTGGGAGAACCAGGGAATTTCGAGGGTGGCGTTCAGTTGGACGCCGGGCAGGCGTCGGAGGCGTACGCGGACGATATGGAGGCCGAGGCCATGGCCATCGGACTTGGTGGTGTATCCTTTGTCTCCGAGGCGGTCGAGGTCGGGAGCGGTGGCGAAGGTGTTGGAGATCCGGAAGACGAGGGAGGTCTCCTTGGACAGGATCTCGAAGCGGACGAAGGGGCAGGAGGCGGACTCGGCGGCCTCGAGGGCGTTGTCGAGGAGGATGCCGAGGATCTCGCACAGGGTGAAGACGGGGATGGGCAGGTCGGAGACCTCCGTGAGGGCGGAGAACTCGAAGCGGACGTCGCGGGAACGGGCTTCGGCGGTCTTTGCGGACAGGAGGCCGAGCAGCGCGGCGCTGCGGACGCGGTGGAGGGCGCTCTCGTCGATGGGCGCGAGGTGGACGGGGTCCTCCGAGGATTGGGAGAGGAATCGCTCGATGCCGTCTAGGTCTCGGGCACGGGCGAGGCCGGCGAGGACGGCGAGGCTGTTCTCATGGCCATGGCGCTGGCGGCGGAGGTTCTCGACGATAGGCTGGACCTGCTGGTTGTAGAAGCGCTGGACGGCGAGCTCGGCATCCTTGTCGAGGTACGCGCGGCGCTGCTGCTCGACGCCGCGGAGCACGCGGGCGTTGCGGAAGAAGAACAGGAGTCCGACCAGCATCGGGCCGAGGAGCAGGAAGAGCTCGAACGGGGCATAGGTGCGGTGGGGGGTGATCTGCATCAGGAGGCGCGTGTAGAGGAAGGTGGGGGCCAGAAGGACGAGGGCATAGACGAGGAAGGTGGAGGCCACCGTCAGGCGGAGCTTCTTCGGGTAGAAGATCACGAAGGGGGGGAACGCGAGGAGCGTGATGACGATCCCTACCAGGAAGAGATTCGCAATCTGCTCGAAGAAACTGGCGGAGAAGGCGGCGGGGAGGATCGTGCCGTTCACGAAGTCGATGCCGAGGACGCGGGGGTCGAAAGGACCGCGCAGGGCGGGCGAGGTGAGAATGTAGTGGACGACGGTGTCGCAGGCGGAGGTGATTCCGAGGAAGAGCACCGCCGTGGGAAGACCCTCGAGGAGGGGATGCGCCCGGCGCGTATAGGCGAGGTAGAAGGACAGCGCGGTGAGGGAGACGAGCAGCCAGCCGCCGAAGAGGACGGGCTGGTCGAGGAAGTCGTTGGGAGTCGGAAGCACGAGGGCGAGGACGGCTGCCAGGGCGGGAGCCACGAAGGCCTTCACGAAGCGGAGGGTGGTGGCGCGGAAGTCCACGGGTCTCTCGGGGACGGAGGGACTGGTCTCGCCTCGGAGCAGGAGCGCCAGGAGCGACTCGGTCGGGCGGAATAGCCGCATGAAGAGGATCCCCAGCAGGTGCATCTGCAGGAAAAGGACCGCGAGGTTCAGCAGCAGTTCCGGAAAGGTCCTCATTTGCGGATCCTCCCCTGCACGAAGGCGAGGTACCGGCGACCGACCTCGAAGCGCTGGCCGCCCGTGAGCGTCAGGGTGCAGGTGTCGAGGTCGAAGGAGGCGATATAGCGGAGGTTCACGAGGGTGCGGCGATGGCAGCGCAGGAAGATTCCGTCCGGGGTCCACAGCTCCTTCTCGAGGATCTCGAGGGACGTGCCGCAGGAGACCGTGCGACCCTCCTCGTGGATGTACGTGCGGTCATCGGTGCGCTGGACGTAGCGGATGGCGTCGCGACGGATGCGGTAGATCAGGCCGGCGCTGCGGATCTGGAGGATGTCGTCGGGGCCGCCGCTGAGCCAGCGCTCGTGGGAGGGGTCGGGGAAGGCGGCGTCGACGGGGACGTGCGCGCGGGCGTGGCGGGGCTTCGGACCGTCCTCGACTGCGGGGGCGGGCGGCTCGGTCAGGGGGCCGCGGGCGTGGGATGTAGTGGGCGCGGCGGGTGCGGGGAGGCCGTGGCGCTGCGTGAAGTGGTGGGAGATGCTGGACAGCGTCGCGGCGAGGCGCTCGGTGGAGACGGGTTTGGGGAGGAAGTCGAAGGGCTGCGTGCGGAAGGCGCGGAAGACCGTCGAAAGCTGTTCGGTGACGAAGACGATATAGCCCTGGGGGAAGCGGGCGCGCAGGGCTTCGGCGAGGGTGAGGCCGGCGTCGTCGCCCTCGGGGAGCTGGATATCGAGGAGGAACACGAGCGGGGAGTCGAGGAGCGCGGAGTTCGGTGCGAGCGGCGCGCCGTAGGCCTCGCTCCAGCGGTTCACGTCGGTGGCGTTGCCCGCCTCGAAGAGCAGCATGGGACGCAGCGAAAGATCCTCGCGCAGGCCGATCTCCTGGATCACGTCCACGAGATAGGCGCGGTAGACGGCGTTGTCCTCGCACAGGACGATCTGCATGCTAGACGTCCCCCTTCGCAGGCTGTTGGGTCGCACCGGGGTGCGGGGAGCGGATGACGTGCGGGTCGGAGAAGTCGGTCATGGACTTGCGGTAGGTGCGGCCGATGTCGCAGCGATGGCCATAGGAGAGCGAGACCAGGCGGGCCTTCAGGTCTATGAGCAGGATATGGCGGCGGTTGACGAGGAAGCTCTTGTGGCAGCGCACGAAGAGCCCGGTGGGATCCAGGCGGTCGGAGAACCAGGACAGCGGGAGGCTGCAGTCCACGCGACGGGAGGCGAGGTGGATCGTGGTGATGGTCTTGTTGCGCTCTATGAAGAGGATCTCCCCGGCCGCGATCTGGTGCACGACGCCACGGCAGCGGAGCGCGATGGGGGTCGTCGTGTCGACCCACTGGGTGGAATGCGTCTGTGAACTGGTGTCGGTGTCGCCGCGGCGGCGACGCCGGGAGGAGTGGGCGGAGCGGGGGGTGGACGGGGTGCTGGTGGTGCCGGTGGCGGTTGCGGTGGCGGTGCCCGCGCTCGAGGCGGCGGATGTGCCGGGGACGGCGCGGCGCAGGCGGCTCTCCTCGCGGCGGACGCCCTGCAGCTCGGACAGGGAACGCAGGCATTCGGCGAAGCGCTCGACGCCGACGGGGCGCGGGAGGAAGTCGAAGGGCTGGGCGCGGAAGGCGATCAGCACGTATTCGAGATGGTCCGTGAGGAAGAAGATGGGGACGTCGACGGAGTGCTCCCGGATGTGGTCGGCGAGGACGATGCCGCTGCCGGGCGCGTCGAGGGTGGCGTCGAGGAGGAAGACGCAGTCGTAGCGCATGGTGGGGGCCGCGGTCTCGACGTTGTAGACGGGGCGGTCGAGGAACTGGAGGATATCGCGCGGGTCGGTGGTGCGCAGCAGCGTAGAGGTGGGCGGGACGTCCACGCGGTCGACGAGCTGGAGGAGGAGGGCGTCGAGGGCGTCGAGGGCGGCGAGGGAGCGGAAGCAGACGACGAGCTGGACGGGGGCGAGGGTGGTGGAGGCGCCGTAGACGGTCTTCTTTCCGGTAGTCATGGCGTGTCCCCCCTTTCTCGCTTCATCGTATCAAGAAGTAAATGCAAACTGAGCGAATGGAAATGTAAGGAATCCTA
>CAZOHH010000111.1:4616-5695 GCA_964579735.1 uncultured Oscillospiraceae bacterium | reverse complement strand
CGGTATCCGCCTTCATATCCGGCAAGACGCTCTTTCAGCGACCGGTGGCAGTTCAGACCGCGCACCGGACGCGCTTCGATGTAGCCCCGGTATCCCAGCGGCTCGAGCTGGATCCGCGGCCCGTCCTCGTCCGCCCAATGGAAGCCGTAGAGCGCAGGCTGGTATCTCTCCATCACGTTCCACATGGCACCGATCGCCTCCTCGAACTCCTCGTCCTTATAGGGCGGACCCTGGAAGACCAGCATCCGGCAAGGAGGCAGGTCCATGAGCTCGAAGCCGTCCGGAACCTCGCCGGAATAATCGGCTGGAACCTCTACGCCCTGGACGTACTCCGAGGTCCCGAGACGCCGCATGGCCTCCGGAAGCCACATCCCGCATGGTTCGTGGAGCGCATCCTTCACGCTCGTCAGAACCCCCCAGACTTCGCATCCGACTTCCTCGCAATAGGCGTAGTAGTCCGATGCCGCGATTCCGCGTTTCACGAGTGCTTTCCTTGCCGGGCGGTCCACCGCCTGCACGAACACGGTCCGATATTCCTCCATGGTCGATTCCTCCTCCTTGTTTCCTCTCTGCCGATGCCAGCGATACTGGTCCGTCACTCGGTACGGAAGGTACCACTTCAGCGGCGGTCTGCGCTTCGCGTACTCCTTCGGGGTCAATCCGAACTCCCTGGCGAAGGCCCGCGTGAATCCCTCGTGGGAGGCGAAAACGAAATCGAACGCCACGTCGACGATCCGGACGGGCTCGTCCCGGAGACGGCGGGCCGCTTCGGTGAGCCGCAGCGCTCGGAGGGTTTCGAAGGGTGTCTTCCCCGTGATCTCCGTGAATATCCGCGACGCGTGGTAGGGCGAATATCTTGCCGCCCGAGCCAGGTCCTGCAGCGCGACCGGGTCGTGCAGGTGGGCCAGCATGTGGTCCTGCATTCGCTGCACCGCCTCGACCGCGTCCTGTCGTTCCGTTCCGTCCAACTGGCAAGCCTCCGTCCGAAGTCCTTGGGGTTCTATTCCACCGTCATTGTACGACAGCCGGCGCGACCTCGTCTTGACCTGCGTTGCGCGATGCGCGATGCGTCAGGTGTA
>CAZOHH010000111.1:0-4516 GCA_964579735.1 uncultured Oscillospiraceae bacterium | reverse complement strand
TGCCGCTGCCCGACGAGACGGGTTATCCCTTCATCGTCGTGGCCGAGGAAAAGTTCGGCTATAAATGGGCGCGATGGGTGACGCACATCACCCTATCGGACGACCCGGATTACATGGGGTATTGGGAGTCCCGCGGGTACGACAACACGGCCGACGTCGGAAAATGACGGCGGACGTCGGGAGCCCTACCCCCCCGTCCTTTCCACGATCGATACCGAAAGGATGCCGGGTTCGCTCTCGAGCGCTCGAGCCCACGTCAGGTTTTCACCCTTCAACGTGAAGCCGACGATCAGTTCGACGCCCTGAGCCGTGCTCGTGCGCGAACGGATCGTGTAGGGACCTCCGAGGTATTTTCGGAGGTCGCCCTTGAAGACGTCCGTGTGATGCACGACGAGAAGATAGGCGCGATGCGACGAGGGGGGCAGCAATCGGGCCACGATCAGGACCACGCCGATGAAGAGGCAGCCGCCTATGGCAAGCGCGTAGAAGCCGGAGCCCGTCGTGAGGCCGAGCGCGATCGACCAGAACATGTAGACGATGTCGAGCGGGTCCTTCAGCGCCGTGCGGAAGCGTACGATGGACAACGCGCCGACCATGCCGAGCGACAGGACGAGGTTCGAGCTGATCGGCAGGATCACGAAGGTCGTGACGAGGGCGACCAGCATCAGCGAGAGGGCGAAGCTGCGCGGGAAGACGGCCCCGCGGTGCGTGAAGCGGTACACGAACAGGATCACCAGCGCCATGACGAGGGAGATACCGAACGAAATCAGGGTCCTCTCGAGGGTCAGCGGCTTGTTGATGTCGGTCTCCATGATGCGTTGCAGCAGATCGTTCATCGTGGTCTCCCCCTTGGGTCCGGATCACGCTTCGTGTCCGGTTCTTTCCGTTTTCCTATAGAGCGACGTCCGGTCCGTTCGGCGAACCCACCCGGCAGAGCGCGTACTTGCTGAACGAAGTGGGAAGCGGTCCCGCGTCAGGGAGCAGTTCCCGGAGGAATGCCGGCAGGGGGCCGTCGGACTTGACCTCGAGCACGGTCTCCTCCTCTTCGAGCACCGGTAAACCGGTCGACGCGGGGTCGAAGAATTCTTCTGTCGAGCCGGCCCGGGGTGGCAGGAAACATCGGATTCGCGTGTCGAGCGTGATGCGCACGGAGCCGATCGGATAGACGAAAGGTTCACGCAGATAGTCCACGACCACCGCAGGACGGAGAGCGCCGACCCGAGCCGCGGCATAGGCTTCGAGGCAAAGCGCGGATGGAATTCCACTCGATGGGCTCTCGAGCCAGCCTTCGAGGTCGCCGCCAAGGATGCGCAGGGTCTGGCGGCGGGTCAGCCTGGCCGTGTCCTTGTGAACGCGGTCACCTCGGCGGGACTTCTTCTCCAGGCGTATGACGTCGTCATGGCCGTCGTAGATCCGGATCCGATAGCGGAATCGGCCGTCCACTCCGTCGAGCTTGTCGCGAAGACCGCTCCCTACGTCATCATCGAAGTAGAGGCTGCGTACGTTGTAGCCGCAGGCCGGGCGAAGGCGAATGTGTCCTCCGTCGGGGAGCAGCGGGTGCGCATGTCCGTCGGTCGCCATCACCGCCGACAGAATCGAAGCCAGAACGATTCCTTCGGTCGGCTCCAACAGGTACTTGCGCTCGTAACGCCAGCCGTCGCCCACGCTAACCACCCACCGAGAGACGGAACTTCTCCAGCGCTGTGCGCATCTGCGCATTCTTCTGGGAGACGATGTCCCGCATCTGGTCTACTGAGAAGTCCCACGTGCCCACGGTCGTCGGTTTGCCCCAGCGCGCAATTTGCCGCGGCATCTCGGAAGAAATCTGCGCGACGGTCTCATCGTAGATTCCCAGCATGCGGTCGGTCGCGAAGGTCGTGTCCAGGAAATCCTCGTACCGCGCTATGAAAGCATCGCGCCAGAGAGGGTTCTGGGCGAGCTTGACCTGGAGGTCCGTGTGGAAGATGTTGTAGGCGCCATGACCTTCGGGGTCGAAGAGATCGCTCGCGAGCAGATCCCCCTTCCAGGTCGTCGGGAAGATGGCCCAGTCGAAGTCGTACATGCAGAACTTGAATTCACTGACGGGGTCTGTCGTGCGCCATACCTTCTTGTTGCCTGTGTCGCGGTTCGTGAAGAACGAGTACACGATGATGAAATCCATAAGACTCGTCTCGTCCAGGCGCGAGACGACGTAGTCGTAGTTCTCCTGGATCCGCAGGTCGTGCGAGGCCGCATAGCGGATCAGGTCCTGATAGGCGACGCGGCTGCCCTCGAGCTGGATGCCGTCCCCCTTGATCAGGTCGATCTTGTCGGGGTCCACGCCGAAATGCGAGGCGAGATAGAAGCGGTCGAGCTTCTCTCGCACCTCGTAAAGCCCCCAGTACTGTCCGTTGACATAGACCACGCAGGGGCGGACGGCGGCATAGGCGAGGTCGACCCGACCCGCGACCACGTTGGTGATGAAGGCGTCGCGGACCTTGGTGTACTTCCAATCCTGCCCCGACGTACGAAGGATCAGGCGCGAGAAGGTCGAGATCCCCAGACCGGGGAAGAACGGATACGTCACCTCGTCGGCGCCATAGGACTCCTTCAGCAGGATCTCCATGGACTTCTGATCCTGTTTGCGGCTGGTGTCTCCGTTCAAGCGGACGCCGCCGTCGAAGGAGGCTCCAGCGGTTCCATCCGCCTCGTAGAAGGTGAAGTGCATCGGGCGTTCCCAGTTCTTGTAGTAGTTGGTCCAGATCCCGCGATCGGCCGAAAGGAAGTCCTCGGGAGCCAACGATAGGCAGACCACCGGCAGGTCGTGGGGGGTGTCGAAAAGGAAAGTGCGGGTGCTGGAGAAGGACGGCAGACGTCCATCGCACGTGACCAGCGCACGGAGCACGGTCGTCTTCGAAAGAGTCATCGGCTGCCCATCCTGGACAGGCGAGGCAGCGGTCGGCGCGGATCCATCGGTGGTGAAGTGGATCGTGCCGCCGGCTTGAGTTGTCGACAACGTCACGGTCACGGTGCCCGTGCAGTAGAGCAGCCCGTTGTCGGCCGCGGGACCCCCGGCGGCCGCTTCTCCGCGGTCGACGAAGAACGTCACTGGCGCGGCGTAACCGGCGAAGGCCGCCGTCGTATTGGCTTTCCCCGGCGTCGGCGTCTCGAAAAGGACGCGTGTGGAAGAGGGAGTACCGCCCTCGGAAGTCGTGGCGTCCAGCCCGATGCGCCCGCAGCTCATCCCGGGACGCAGGCGCGCAGTGTCGAAGACGTCTATCGTGCGGCCTGTCGGGTCGGTCACGAAGATACGCTCCCCAGTCGCAGCGAGGCCGAAGGCGACCGGTACCTGAAGATATCCGCCGGAAGCGAGGACGCCCGTGGTCAATTGTTGAAGAAAGGGCTGGTCCTGCGCATCACTCAAGCCATATCCTGCGAGGTCGACGTCACGATCGGAGGGGTTGAAAAGCTCGATCCAGTCGATTCGTGTCGAATCTCCGGAAGGGCCGGTGGGTCCATTCACGACCGCCGGGTCGACGGAAGCGAGCGTCAGCGCCTCGGAGACCACGACGGACCGGAGCGCGGGGCTGGCGGTGGCCTCGAGCGCTTCGAGCGTGTCGAAATGCACCGTGTCGTTCGGACCGCCCGGCGTCGCGAGGGGGAAGTACGCCCATTTCTCAGGATCATCCGTCCTTCGTCCCTTGGAGACGTCGGATGGAAGTGTTTCGAGTGCGACGCGGTCGACTTCGAGTCCGCTCCGGTCGACAAGGCGCAGCAAAGCGTCCTTCTCTCCGAGCCGGAAGCCGACGTGGATCCGACCGGAGGTGGAATCCCATACCGTTTCCTTGCCGCTCACCAGCAGGACCAGCGTGGCACCGGTCGCGAGGGTGCATCCCGAAGGGAAGGCCCAGTCGAAGGGCTTTCCGAGCGCTGTCGAAAGCCCGAATCCGGACAGGTCGACCGTCTCCGCGCCCGTGTTCGCGATTTCGACCCAGTCCGGGGAATCACCATCCTCGTCGTACAGCGTCCAGGAATTTCGGGTCATGACCTCTCGGATCTGCACGGTCGCATCGGAAGGGACCATGGCCTCTTCCGCGGTCTCGGCTCCCAGTCCCTCGTTGGCACGGCCCGGGGTCGGCGAACCGAAGAAGACATACGGACCGGCAAGGCTCCCGGCCGTTGCGGAGGCCTCTTGCCGGCCGTAGGAGACATCGGGCGGAAGTTCCGGGAGGGTGACGCGGGCGACCAGATTCCCTCCGGAATCCGACAGCACGACCTCGTCCCCGCCCTGTCCGATCCGGAAGCCGGCGTGGAGTTCTTTTGCCGCATTGATGGAGAGGGTGGGAGCTGCCGTGGGTGTAGTTTTTTGGTCGCCTCCGGAGCCAGTGCCGTCGGCGAAGACGAGGAGGTAGGCGCCCGGTTCCAGAACGACGTCGGGAAAGACCCACTGGCCGGGTTTCCGAATGTCGTCGGAGAGTCCATAGCCGACGAGGTGGATCGGTTTATCTCCCTCGTTCTTCAGTTCGATCCAGTCCGG
>CAZOHH010000110.1:0-5791 GCA_964579735.1 uncultured Oscillospiraceae bacterium | reverse complement strand
CGATCTTGTCATTTCCCAGATACAAGGAGAACGATCAAGCAGGATGTCCAGCCGCTTTTCCAACGACCTTCTCAACAATATCACGGGTTGCCTGACAATGCAAATGTTTTTTCCACGCAGTTTCAACAAGTCCCGCCCCAAGGTTGGCTCTTGGGTGGGCTCCGGGGGATTCCCGGAACCCAGGTGATATTCCCTTCCTTATACGCCGAGACGATTTCTTCGCAGAATCTCGACATCGGAGAACGAAACGCGCGCGACGTGCCCGGGAAGCGGCAGGATGCGCTGGTGGATGGCGTCGAGGAACCAGGAAGGCTGCGGGAAATAGTCCTCCTCGAGTTCATAGGCGGGCGTGATCCAGTTGCGCGAACCGATGACCACCGGAGGCGCGTCCAGATCGTCGAAACAAAGGTCGCCGATGGTGCGGGCCACGTCGCTCAGGTAGGAGCCGCGTTCGCAGGCATCGCTGGCCAGGACCACGCGCCCGGTCTTCTTCACGGATGCGCAGACCTTCTCGTAATTGAAGGGCACCATGGTGCGCGCGTCGATGACCTCGGCGGAGAGGCCGTAGGTCTCCTGGAGGATCTTCGCGGCTTCCAGGGCACGGTACAGGGTGGCGCCGATGGTGACGATGGTGATGTCCTTGCCTTCCCTCTTGATGTCGGGCTCGCCGATCGGAATCTCATAGCTTTCCACAGGCACGCCGCCTTCGTGGAACTGTTCACCGACATCGTAGATGCGCTGGCTCTCGAAGAAGACCACCGGGTCGGTGCCGTTCAGCGCCGAGGCCATGAGGCCCTTCGCGTCGTAGGGCGTGACCGGGAAGACGACCTTCAGGCCGGGGATCTGGGCAACGAGCGAGGTCCAGTCCTGGGAGTGCTGGGCGCCATACTTGGATCCGACCGATACGCGCAGCACCACGGGCATCTTCAGGATGCCGGCGGACATGGCCTGCCACTTGGGCAGCTGGTTGAACACCTCGTCCCCCGCGCGGCCCAGGAAGTCGCAGTACATGAGCTCGACCACGACGCGTCCTCCGCACATGGCGTAGCCGACGGCAGAACCGACGATGGCGCCCTCGGAAATCGGAGAATTGAAGAGGCGGTGATAGGGCAGCGTCTCGGTCAGTCCGCGGTAGACGGCGAACGCGCCACCCCAATCGCGGTTTTCCTCCCCGTAGGCGATGAGCGTCGGGTCCTCGTAGAACTTGTCGAGCATGGCCTCGAAGATGCCGTCACGCAACTGGTACAGCTTGTTCTTGGAGACCGGCTTGCCTGCGGCGTCGAGAGCGAAGCGGGACTTGCCGGCGAGCTGCTTCGAGCGCGGGTCCTCGCCCTTCGGAAGCAGGACATCGCAGGGGCGGTCCTCCATCTTCACGACGCGCTGGTTGGAGAACATGATGCGCTCGATGGCGCCCGGGTCCTTGGAAAGGTCCATGCGTGGCGAAACGACGGGGTCGGAGGACAGTTTCACGGCGTGGGTGATGGTCTTCACGACATACTCGTCGATGGCGGCGATCTCGGTCTCGTCGGCGACCTTCGCGGCCATGAGCTTCGCGCGGTATTCCTTGAGGGAGTCGTTGGCCTCCCAGGCCTCGAGCTCCTCCTTGGTGCGGTAGGACATGGCATCGGAGGGAGAGTGCCCGGAATAGCGGTAGGTCAGGGTGTCGAGCAGGACGGGGCCCTGCTTGCCGCGCAGGACCTCGAGCTTGCGGCGCATGGCGTCGATCACGGCCAGGGGGTTGTAGCCGTCGATGCGCTCGGCGTGCATCTGCTCGGGGTTGATGCCGGCGCCGATGCGGGCGAGGCGGTCATAGCCCATGGTCTCGCCGCGGGTCTGGCCGCCCATGGCGTACTGATTGTCCATGATGTTGAAGAGCAGCGGCAGGCCGCCCTTCATGTCGCCCTCCCAGAGGGTCTTGAACTGGTCCATCGCGGACATCATGAAGCCTTCCCAGACGGGTCCGCAGCCGAGGGAGCCGTCGCCGATGTTGCAGACCACGACGCCAGGCTTGCGGTTGACCTTCTTGTAGAGGGCCGCGCCGACGGTGATGTCGGCCGATCCGCCGACGATGGCGTTGTTGGGGTAGATGCCGAAGGGCAGGAAGAAGGCGTGCATCGAGCCGCCGAGGCCCTTGTGGAAGCCGGTTTCCTTGGCGAAGATCTCGGCGAGGGCACCGTAGATCAGGAAGTCCACGGCCACGTCCTTGGCGGACTTGCCGCTGCCCTTGGCCGCGTTCTCGACGACGCGGTAGGTGGCGCCGCCGAGGAAGCCCTCCATGACGGCCACGAGTTCCGCCTCGGACAACTTGTGGATGGCGGACAGCCCCTTCGCGAGGATCTCGCCGTGGCTGCGGTGGGACCCGAAGATGTAGTCGTCGACGGTCAGCAGGTACGCCTGGCCGACCGAAGAGGCCTCCTGGCCCATGGAGAGGTGAGCCGGGCCGGGGTTGTTGTAGTCGATTCCGTTGTAGGCATTGGTGGTCTTGATGAGGTACAGCATCGTCTCGAACTCGCGGATGATGCGCATGTCGCGGTAGATGCGGAGGAAGTCCTCCTTGGAGAAGGCGGTCTTCTCCTGCTCGACCGTCTTCGCGTACTGATTGACGGGAATCCGCTCGAAATCGATCCAGCCGGACCGTCTCATCTCCGCGGGGTCGATGTTCAATGCCTTGGTCATGTCCTTCATTCTCCTTCGCTGTCGCCGCGAACGGCGTGGGGTTTCGAGGGCCCGGAGGCCCGTTCCGGTCAGTGCAGCTGGAACACGGCCTCCCGTATGATCTCGACGACCGACGGGTGGGGGAAGACCAGTTTCTTGATGTCGTCGACGCGCATCTCGGTGTCGATCATCATGGCGGCGCTCATCACGACCTCGGAGGCGTATCCGCCCAACAGGTGGCAGCCGATCAACCGCGTGCCGCCTTCGTCGAACAGCAGCTTGCAGATGCCGTTTCCGCCGTCGTTCTCGGCCATGTATCGTCCGCTGTAGTTCATGGGGATCACGACCTTGCGGAAGGCGATTCCCTTGGCGATGCAGCTTTCCTCGGTCTCGCCGACGGCGCCGACTTCAGGGTTGGTATAGATGACGGACGCCACGCCCTCATATCGGACGCGGTCCTTCTGGCCGAGCATGTCGGCGACGGCGACTTCAGACTCCCGGTAGGCGGCATGAGCCAGCATCCATTGGCCGTTGACGTCCCCGGTCGCCCATAAGCCAGCGACGCTGGTCCTTCCGCGAGAATCGGTGACGATGCGCCCGCGCTCGGTCAGCACGCCCAGCGACTCGAGTCCGAACCCGGTCGAGACGGGACGGCGGCCGATGGAGAGGAGCACCGCTTCGGCTTCGACGCTGCCGGGCTTGCCGTCCGCCTCGTAGGCGACCGATCCCTTCGCGATGGAGACGACCTTGGAGGACAGCAGGAAGACGACGCCCTTGCGCTCGTAGTTCTTCTGCAACAGCGTGGAGATCTCGCGGTCGGTAGGACCCGCGATATGGTCGAGCATCTCGATGACGGTGACCTTCGTTCCGACGGAGTTGAAGTAGCTGGCCATTTCGAGGCCGATCACGCCGCCGCCGACGACGACGAGGGACAACGGCAGAACCTGCAGGTCGAGGATCTCCCGGTTGGTCATCACGAACCCGCCCTCGATGCCTTCCTTGACGCCCGGGATGGGTGGGACGATGGCCTCGGAGCCGGTCGCGACCAGGAGCCGCGCGCCTTCGATAACCTCTTCGCCGACCTTCACCTGGAAGCCGGCGGCCGTGCGTCCCAGGATGGTGCCGAAGCCGTCCTTCACGACGACCTGGTTGGCCTTGAGCATCGACTTGATGCCGGCGACAAGGTTGCGCACGACCTTGTTCTTGCGCTCCACGACGACTTTGTGGTCGATGCGTGCGCCTTCCGTCGTGACGCCGTACTTCTGTCCGTGGGTCGCGTAGTCGTAGATCTTGGCGCTGTGGAGGAGGGCCTTCGACGGGATGCAGCCTTCGTTCAGGCAGACGCCCCCGATGAAGCGCTTCTCGACGAGAACCACGGACAGCCCGGCGTGGCCGGCGCGCTCCGCCGCGAGGTATCCGGCGGGTCCGCCGCCGAGGACGATGAGATCGTACATGCGTTCTTCCCTCCCCTATCTCATGAGCAGCAGCGGGAAATTCTCCAGCGCCGCCTTCAGGTCCTTCAGGAACCGTGCCGCCGGTGCACCGTCGAGCGCCCGGTGGTCGAACGTGAGCGAGAGGGTCATGGCCTGATACGGCACGGCGCGGCCATCGACATCCTTGACGCGGGTCACGAGCGTGTTGACGCCGAGGATGCAGGTCTGCGGGGGGTTGATCACGGGCGTGAAGGATTCGATGCCCAGCGTGCCGAGGTTGGTGATGGTGAAGGTGCCGCCCTTGAGCTGGTCGGGCACGACCGTTCCCTTCTGGCAGGCGTCGGCGACGGCGCGTGCCTCGCGGGCGATCCCTGCGAGGTCGAGGAGATCCGCATTGAAGATCGTCGGGACCATGAGGCCGCGCGGGGTATCGACGGCCATCCCGAGGTGCACGCGGTTGAAGGTGACCATGCGGTCGTCGAAGAAATGCGCATTGCAGGAGCGGTGGTTCTTCAGCACGCGTGAGACGGCGAACAGGATGATGTCGTTCAAGGTGGGATTGGCGGCCGCGACGGCGAGGCCGAGGGATTCGGTCAGACCCGACTCCCTGGCCTTCTTCCACTTCGCGCGGAGGGAGAGGATCTCGGTCGCGTCGAAGGAGGTGTCGAGGGTGAGCTGGGCCATGGAGGAGATCGATTGGTGCATGGCCTTGGCGATGACCTTGCGGATGTTGGGCAGTTTCTCCTCGACGAACTCCGGTCCGTCCGTGACAGGAACAGCGGCGGCGGCCACCGGCGTCTGGGATATCGTGGTGAAGACAGGGGCGGCGAGGTCTGCGGTCGAGACGCGTCCGCCGAAGCCGGTACCTTCGAGGGCGCCGGGCATATTGGCATACGCGGTCTGGGCGGCGGGGGTGGCGAGGCGGCCTTCGTCCACGAGCCTGCGGACGTCGCGCTCGATCACGCGGCCGGCAGGGCCGGTGCCTTCGGCGAATCGGAGGTCGGCGCCCGTGCGCTCGGCGAGGTTTTCGGCACGGGGACTGATGCGGTCCGGCTTCGCGGAAGCGGAAGGTGCGGCAGCGGCAGGCGCGGCAGGGGCAGGCGCGGCGGATGGGATGGAGACGGCAGGGGCGGCCGTGGCCGCGGGCAGGACGGAGGGCGCACCCGCGGAGGTCGCGGATCCCGGCCGCAGCGAAGCGACGTCTTCGCCTGGCTGGCCGATGGCGCAGACGGTGGTCAGGCAGGGCACGTCGTCCCCCTCCAGGAAGAAGACGCCGAGCAGGATGCCGTCGACCTTGGCGGTCTCCTCGAAGGCGGCCTTGTCGGTCTCGTAGGTGAACAGGATCTCGCCGACGGCGACGGGGTCGCCCTCCCTCTTGTGCCATTTCCCGATGATGCAGCTCTCGACGGATTGGCCCTGCTTGGGCATGATCACGGCTGTAGCCATGCGGATTCCTCCTCTTTCTCATTCCGGACTCCTGGTTCCATAAAGGGTTCCGGTCCTGCTGTCGGGACGGTTCAGATCCTCTTGGCGTTGGCGAGCAGGTACTTCTCGGCTTCGAGGCACCAGAGTCCGTTGTTCGCCTCGGTGATGGAAGCCAGCTTCGCGAACATCGGGTCCGTTTCGCCGAGGGTGCGGAAATCGGAGATGGCGGTCAGCGGCATCGAGAGATCGACGTACATGAGCTTCTTGCCGCCGGGAAT
>CAZOHH010000109.1:0-5819 GCA_964579735.1 uncultured Oscillospiraceae bacterium | reverse complement strand
CTGTTCCGTGCGGCCGACGACTACGAGCGCTCGACCGGCATCCCCTGCCTGGTCGTGAGCCCGATGGGCGAGACGCTCCACATCGCGGACTCCGGCGTCGGCCGCCACACCGTATGCGACATCGCAGGCAACATCTTCCGCTCCCGGATTCCCGAAGGATCCTCGGAAGCCGACGCCTGCACCAACTCCCATCTCTACGGCACCTACCAGGCGGAGCGCTTCGGCGGACGCTACGTATATTTCTGCCCGATGGGTCTGACCCACTGGGCCTCTCCGGTCCTGTCCAACGGCCAGGTGGTGGCCGCGCTCCTCGGCGGCCCCGTGCACATGATCGACCCGGACGATTTCCTCATCGAGGAGATCATGACCAAGAATGGAATCGGCAATGAGTTCATCTCCACCCTGCGACGCCAGATGGAGAAGGTTCCGGTCGTGCCGCCGCAGCGCGTCAACAGTCTGGGAGACATGCTCTACCATGTGGCCAAATCGTTGTCCGAGGGCTCCTATGGCGACATCGACGCCCGCAAGGACTCCGGCGAACTGCAAGCGGAGATCTGGGAACATATCCGTTCGATGAAGGACATTGGCCAGCCGGAGGGGATGGAATCCTATCCGATGGAGAAGGAACGGGAGCTGATGGACCTGATCGAGGTCGGCGACCGGCCCGGCGCGCAGCGCGTGCTGAATGAGATCCTCGGCCACATCTTCTTCGCGAGCGGAGGCAGCTTCGAGATCCTCCGCGCCCGCGTGCTCGAACTCGTCGTCCTGCTGTCCCGCGCGGCGATCAAGGGCGGCGCCGATGCGCAGCAGATCTTCGGCCTCAACTACGGATACCTCAACCGGATCAACAGCTTCCGCAACGTCGAGGAACTCGCCTACTGGTTGTCCGGAATCATGGCCCGCTTCACCGACCAGGTCTTCAACCTTTCGGACGTGAAGCACGCCGACGTGATCTACCGAGCGGTGGACTACATCCGCAAGAACTACATGAACCGCATCACCCTGGAGGAGGCCGCTTCGCACGTGTATCTGAGCCCGGCGTATTTCAGCCGGGTGTTCAAGGAGGAGATGAAGGACAACTTCAACGTCTTCGTGAACAAGATCCGCGTGGAGGCCGCCAAGAAGATGCTCCTGAACGAGAGCATCCAGCTCGTCGACGTCTCGACCCTGGCCGGGTTCGAGGGGCAGAGCTATTTCTCGAAGGTGTTCAAGAAGATGACCGGCGTGACCCCCGGGCGGTACCGGGAGTCCAGAGGGAAAGTCAAGCCCGCAGCGATGCGGCTCGATGAATTGGCAAGGAATTGACGCAAGAAAAACAGGATCCACAAGGAGGAAAAACCATGGAAATTCTCGACATGATCTCCGAAGCGCTGCAGAAGGGCAAGGCCAAGGACGTGAAGGCGATGGTACAGGAAGCCGTCGATTCCGGAATCCCGGCGTCCGACATCCTCAACCAGGGTCTGCTCGCAGGCATGGGCATCATCGGCGGCAAGTTCAAGAACAACGAAGTGTATGTCCCCGAGGTCCTGATCGCCGCCCGCGCCATGAAGGCCGGCACCGAAATCCTGAAGCCCCTGCTCGCCTCCCAGGGCGTGAAGGCCAGCGGCAAGGTCCTGATCGGCACCGTCAAGGGCGACCTGCATGATATCGGCAAGAACCTCGTCGCGATGATGATGGAAGGCAAGGGCCTCGAAGTCGTCGACGTCGGCACCGACGTGTCCGCCGACAAGTTCGTCGCTGCCGCCATCGAGAACAACGTCCAGGTCATCTGCTGCTCCGCCCTGCTCACCACCACCATGGGCGAGATGAAGAACGTCGTCGACGCCGCCGTGGCCGCGGGCGTCCGCAACAAGTTCATCATCATGGTCGGCGGCGCGCCGGTCAACGAGACCTTCTGCAAGAGCATCGGCGCCGACATCTACTCCCCCGACGCGGCCTCCGCGGCGGAAGCGGCTGCCGCTGCCATAAAGGCGCTGAAGTAGCCCGACCTTCTCCGGAAAGCCCCAAAAGACCCTCCGGTTTCCACTTCGGAAGCCGGAGGGTCTTTCGTTCATGAGTACGGGTCCTTGCGGTTCTCGTCAGGGTTGGATCTCCATCAGGGAGACCATGACCACCGGCCGGCGCTGGGTGCGCTCGTAGAGGAAGTCGCGCAGCTGGTCGCGGAGGGTGTTCGAACGGATCATGGCGGCGATCGGCTTGTTCGAAGCCGCGGCACGCTGGAGGAAGGTCAGGATCTTGGACCGCGCCTCCTCGATCACGCGTTCGGCTTCGGCCTCGTAGAGGAATCCGCGCGCCTGGATATCGGGGTCTGCGGCGAGGGTGCCGTTGTCGGACCATAGGGCGATCCCCACGGACAGGACGCCGTCCTCGGCCAGGAGCTTGCGGTCTCGGAGAACGAGATTCCCCGCCTCGCCGATGCCGGAGCCGTCGATCAGCACGTCCGCCGCGCTGACGAAGCCAGCGATCTTCGCGCTGTCGGCGGACAGTTCGAGGATGTCGCCGTTGCCGATGAGGAAGATGTTCTCCCAAGGGGTGCCCATGTCGTTGGCCAGCTTGGCGTGGCGCGACAGGTGGCGATACTCGCCGTGCACGGGAAGGAAGAAGCGGGGGCGCACCAGGCGGTGCATCAGCTTGAGCTCCTCCTGGTAGGCGTGTCCGGACACGTGCACATCCGCGAGCGACTCGTAGACCACGTCGGCACCGCGGCGGAAGAGTTCGTTCACAACCTTGTAGATCGGCTTTTCGTTGCCTGGGATCGGACTCGCGGAAAGGATCACGGTGTCGCCGCGGACGATTTCGATCTTCTTGTGCTCCGAGAAGGCCATGCGCGTCAACGCGGACATGGGCTCGCCCTGACTGCCCGTGGAGAGGATCACGAGGTTCTCGGGGTCATAGGCGTCGATCTGCTCGAGCTCGATCAGGGTGTTGGGGTTCTTCTTGATATAACCGAGTTCGTCCGCGGCGCCGAAGACCTTCAGCATGCTGCGTCCCACGAGGGCGACCTTGCGGTTGAAACGCTCGGCGGCGGTGAAGATCTGCTGCATGCGATGGACGTTGGACGAGAAGGTGGCGATGATGATGCGGCCTGGAGCCTTCTGGAACAGGTCCACGAAGGTCTCGCCGACCTTGCTTTCGGACATCGTGTAGCCCTTTTTCTCGACGTTCGTGCTCTCGCAGAGAAGCAACAGGACACCTTCGGTCCCGAGCGCGGCGAGGCGCGCGAGGTCCGGGGGTCCGCCATCGATGGGCGTGTGGTCGATCTTGAAGTCCCCGGAGTGGACGACGATGCCGACCGGCGTGCGGATCGCGAGCGTGGTCGCATCGGCGATGCTGTGGGTCGCGTGGATGAATTCGACGGAGAAGACGCCGGCCTTGACGACGTCCCCGGCGTGGACGGTCATGAACTTGACCGACGACTGGAGTTGACGGTCCTCGAACTTGATCTTCGCGAGGGCCAGGGTCAGCGGCGTGCCGTAGAGCGGCGCCTTGATCTCCCTCATCAACCAGGGAAGGGCGCCGATGTGGTCCTCGTGTCCGTGGGTGAGGAACACGCCGCGCACGCGATTGCGGTTCTTCACGAGATAGGACATGTCTGGAATCACGACGTCGATGCCGGGCATGTCCTCCTCAGGGAAGCCGATGCCGCAGTCGACGACGATCATGTCGTTGCCGAATTCATAGACCGTCAGGTTCTTGCCGATTTCGGACAGGCCTCCGAGCGGGATGATCTTGAGTCTCGGCGACTGCCCCTCGGTATTCGCGAGCGGCGCACGGACCACGGCACGGGTCGAGGGGGTGGTCTGAGGAGCGTCGGTGCGCTGCGTGGGGGCGGCCGTGCGTGGATGTGTGGAAGAGGTCCGGTTCTGGGGTCGCGCCTGGGAATTTCCGGGTCGGGTCGGAGCGGTTCCGGGTCTGGGTGGGGCATTGCCGGATCTGGGCGGGGTATTGCCGGGTCGGGAAGGAGCGCTTCCAGAACGTGCCGCGGTTCGGTGGGTTCCGGTCGGGGTACCGGGGACTTCGGGGGGTCTGGGGCTTCCCTGGGGTCTTTGTCCACCACGGCGCGGGGCTTCTGGCGTCCGCCCGGGATTGGTACCTGTGCCGTTGATTCCTGCTTCGATTTTCGGTTTTGTTGCGCCGTTGCTACGCGGCTGTCTTTCATCCGTCATGGGTTGTTCCTCGTTTCTGATTCTCATCACCCCCAATATACCACATTACGGACGTTTTGCCCCGAAGGGCTTCCTCAATGGGCTTGCACACACGCGGAGGAGCGTGGTATCATGCTTGAGAGTTCCGAACAGGAGGTGAAACCATGCCGAACATCAAGTCCGCCATCAAGCGCGTAAGCGTCACTGAAAAGAAGACCGAAGCGAACAAGATGCAGAAGAGCGCAGTCCGTACCGCCGTCAAGAAGGCCAAGATCGCAATCGCCGCGTCTGACCCTGCGAAGGCCGAGATCGTCCAGAAGACCCAGACCGTTCTCGACAAGGCCGTCGCGAAGGGCTACCTCCACAAGAACACGGCCGCCCGCAGGAAGTCCCGTCTCGCCAAGGCTTCGAACGCCGGCAAGTAGGACCGCGGGGGCTTGCGCCTCCTTCCGGTGATACGAATCAAAGCAAAGAGGCTGTCTCAAAAGCAGTAAGAAAAACTGCCAAGAGACAGCCTCTTCTTCATATTCAGCCGACGGACTCGGTTGTCCACAATTCAGGGTCCACCTTGTGCTAGATTTTTGATTGCAGTGTCGAAAAGCAGGTAATCCTGTACTTTCATTGCCGCTACTACTGTATGGACTTCGACTGCCGCCAGCTATGTACTTGTACTGCCGAAAATCCTGGGTACCGTCAAGAGTTTTTCGCACATTTGCTTCCCACCTGGCTGGCGGTAGTCAGCCGATCAGCGACTCGAAATCCTCCTCGTAATTCTCCAGATGCTTCATGCTCATGTACTTCTTCTGGCCCCAGGAACCGCCCTCTACGTATCGTAGACGTGCGCAGACCAGCATCAATGCCGAGTTTCCGTCCGGAAAGGTGCCGACGACTCGGGTCCGGCGTCGGATCTCACGATTCAGCCGTTCGATGACGTTGTTGCTTCGGATCTTCAACCAGTGCTCCCTCGGGAAGTGCATGTAGGTCAGCGTCTCGGCGATTCCGTTCTCGATCCGGTCCGCGGCGTCCTTGAGTTTCATCTCCCGCAGCTTCTCGGCGACCGCCTTTGCCTTCTCCTTGGCCGTCTTCAGATCTTCCTGCGCATGGATCGCCTTCAGCATCGCTGCGACGGTCTTCATCTTGGATCTCGGCACGAGCGAGAACACGTTGCGGTAGAAGTGGACCGTGCAGCGCTGGAATCGGGCTTCCGGGTACACTTCGTGGATTGCTTCCAGGAGTCCCAGGCACTTGTCGCCGATGAAGAGCTGAGTGCCTTTCAACCCGCGCTGCTTCAGCATCTGCAGGAACGCGAGCCAGCTCGCCTTATCCTCCTTCATACCTTCCGCCGCTCCGATGACTTCCCGTTGGCCGTCCTCGTTGACCGCCAACGCCACCAGGACCGCCACATTCTCGTACTCGCCGCCCCAGTTCCTCTTCAGGTAGATTCCGTCGAGGTAGACGTAGGGATACTTTCCCTGAAGCGGCCGCAGGCGCCATTCCTCGATGTGGACGTACACCTTCTTGTTCAGCTCGCTGATGGTGCCGGCCGACACACGAGAACCCCACAGGACCTCCGTGACGTCCTCTACACGACGCACGGAGACTCCCGCAAGGTACATTTCGACCAGCGCCTCCTCGACGCTGATCTCGCGCTTCTGGTAGCGCTGGATGATTGCC
>CAZOHH010000108.1:1763-5847 GCA_964579735.1 uncultured Oscillospiraceae bacterium | reverse complement strand
GCGTCAATGAACTACTCATACCACCTATCTCGAAAGTATTTCATCGTATTCGCATCAGAACGGTATGCATCCTTCTGGGGGATGAAATCCCCAGCGTCCTGGTACAAGAGGCAAGCATCCGGGTCGCGTGGCATGGTTCGCAGTGGGTATTGCTTCCATCCGTCACCATCGATGGGATCCAGATACCCTTCCTCGCGGAAGAAGCGAATCATCCGGTTCCTCATCTCTTCGGTCTTTCCAAGATATAGGGTATTCTCTGCGATGCTCCTTGTTTCATCCTTGTCTCTTCTTGAGTGAAACAACCATTCTCGTTGGTCAGGAGCTGAGTATATGTATTTATACTGATCATCCAGCATCATGTACGATGCCAATCCTTCTCTCTGGAATTGCCCATATATGGCATCCCTCTTTCGTCTGCCATGAACGATATCGAATAGACTCTCCCCGCTATATGAGTCAGGCGAGTCGATCTCCGCGAATTCGAGAATCGTCGGAAGAATGTCCACCAGCGATACGGGGGTTTCATTCCGAAGACATTTCTCACCGTCAGGACTGCGCATCAACAATGGAATCCGCGCCGCCGAGTCCAGAAAGCAGCGTTTCCCGAAGGAATTGTAATCGCCAAGCATTTCTCCATGGTCGCTTGTGAATAGAATCAGTGTATCTTCCATCAGATTCTGAGACGCCATATATTCGAATAGCCTGCCCAGGTTGTAATCGATGAAAGTGATCATCGCATAGTAATACGCCTTCAATGTCCGAAGCAGATTCTTGTTCACTCCCTGATCCATGTATTTATATCGATTCTGGTATCGGTTCCAGAGAGTCAGCAAGTTGTCAAAGTCGTCAGGCATCTTCGGCAAGGGCATATCTGCACTTCTGTAGATCTTGTTCCATGGAAAGGGAGCTACGAAAGGCGGATGCGGCGCCTGAAAACTAGTCATCAGAAAGAAGGGCCGATCTGAATCGCGATTCTTCAGATAGTCGATGCTTCGATCGGTCACCCATGCGGTTTCATTGTACTTGGCAGGTAGTTGGGAAGGCTGTGGAATATAATACATTTCACTTCGTTCGCCTGATGGCTCGGGAACATGCGAGTATTCGGTACTTCGGATGAAGGATTTATAGTCATCCATTTCATCGCATTCGCTGGTCGCTCGCTTTTCGAATCCCCACATCTCCGTCAGCTTGTTCAACTTGCCAAGCAATGCATCCACTTTATGATCATCCAATTGAGATTTCTCAGTCATTGTGAAATGCATCTTGCCTGCGCCCATGGTCTGATACCCGTTGCGGGACAGTATCTGCATGAGACTCTCGCGGTATTCCGATGGCGTGTTGTCCACGCAGCCGGTGCGATGCGGCAACTGACCTGTCAGGAGCGACATTCTGGCAGGCACGCATACCGGACAAGGGGAATAGGCTCTGGTAAAGCTGATCCCCTTTTCAACCAGGTCATTCAACGCAGGAGTCCGGATGATTGGATTTCCAAGCGCTTCTATCGTGTCGAATCTCTGCTGGTCCGTCATAATGAGGAGGATATTCCTCTTCTTCATTCATGTACCTCCCATCGAATCTGCAGGAGCCACTATCCTATCGCGAAGTTTCTTCTCGTGCGATTTCGACGGCTCGGCGGACATCCAATAGATTCCTCACCTTGTATACATCCCGGATGATGATTTCAAGTGGACAACCTCTTGCCGCCTCTGCCGTTTCACGGATATGCGCTCTCCAGGCCGCCTCGTCCAGCTTGTCGTTCACACCGAGATACACAGCGGATGGCTTGCGTGAGAACACGACTCCGGTCCCCCGCAGATGCTCTCCCATTCTGAATGGGTCGCTCCAAGGGGATACGGACACTTTGCGGATATTGGGAATCGCCGCATAGATGTCCGGCCACTGAAAGTGAAGCGGCTCGCAGCAGCCATAATAGACGAGTCCCAGTTCTGCCGACACCTCAGCGACATACGGCAGGACGAATTCCCGGAAGAGCTCGGGAGAGGCTCCGGCCATTTCCTCGGCCTCCACCCACAGCCAGATGTCCTTCGTCCGCACATGGTGTCCATCGAATCCCGCCGATGGAAGTTCGTTGGTGAATCCATAGCTGCTCATGCCGGTTTGGTGGTTGCCATTGTTGAGGGTGAGAAGTCCTTCGCGTTCATGGAACCGCAGTACTTCGAGCTGGCCATCCGTCAAATGTCGCATGAGGCGGTGTACGGTATCCGGCTGGTCCATCATCGCATAATAGAACTGCTCCATTCCCATCAGCTTGATCACCTTCTCGGTCAGTCCGATATAGCCGGGACAACCGTTGAGGGCAACGGGGAGGATTCCGCCCAGGATTGAATCGACGAGGTCGCATTCGCGTATAGTTGCTTCTCGGTCTACAGAAATGGAGAGGGGCTGCAACTTCCCGAAGTCCTCCTCCAGGTCATGGATCGGATGGATGAATTCATGCCCGACGCGACGCCCACTGCTGTCAGCTACATGCTTCGTCTCGATCTCCAGCCCGAAATCGTCTTGACTGACAGCATACCGCACCGGGAAGAAATCCGGCATGACCTTGTCATCGTCGAGAATCTCGTGCTCCCGCAGATTCCGAAGGAGGACCTCCTCGATGCGGCGAGCCTCTGGAGTGTGGCATCGTAGGATGCTCTCGGGCATCATGTCCCCGGCGAAGGTCCAGGTCTCCACGACGACGGGAGCTGCGACAGGGCTGCCGGCGTTGATCGACAGCCATCTGCGCCTCCGTTCTTCCATGACGGGAGAAGCGGCGTACTCCCGCTGCTTCTTCGCCAAGTCCCTAAGATAATCTCTTTCAGGTCGCGTGATTTCTAGCGACATCTACTGTCTCCCTTGTGCATCCATGCTAGAACTGAGGGAGGTACTCCTTTTGCGCCAACAGCAGTTCATCGACCATCCTGCGCACGGCTGTCCTGTCCGAGATATAGCCTCCATTCAGGATGGCTTCCTCCATGAGGAGTCTGTCTCCTTTGAGCGCTGCGTCCACGGCAATCTCGATCGTGGATAGGAAACGCATCGTGAAGCCGGCCAGTACATCCGGGAAGTCATCAAGGTGGATGGGCAATGCGCCGGAGGCGGCTGCTACGGCGGGCATCTCGACGACCACCCACGGAGGCAGGTTCGGGATGGCCCCCCTGTTCTGCACATTCATATAGTAAATCCTACGGCTGTCGCGCTCAGTAGAGTCGATGATATCAATCAAACCCTCGTGCTCGCCGTGGTAATGCGCGAAGAACTCTTCGCCGAGCGGTTCCAGTGAACGCGCCTTACGCACCGTGTTCTCGTGGATCTTATCGCCCCCGCGGATCGTGTTCTCGAAGGAATAAGCGTCATGCCCCAGCTTCTTGTCGTAATAAGCCCCCCCGGGGAAGTATTCCGTGAAGAACTCCGTGATATGACGGTCGCCAGGCGCTGGGAATGCCCCGTACCGCAGAAAGAAATTCCATGCGAAGGGCTCTCGCACTTGGGATGGATCGAACTTGCTGGTATCGCCGTGGAACCGGTCGCCTTGGTCGCCCTCGTGGGTTACCGGGAGAATCGGCATGATCTTATCACGCACCATCGGCCAGGCGTCCTTTCCGTCCAGCCGGTATTCGTAGATGAACGTGCAGTGGTTGATGCCGGCGGCCTTCGTGGTCACCCGGCTTCTCTCCCATCCCATCAGGTCGGCGATGTACCACTCCATGCCCACCGTACCGATGCAGAGACCGGTCACGTCTGCGTTCAGCTCCTTGCGTAGAGCCCGGCAGATGATCGCCATCGGATTGGAATAATTGTAGAAGCGGGCTTTCGGGCATAGACGCTGCACATCGCGGGTGATCTCCAGCATCGCGGGAACCATGCGCATGGCCCGTGAAATCCCGCCGGGCATGGCCGTATCACCTACGGGCTGGTGGATGCCGTATTTGCGGGGGATGAACACGTCCTGCTCCCAGGCGCGGCGTCCGCCCACACCGATCGTCGTGACGACATAGTCCGCACCGGGCAACAGGTCGCACCGATCGGTGGACCTCTCCACTTCGATATCGGCTTGCTTTTCCCGGACCATCTTCGTGACGAG
>CAZOHH010000108.1:0-1663 GCA_964579735.1 uncultured Oscillospiraceae bacterium | reverse complement strand
GACTCGGAGGAGAACACCTTCGGGAACCATAATGATTCCCGGAAATGTTCTGCAGTGTGTTCCAGAGACAGGTACTGCCCTCCCCAGGAGGCCTCCATGATGGCGTCCCGTGCGATGGATTCCCCGTCCACCTGCATCCCGGAGGAGAGCCTTTTGAGCCAGCCCAGCGCCTCATCGTCCAGGACCAGCTGTTCCGGGCTGAATACCTCGTCCACAGCCAACAACCCGCATGCGATGTGGCCAACACCGCTGGCCTGCCCATTGCAGATGGCGGACGATATTTTCTGCATCGCGGCCTCGTAGCCCGGTTCTCTGGCATCCGTCAGTCCACCGTGTCCTCCGAACCGGGCGCCGACTTTCCGGGCCACTGCGGCACCAGCCATGTTGAGGAGCGTCTGCTCCGGACGACCGTATTGGAAGCATCCGGTCTGCATGTCGATGACCGACAGGGAATTCCCCAGTCGCAGATCCCTGTGTCCGAAGAAGGCGCGTCGCAGGAAATTCAAGAAGAACCGTTCTGCGGTCTGCAGGGTCAGCGCCCCGGCTGGTGTGACCGGTGACGTGCCGCCCAGCGAACCCAGGGAGCCGACGCCCACCTCCAGCCCACGCGCTGCGAACCAAACGTATTGTTCCGCTTCCATCCTGGCGAATTTCAGGGGACTGATCAGATACACTCCTCCGTTGAAGAGCGTTCGGATATCGCGTCCGGTGTGATTCGCCCATTCTTCCCATAGACGGAACAGCTTTGGACAGAATTCCGTCTCCCAGATTGCACTTCCTCCGCCGATTCCCCATTTCCAGCAGAAAATCTTCTCCGTCAGAGGCTGAAGTGCCTTCGGCCAGTTGTCCAGCGGCAGGCCGAGCATGCTGGCTCCGTCCGTGTGGGGAAGCGCCTTGGCCAATCGCACATAGTCCAGCAGGGTCTCTTCGGTCCACGGCAGATACCGACCATCCTCAGGGTCCAGATACCAACCTTGATAGATTTCGGCAGCTCCGCTGAAGTGCACGGGGGTATCCGGCCATTCGTACCGCTCAGAGGACATGAGGAAGTCCGACATCCCTTCAGCGGAGAACCGGCAGACGCTCCGCTCGAAATCGACGATCGCGCCGTGTTCTGACAAGGTTTTCAGAATCGTGTCGTTTTCGACCATCACGCCGACATTCTCCAGGATCCATAGCGCTCCATCCACAATGGCCGTCGCCTCTTTTTCGTTCAGGAGGCCTCCGTCGCGCATCAATTCCATCGAAGCTCTCCTCTCCTATTCCTTCACGCTGCCGAGGACGATCCCCATCATGAAATGCCGCTGCAGGAAGGGGTACAGGAGCAGCATCGGCAAGGCGCCGATGACCACCTGGGCAGACTTCACCGTCTGGTCGTTGACATATTGCAGGAGTTTGGCCTTCGGGCGCGTCATGACTTCAATGTTTGTGGATTGAATCAGCGTATACATGTAGCTCTGCATCGGATAGTTCTTGGGTTGCATCATCAGGACCAGACCGTCGAACCAAGAGTTCCAGCTAGCCACTACGGTAAAGAGGATCAGCGTTGCGATCGCTGGCATGGACAGCGGCACATAGATCCGCCATAAAACCCGCCAGTGGCTGGCGCCATCCAGGAGCGCCGATTCCTCGAGGGATTTCGGCAGTCCACGGAAGAAATTCA
>CAZOHH010000107.1:0-5911 GCA_964579735.1 uncultured Oscillospiraceae bacterium | reverse complement strand
ACCGTCATCGCTTCGTCGCCTGCGCTCAGCTTGATCCACGCCGCCTGCACGCCGCTGGACTCGATCTCGCCGGTCAGTTCCCCCAGCATCCAGTCGTATAGCGCTTCCGGGCTCGATTGGGCGACCCAATCCGGCATCCAGGGCTCCCGGTAGACTCCCGTCGGGACAAGCAAGGGGAATCCGGACGCTTCGGAGACCGCTCGAAGAAGGTCCGCACGCCGTCCCACCCCGACGGGCGAACTTTCCACGATTGCGAAGATGCCGCTCTGCCTGGCTCGCTCCAGCTCAGGCTTCATGAGCCTGACGACATCTTCGACGCGGGCCTCCGCGTAGCCTTTCTCCCTCCAGTTCCGCAAGTCGACGAAGACGTGCTCGTGTGGGAGGATCATGCCTGCCTCTTCCTTTCGGACGAGCCCGAGGGTCGTGATGAGATGCTTCATGGGAGCCGTCCTCCGATAACCAGACCAGACCATGCCAAACCTTCGATGTACCTATTGTACCGTGGGTCCGAAGCGATATCCAACGGGAAGGGAACTTTCCTTGGCGCCGCCTCGTACAAAGCGACAGAAGCCTCGATATCGAGGAATAATACATCGGAGGTACCGAATATGAACAAGAAGATTCGCCTAGCACTCCTGTCCACCCTGACGATGCTTTTCGTACTGACCCTTTCCTTCGTTCCCGTCTTCGCCGAGGAGATCGCTCCCGTCGAAACGGATCCGATTCTTGTCACTTCCGTTGACGGCACGACGGTCGACCCGGATGCCAAGGGTGACCCCGACTCGGGCGTCGTAGAAGGTTCCGAGGGCGGCACGGAGCCTGTGACCGCTACGGACGGCACTGCGGTCGACCCGACCGTCGACGATGGAACGATGACGACCACGGACGATGGCACGGTGAACGTCCTGGACGACGGCATCCGGACGCTGGGTGGAACCGACCTCCCCGAGGATGGAACCGACAAGTCAGCGGACGACCAGCTCGGCGCCGAAGCCTATCAGACCTTGGGAGCGAACAATTCGGCGACAACCCCCTGGCTCCTGCTCGCGGGAGTCGCACTCGCCGGCCTGCTGGTCGGATTCGGCGCGGGATTCCTCGCTCGGCGCCCTGCAAAGAGCACGACGGTCTGATCATCTCGACACGGACGGATCGAAGCGGAAAGGCCTCCTGGAGACAGGGGGCTTTTCCATTTCCCCCGCTTGCGGATTCCTGCCGAAGGACCTTGCGGGTCGAAGCGATGGATTGGGACGAAAATCACACCTATCGCATGATTTTGGGTGTCATGGTCCGTGCCGTCGGTCTATAATCTACTTGTCTTGATTCAAGCATCCCGAAATCGAGGAAAATCTCTGGAGGACGGTATGAAGAACACCCGGGCGGTCTCGATCCTGGCTTGCCTTGCACTTTTGGCCGTGCTATGTGCCTGCTCGGCTGGGGTCACGCCGCCCCAGAGCGAGGTCAGAGCGGACGTCAAGGCCGGCGACATCGTGATGTTCGGCAGATATGAACAGGACGACGATCGGGTCAACGGGAAAGAGCCGATTTCCTGGCGCGTTCTGGAAGTCAGGGACGGGAAAGCGCTTCTTCTTTCGGACAAGAACCTGGACGCAAAGGCGTACAACACCTCCGAAACAAGCTTGACCTGGGCGACGAGCACGATTCGCGCCTGGCTGAACAAGGACTTTCTGAGCACGGCGTTCACCAAGTCCGAAGTATCCGTCTTGGCCGAGACGACGAACTCGAATCCAGATAACCCGACCTATGGCACGGCGGGAGGGGATGCGACGCTGGACAAGGTCTTCTTTCTCAGCATCGAGGAAGTCGAGGAATACTTGACGACGGACGCTTCCCGCATCGGCCTGAACTCAGCCTATGCCATCGGACAGGGGGCGGACGACATCGCAGGCGCAGGCTGGTGGTGGCTTCGCTCGCCGGGATTATACCGAAGTGCCGCGTGCGTCAGCCGCGATGGCACCGTCTTCGTGGGCGGCCGCAGTACGAACGACGACCGTAGCTCCGTGCGCCCCGCGATATGGGTGCAACTGGCATCCTGAGCCAATTTCCTGCTTTCCGTCGTACCACCGAGCGCGCAGGATACACGGAATCGGTTTTTTGCTGCCTGCATGATGCAGACACGACTTGCAGAATGAGAGTATCATAGCAGGTGCAAGACCATTCCGAGGAATCCAGAATGGTTCCATCCAAACGAGCAAAGGATGGAGCACCCGCTCAGGCAGGGGTGTATATGGGAAGTGAAGACCACAATCTTCGCAGGCGGGCCGAAACAGTCGTTTCGATTGAGGAACGGCTGATTTCCGACCCTCAGAAGAGAATGACGGCCGAGGAAGTGCAACTTGCACTCCATGAGCTGCAGGTATACCAGATCGAGCTGGAAATGCAGAACGACGAGCTTCAACGGACGCAGGAGGAGCTCGACGCGATTCGCCTGAAGTACCTCGATCTTTATGAGTTCGCCCCATTGGGGTACTGCATTCTCTCCCTTGAAGGGATGATCCTCGAAGCCAACCTCACGGCAGCCACGCTGCTGGGAGTCGCACGCAGTGATTTGAAAAGACGGCAGTTCACCAGATTCATATTGCCCGAAGACCAGGACGTCTTCTATCTATTCAGGAAAAAGCTCGTCGAGACCGCTGAGCCGCAGACCTGCGAGCTCAGGCTTAAAATGGCTGAGGGAATGGTGATCCAGGCACACCTGGATGCCGCGACCACGCTGGATGCAACCGGGAAAATGGTCTATCGGCTGGTGTTCAATGATTCCAAGTCACGCGGAACGAATAGAGAGCAGCAACTAGACCCGGAGATGGACAAACGCGATGCCGAGCTTCTGGACTTCACAGAGCGCCAGCATTCCGCGCAAGTTCTCAAGGAGAGTGAAGAGCGACTCCACCTCGCCCTCCGCGCATGCGGTATGGGCACCTGGCAATTGGATATTGAAAACAGCAAGCGGTTCTTCGATGACCAGACGTGCCGACTTCTCGGCCTCGACTCCGCGGTTTTCCTCGGTACATCCGAAGAATTCTATGGCGTACTGCACAAGGAAGATATCGACGGAGTCAAGGCCAAGCTGCAGACCACTCTGGACAAAGGAGTTCCCTACGAATCCGATTACCGGGTGGTCTGGCCGGATGGAAGCGTCCATTGGCTCACAGCGAGAGGGGAGATCACCCGTAACTCCAGAAGCCTGCATCCGACCCTCAACGGCGTGGTCTGGGACATCACGGAGCACAAGCAGGCAGAGTTGCTGCTGCAGAAGTATAAGGCCATGCTGGATCAGGTCCAGAAATTGGGGCAGGTCGGCGGCTGGGAATTCGATATCGATACGGGTATCCAGACCTGGACCGAGGAGGTCTACGCTGTCCACGAAGTGGAACTGGATTTCAACCCGAACGTGGAGAAGGGAATCGATTTCTATACGCCTGAGTCCAGGCCTTTGGTTGAACGTGCCTTGAAGAATGCCATGGAGAACGGCTCCCCGTTGGATCTGGAGCTTGAAATCATCACCGCCAAAGGGAATCTTCGAAACGTCCACGCGATCGGAAGAGCGGATCTGCAGCACCGGAAAATCTACGGCTTCTTCCAGGACATCACCGAACGCAAGCAAATGGAAATGAGGACGGAGGAAGCGAATACGAATCTCAAAACCATCTTCGAGGCATCTCCGATTGGAATGCTGATTCTCGATTCAGATACGAACATCGTGATGGCCAACGCCGCCGTCATCCAGATATGCGGCGGCAGCGGTTCGGACATCATCGGAAATAGACCTGGGAATGCGCTGGGCTGCGTGAACAGCACGATGGACCCCTTAGGCTGTGGGCATTCTCCAACTTGCCTGCTTTGTCCTCTGCGCAATTCCATAGAAGCACTGCTCAAGAGTGGCGACAGCATGCGCGGGACCGAATTGGAATTCGTATTGGTGCGAAGCGGTGAATCAAGAAGAGTATGTTTCGGAGTGGGAGCAGAACCGATTTCGATGAGTGGTCGTCGATGCATGTGCGTTTCCATGGAAGACATCACCGAGCGCAAGAAGGCTGAAGAACAGATCCTCAGGATCAGCTACCACGATGAAATGACCGGACTCTACAATCGAAGATTCTACGAGGAGGAGCTCCGTAGGCTGGATACACCGAGGAACCTACCCCTCTCCTTCGTCATCGGCGATGTGAACGGATTGAAGCTCATCAACGACTCCTTCGGCCACCTGAAAGGCGACGAACTGCTTCGAACCGTTGCGAACGTCCTGAAGAGCGAATGTCGTGCCGATGACATCCTCGTGAGACTCAGCGGGGACGAATTCGCGGTCCTGCTGCCGAAGTCGGGGTCCGCCGAGGCGGAGAACCTGATGAACCGGTTCCGCAAACGCCTCGCACAGGCGCACACAGGTCTCCTGGAAGTTTCCGTCGCCTTTGGCTCAGCCACCAAGGTTGTTGCGGAGGAGCCCTTTTCGATTGCGTTCAAGATCGCGGAAGACTCCATGTACCGGAACAAGGTCTACGAAAGCCACAGCATCCAGAACAGGACCATCAGTCTGATCATGACCTCGCTTCTTGAAAACAATCCAAGGGAGCAGCAGCATTCGAATCGGGTCAGTGAGCTCTGTGTGGATCTCGCACGGGAAATGGGCCAAAGCGATGCCGAAACCTCTCGAATCCGGCTGGCGGGTCTGATGCATGACATCGGGAAGATCGGTCTGAGGGAGTCCGTTCTGAACAAACAAGGCATTCTGACCCAGATAGAACGGAACGAGATGGAGAAGCACCCCGAAATCGGTTACCGGATCCTGAATTCCGTCAGCGATTTCTCTGAAATCAGCGAATGCGTTCTACAGCACCATGAGCGCTGGGACGGGGCAGGCTATCCGAATGGATTGAAGGGTCTGCAGATCCAGCTTTCCGCGAGAATGATCGCCGTTGCGGATACCTACGATGCCATGACTTCGGAAAGGACATACCGCGAGACACTCAATTCGAAGGACGCCATCGACGAGCTCAACCAATGCTCGGGCACGCAATTCGACCCCGAGATCGTCCGTTCATTCATAGAGATGCTCCGCAAACAGCCGACCATCTGATGCCGTTCGGCACAGGGAGAGGGATAGGCGCGCTGTAAACCGGCTATGAACCCGAAGACCTCTGCCGGACCGCTTCGTAGAAAACGACCGTCGCGGCACAAGCGACGTTCAAGGACGTGGCGGAGGAGTCCTCACCCATCGGGATGGTCGCAAGGACATCGCACCCGTCCCTGTAGGCATTGCACAATCCGTCCGTTTCATTTCCGATCATGATCAGGGTCGGAAGCGTGAAGTCGACCTGGGATATGGCCGTCGCTTGATGCGCCGTCGTTCCGACCGTCTGGAAGCGCGGGTATCTCGATTTCATGCCGTCGATGAATGCCTGGACGGCTTCGCTCTCCGCCACCCGGATTACCGGGACGTTGAAGAAGGAGCCCATGGATGCGACGACTACGGCCGGGTCGTACGGGTCCACGGAATGGCCCGTGAGAATCAGGGCTTCGACGCCCAACGCGTCGCAGGAGCGGACCACGGTGCCGAGATTGCCGTGATTCGACGGACGGTCGAAGAGCGCGAGGAGTGGGTTTGAAGAAAGATCGAGCAGCGAAAGGTCATCCTCCCGCATCTTCACGACGGCGAGCAGCTCGGAGGTGTCTTCCTTGCCGCTCAACTCGGCCAGCAGGGATGCCGGCAGGTCGTAGTTCACGTCGGTCTCCACGACGTCGAGAAGTTCGCGCGCCCACCGGGAGAGAGGCTTTTCGTCCGTGTAGAGGAACGAGGCGATCGACCAGCCGTTACGGACGGCCTCGTTGAGGTTTCGGACCCCCTCCACGAAGAATTCCTGATACCGGAACCGCTTGTTGCGGTTGGTCTTCAGCA
>CAZOHH010000106.1:0-6098 GCA_964579735.1 uncultured Oscillospiraceae bacterium | reverse complement strand
ATTCCACGAAACGCTTGTACTTTACGCTATGACAAGGTACTCTTGTCGCGTAGGGGGTGATCGTCCTGATTGAACGCGATGTCTATCTGAACACACTCCGACCCTTCATGGACACGGATCTGATCAAGGTGCTGACCGGTCTCCGCCGGTCCGGCAAGTCGACGCTCCTCCAGCTGGTCCAGAAGGACCTATTGGGGAGAGGAGTCTCGGAGCATCAGTTTCTTTCCATCAATTTCGAAAGTCTCGACCGCGCGAATGCGTCGCTGATGGATATCCATCATGAGATCCTGACTTTCGGCAAGGGTCACGCGGGGAGGACCTATCTCTTCCTCGACGAAATCCAGGAGCTGGACGGTTGGGAACGGATGGTCAACTCCTTGCGCGTCGACTTGGATTGCGACCTCTACGTGACGGGGTCGAATTCGAAGCTCCTGTCCGGTGAGCTGGCCACGTATCTGTCGGGGCGCTATGTCGAAATCCCCGTATATCCCTTTTCCTTCCGGGAAATCGTTTCCGTCGAGACATCCCGGCATCCCGACCGCAAGGTCGAAGACCTCTTCCAGTCCTACCTACGGCTCGGCGGCATGCCATTCGTCTACGAGAACGACCTCGACCCCTCTGCAGCGATGACGTATCTGCACGATCTCTACGCCTCGATCCTGCTGAAGGACATCGTGGCCCGCTACGCGATCCGCGACATCGATCTGTTCGGGCGCTTGATGGCTTATCTACTGGCCAATGTCGGCTGCTCGTTCTCTGGCTCTAACGTGACGGACTTCCTGAAGAACGAAAAGCGGACGTTGTCGCAGGAGACGGTATACAATTATATCGCTTACGCTAAGGAGGCATGCCTGCTGCACTTGGTGCAGCGCGAGGACGTGCAGGGCAAGCGTCTCCTGAAATTCCAGGAGAAGATCTTCCTTGCAGATCACGGCATCCGTGAAGCCGTCTACGGGAACAATCAACGGGATATCAACCAGATTCTCGAGAACATCGTTCATCAGGAGTTGCTGCGTCGCGGGTACAGGGTGCGCATCGGGAAATCAGGCACCAAGGAAATCGATTTCGTCGCCGATCGACTGCAACAGAGGCGATATTTCCAGGTGTCCTATCTGCTGGCCGATGCGTCCGTGATCGAGCGTGAATTCTCTGCATTCTCGGGGATTCCCGACCACTACCCGAAATACGTTCTCAGTCTCGATCGTTTCGACTTCAGCCGGAACGGTATCGTCCATCGCAATCTAATCGACTTCCTGCTCGAGGAAGATGTTTGAAAGCATGCGGCTTCGAGGTGCATACCCCGATCTTGCGCTCGGACCCTAAGCCGGGTCGAGTCGGCGAAATCGTTCGCACGTGCGATTCATCAACCTACCCAGAGGATTTTCTGTAGGTATCCTGTGGGTCTTTCTGCGTGATACGCAAAGTACCATGGTGCTAGAATTCTGGGAACCGCGCATCGCCATCACAGGAGGCACCTGCCATGAAGTCGTTTCGAAGAATCCCGCTTCTCGTCGCTCTCTGTGTCCTGTTCTCCATGATTCTCCCCTCCTCGGTTCTGGTTTCGGCCACCATCACCGCCGACCCCGTCGTCGTACTCGTTGACGAGACGGAATACAAGCGGATCGGATCCAGTACGATTTTCATCACCTTGACCTCCGAAGGCTACTACGCCCCGTATCTCCTGTCAGGTTCCGATGAGATTCCGATAATCTATCCTGTAGGCGAGAACAGTGGCGATTATTTCGACTACGTTGGAAACGACGAAATCATCTTCATGAATGACCTTCTGCAGGATATGGACACATCGGGAACCGTCTCGGGGGCTTCCGATGATGGGGTGAACTTCAGCAACTACGAACTCGAATCGTTCTATATCGACGAAACCGGCGATTCGCCCAGGATCGTCCAGGTCCGAACGGCTTATGATGATGACTCGAACGCCGTGGCGGAATACACGGTGGCGTTGTCGATCGTGAACGCTACGACAGAGGGCGCTACCATGCTCGTCGAGATGACCATGGAGAACCTCACGGAAGAAACCCTGAACATGGGCGTGAACGGCTATTGGGACACCTTTGTGAACGGAAACGATGCCTGCGACATCATCGTGAACGACAAAGGGTGGACCGCTGTGGATGAAACATATCAGGTGACGGCCTCCTTCCGGAACGCACCCTTCGTCACGGATGCCAGCGCAATCTGGTACGGAGACATATTCCAGGACGACGAGCGCATCTCCTGGGCCGATGTTGAGGCGCAGGCCGCCGGTGATCCCCTCATCAGCGTATCCGACTCGGCGACCGCATTCTTCTTCAATGGCACGGACGTCGAGCCTGGGGACAGCCTGACCTACAGGGTCACCCTCGGCATGGGTCCGGAGAACGCCGCTCCGGTGCTCGTGACCACGAATCTGGCCGGTGACGTCGCGTCCTCGGACTTCTCTGCCGGCGATGCGCTGGCACTGACCGGAACGGTCGAGGATACGGATGAAGTCGGCAACGAGGCGGACGTCTTCGTACAGCTCGATGAGGAAGCCCCGGTGCAGCTCGGCAGTGTCGACCTTTCCGAAGGATCCGATGATTTCGCCGGCGACTTCGTTCTTCCGGCCGATCTCAACGTCGGTTCCCATACCTTGAGGATATGGGCCACGGACAGCACCGGCGCATCGACGGACGCGGATACAGCCATATTCACGACGAGCGCCTCCGGAAGCTCACCGACGCCCACCGAAAACCCCATCACAGGCGATTCCCGTTCGGCGCTTCCTCTCGTGGGACTGGCTCTCGTGGGGGCGGCAATTGCGATGCTGCTGCGTCGGCGTTCTGGGTCTGATCCGACCTGATCGAGAAGGCCAGGAACCGGTTTGAAAGGGCGTCCGCCAGATGACTGGTGGGCGCCCTTCTTCGCTGAAATGGCGGTCCATGCAGTCCGCAGTTCAGAACGAGCGGACCGCCCGGACACGGACGTTGCTTCCCTTGTCGTCCTTGACCTGCGTCCCACTGCCGTAGAAATACAACCTCCAGGCACTGCCGGCTTCGCCCTCGACAGAACTCCAGTAGGAGGCGTCTTCCGCGAACCCACCGATGGCAGCCCTGTTCTCGAATAGCTTTTCCAGTTCCTCTATCGACGGCAGGTACCAGTCCGTGAAGCCACCACCGTCGTAGGCCCGCGCCATCCCTGCCGCGTAATCGGTGCCTGTACCTTGCTGCGCTATGATGAGATCCGTGTTGCCCGAACCCTTGCGGATTCCAGCCAGCGTGCCGGGCACGGAAGTCGACCAGAACGCGTCCTTCGCCCACATGACCGCGGCACTCTGGTCGGAAATCGCTGCGATGATGCCGTGCTGGACCGTTGCACTGTAGCCAGGGTCGCCGGATTGCAGGAGATAGGCCACGACTCCACCGCCGAAGCTGTCTCCGACGGCCACGACGACTGCAGGCGAGGGAGTGGAGGTGGGAGTGCGGGTGGGTGCACGAGTGGCATCCGCCGTCGGCGCCGCGGTGGTGCTTGGGGCTGAGCTCACCGTCGCTTCAGGGGTCGAAGCGGGGGCTTCGGTCGCTTCCGTAGAGAGCGTCGGGGCGGCCGTTGGTGTTTCGTCTGCCGATGAAGTGACGGAGGGAAGGGGCGTCGGCTGTCCGAAAGAGATCCAACCGGACAGTCCGGGTACTGCGAGGAACAGTCCAAAGCCTACAGCCACGAGGACGCCGATGATGAGAATCGCCTTCACTGGGTTTTTCATGTGCAATCTCCTCCGTAACGAAATCCAATGCAATCTATAATATTATTTATCCTATCAGAATACAAATAATACTTTTGGCAAGTTGTTCCAGCTTGGCATGCCACGTTCGCCTCCACCAAGCATATGCCGAAGAGATATAATCGAAGCAATAGAAGTACGTAAACGGCAGATCTAAGGAGGGCGCTTCATGAAGGTCTTCATGGTGGGAGGGACTGGGCTACTCGGCAGTGAAAGCGCTGGCGAACTGATCCGGCGAGGGCATTCGGTCTCGTCCATCGCTCTGCCACCCATCCCGACGGGTGCGATGCTGCCCACCGGGATGACTCTGGAGTTCGGGAACTACCTCGAGCTGTCCGACGACGACGTGAGGCGGCACATGGCGGGGTGCGAAGGGTTCGTCTTCGCCGCCGGGGTGGACGAGCGGCTGGAGGGTCCTCCGCCGATCTACGAGATGTTCCGGAAGTTCAACATCGACCCGTTGGAGCGCCTGCTGCGCCTCGCGAAGGAGAGCGGAGTGAAGCACGTCGTGGTCTGCGGCTCCTATTTCGCACACTTCACCAGCCTCTGGCCAGAACTCGAGCTCGCGAAACACCACCCCTATATACGCAGCCGCGTGGACCAGGAGCGGATGGCCCTTTCGTTCGCGGACGGGACGTTCGACGTCGCCGTGCTGCAGCTACCCTATATCTTCGGCACGCAACCCGGCCGAAAGCCCGTCTGGGTGATTCTGGTCGAGCAGATCCGCGGCATGAAGGGCAGGACGTTCTACCCGCGCGGTGGAACGACCATGGTGACCGTGAAGCAGGTCGGACAAGCCGTCGCCGGAGCGCTCGAGCGAAACCGGGGTGGGAATGCGATTCCCGTCGGTTGGTATAACCTGAAGTGGACCGAATTCCTGAAGGCCGTCCACAAGTACATGGGGATGCCGGATCGGAAGGTCGTCACGATTCCAGACTGGGTTTTCAAGCTGGCCTGCTATCGGATCCGCGGCCAGCAGCGCAAGGCGGGGCATGAGGGAGGACTCGACCTGGTCCCCTTCGCGAAGGTCATGTGCGCGGAATGCTTCATCGACAAAGGCCCTATCGAAGCGTTGGGGGTCGAACCCGACGACATCGACAGGGCCATTGGGGACTCGATCCGGTTGAGCCTCGAAGTCGTTGAAGGGAAGACCCGAACCGTCGAGATGAAGGGCGAGTGAAGTTGTCCTGTCAGTCGTCCTGCAGGGCGTCGTATCCTTCCTCGCCGGTGCGGACCCGGATGACGTTCTCGACGTCGTAGATGAAGATCTTGCCATCGCCGATATTGCCGGTATAGAGGACCTTCTTCGCGGTCTCGATGACCTTGCGGACCGGGACCTTCGAAACGACGATGGAGACCTGGACCTTGGGCAGCAGGTTCATCTCCTTCTCGACGCCGCGGTAGTACTCGGTCCTGCCCTTCTGGATGCCGCAGCCCAGCACCTGCGCCACGGTCATTCCGGAGACGCCGATCTCGTTCATGGCTTCTTTCAGGATCTCGAACTTGCTCTGCTTGGTGATGATGTCGACCTTGGTGAATTTCACGTCCGAGGCCATGACGGTAGCCGGAGAAGTGACCAGTTCGACGGGGACCGCGCGGTCGATGTGCACCTGGGGGTTCTTCGGTGCCGGGTGCAGTTCGCCGCCGACGGCGAGGCGGTGGTTGAAGCGGGCAAGCTGCGGAATCGGGGCGTTGTCGGCGGAGTCGTAGTCGAGTTCGGAGGCGGCGCGGACGTTGTCAGGGTAGGCGAGGACGCCCATCTCCGGCACGTCGAGGCCTTCCAGCTCGTCTTCCGGCGAGGAGCGGAGACCCCAGACCCGGTCGAGTCCCTTGAAGAACGCGAGGGATACGCCGAATCCGAAGACGACCAGGACGCCGAGCGCGATCAACTGCGCGACCAGCTGGGACGCATCGCCATAGAACAGGCCGCGCACGCCCCCGGCCACGCCGTTGTACCCGTCGCCATAGGTGCCGTCTGCGAACAGACCGAGGGAGAGGACACCCCAGAAACCGTTCACGCCGTGCACGGAGATGGCGCCGACCGGGTCGTCCAGCTTGAGCTTGTTCTCGATGAAGGGGACGGCGACGCACACCAGGACGCCGGCGATAGCGCCGATGACCAGTGCGGAGACGCCATTGACGAACGCGCAGGGAGCGGTGATGGCCACCAGACCTGCCAGTGCGCCGTTGGCGGTCATGGACGGGTCCGGCTTCCCGAACTTGATCCACATGTAGAACATGGCGACCAAGCCGCCGATGGCGCCGGCGATCATGGTGTTGGTCGCGACGACCGCCAGGCGGAAGTCGCCGGCATTGAGCGTCGAACCGGCGTTGAACGCGA
>CAZOHH010000105.1:0-6196 GCA_964579735.1 uncultured Oscillospiraceae bacterium | reverse complement strand
ATACACCAGCTCAACCTACAATTCAACCAGATGCTCGACGAAATCAATGGCCTTATGATCAGAATCTCGAGCATCGAGCAGGACAAGCGGTTGCTGGAGATCGAGGCGCTGCAGGCGCAGATCAATCCTCACTTCATCTACAACACCATCGCGACCCTGCGCTGGATGGCGACCCTGGCCAAGGCCAACACCGTGGCCAATGCGCTCGTGGCCTTCTCCAATGTGCTACGTCCCGTGTTTTCGAACATAGGTGTTTCATGGTCGATGGAGAAGGAGATTGAATTCACACGCAACTACATCAGCATCATGAACTACCGGTTCGGAGGCAGCATCGAGTTCACGTTCGATATCCAGATGGAGACTGCAGGATTCGAGACGCCCCGCTTCATTCTCCAGCCCCTGGTGGAGAATGCCATTACACATGGACTTACCGAGAACAAGGCGGGTCGGATCAGTATCAAGGTTGCGGAAGAAGACCAGGATATCTGCCTGACAGTAGAGGACAACGGAGTGGGTGTCGACCCGGAAAGCCTGGCGCTGATCCGGGAGAGCATCGCGAAAGACGAAACGGACCTGCATCACTCTTCCCAGAATATCGGTCTTCGCAATGTCAGCCGGAGAATCCTTCTGCACTTCGGCAAGGAGAGCCGGATGGAGATTGAAAGCGAGACGGGAAGAGGAACTTCGATCACCATCCATATCCCGAAAATCGCTATGCCGCATGAAGACGGTAAATCGTCCTGATATCGTAGATATCTGCCTGAAGCCCTCCGTTGAATTGTTGGCAATGTGCATTGTTTTATGCATTCTTCAGGCATATGGGAACCTCCATAATGCAGATGGATGATATTCGCATATGGAGGGAATCGACATGACGAACGGACTTTCCAAGAAGGACTATGAACAACAGGTGACCTCTACTCGTGACAAACGGATGGGCTGGTGGCGAGATGCCAGATTTGGTATGTTCATCCATTATGGTCTCTACTCGCAGATCGGCAGGAACGAGTGGGCCATGAGCTGCGAGAACATTCCGATTGCGGAGTACGAGAAACTGGCCGCGACCTTCGCGCCGAAGCCCGGCGCGCCGCGCGAGTGGGCCGCCCTCGCGAAGAAGGCCGGCATGAAGTACATGGTCCTGACCACGCGCCACCACGAGGGCTTCAGCCTGTGGGACTCGAAGGCGAACCCTTACAACTCCGTGAATTTCGGACCCAAGCGGGACATTGTCCGCGAATTCGTCGACGCCTGCCGCGAGTTCGGCCTCGGCATCGGCTTCTATTCCTCGCTCATGGACTGGCACCACCCGGACGGCTGGCGCTGCGCCTTCGACACGGAAGCCCGCCGCCGGTTCACGCAGTACATCCGGGATCTGAACACCGAGCTCCTCTCGAACTACGGGAAGATCGACATCCTCTGGTATGACGTCGCATTGCCCATGGAGTCCTGGGAAGGCTGGGACTCGCTGGAGCTCAACCAGCACATGCGCTCGCTGCAGCCCGACATCCTGATCAACGACCGCAGCAAACTGCCCGAGGACTTCGGCACGCCGGAGGAGCACATCAAGGCGGCCGACCGGGACTGGGAGGCCTGCATGACCTTCAACGGCCTCAGTTGGGGCTACATCGACAGCAAGCAGGCGGCGCCTTACGCATACTCCGCGCAGCGGATCCTCAACATGCTTCACACCTGCGCGAGCGGCGGCGGCAACCTGCTGCTGAACATCGGTCCTGCGCCGGACGGCTCGGTACCAGCGGACGCGATCGATCCGCTGATGAAGGTCGGCGCCTGGCTCGCCGAGAACGGCAAGGCCGTCTACGGCAATCTGGTGAAGGTCAAGGGCTGGGGCACTACCGTGGGCGGCAACGGCGTCACCCCGGCCACCGGCAACGGATCGACCGTCTATCTCTGGAACATGATCTGGTCCGAGTCCGGCGAGATGGGTATCGGCGGATATATGGACGCCCCTCGGACCGTCTGCCTCCTGCGTGACGGAACCCCGCTAACGTTCGAGCACCGCGGACATCGGCTGCTGCTGAAGAATCTACCGAAGATCGCACCGGACCCGCATGCAGGCGTCACCGTCATCGAACTCGTCTTCGACGACCCTCCGCGGTATCTGTCCGGAAGCTACTACCCACAGTTGCACGGCGGCTCTGACCCCGCCGGAGACAGGAAAATCTGATGGAGAGAATCCGCACCCCGACCGAACCGAAGAATCCCGGCGTGCTGATCGACCAGGGTCCGGACGAGTGGCAGGTTCTCCAGCGGCAGGCGGATGGAACGGCGATCGCGAGACTTTGCGGCACATGGGATCCGGAGGGACCGACAGAAGGGGTTCTTGTCAAGGGCCGCGCCGTTCTGGAAGACACGGGCGAATCGATCGTCGGATGGATCGATGCGCGGATGGGCCGCGCAGCGACCTGGTCGCTGGACTTGGCACTTCCCGAAGGCGGTCTTTATCGCATCGAAACCTGCCTGTCGACCGTCGATCCTAATCTTGCAATCGGAAGCTATCGCGGCGACATGATCCACCATGTCGGTGTCGGGGATGTCTTCGTCATCGCGGGACAAAGCAACGCTGCCGGCTATGGCAAGGACCCGGTCACGGACCCGCCCGAAATCGGAATCCATCTTCTGGGGAACGATCTCCGCTGGCATCTGGCTACCCACCCCTTCAACGAATCGACGGACACTCGTCACCCCGTGAACCGCGAAGGCGGCAATCCAGGGCACAGCCCCTGGTTGTCTTATGCCAGACGCCTCCGACGCGGAATCGGAGTCCCCATCGGTCTGGTGCAGAGTTCGCTCGGTGGCTCCTCTCTCTCAGCATGGAATCCAGAGGAAGAGGGGTCGCTCTATCGAAACCTTCTCGACATCCTGGGTACGATTCCGCACGACGTATCCCCTCGGTCCGGGAAATGCATCCGCGGCGTCCTGTGGTACCAGGGTTGCTCGGATGCCTTCGAGGGAGGCGGAGACAGCTATCTGGCTCGCTTCGGCCGATTCGTCGCCCACCTGCGGGAGGATCTTCATGATCCGAACCTACCCTTCTTGACCGTTCAGATCGGTCGGTATGTCGGACCTGCCGAAGGTACATACAGTGATGGATGGGCCAAGGTGCGCGAAGCGCAAAGGTTGGCCGCGCACTCGATCGCCGGTGTGTCCGTTGTCCCCTCACTGGACCTCTCCTTGAGCGATGCCATCCATCTCTCTTCCGCTGGCAACCTGGTTCTTGGAGAGCGGGCAGCGAAAGCCGTTCTGGGCATCTTCTTTTCGAAAGGCTCCGAATTCCGCGCACCGGAACCTTCTTCTGCTACCCGTGATGGGAAAGGACGCATCCGCGTGAGGTTCGACTATGTGTCCGATCGCTTGGATGGCTTCGGCGTCCTACCGGAACTCTCGCCGTTTGTCGTCGAGCGGATGGATGGCCTGCGGCTCGTCCCGGTCTCCGTCGAGTATCCCTATCACAATGAAATCCTGCTGACCTTCGCAAGCGACCCAGGACCCGGAAGCCGCCTGCATGGCGCATCCCAGCTGAATCCCTACCCAGTTCTCCCAATCGACACCGGGACTCGACTCCCGATGCTTTCCTTTTATGGCTTCCAAGTGGACGATTGACTCCGGCGAAACGCAAAATAGGAGTGGAGCGATGACCAACCGACCGAACATCGTCCTCTTCCTGGTGGATGACATGGGATATGGAGACGTCTCGTGCCTGAATCCAGAAGGGAAAATCCCCACCCCGAACTTCGATCGGCTCGCCTGCAAGGGCATGGCATTCATGGATGCCCATTCTACGTCGGCGGTCTGCTCTCCATCTCGGTACAGCATCCTGACCGGAAGGTACAACTGGCGTTCGTCATTGCAGGAAAGCATCGTTGGTCTTTACGGGGACCCACTGATTGCCAGGGACCGGCGCACACTGCCCCGGATGCTCCGCGACCACGGGTACCGCACGGCCTGCATAGGCAAATGGCATCTGGGCATGGGGTGGGATTTCGAAGTGACCGAGGACTTCCTTCCGGACCTGCCACGCGACCAGGAGATCCGAAAGACTGGCCCCGAGGAGGCGGAACGTCTAAGGGGCGTCTGGTCGGGAGGCTTTTCGCGCCCCGTGAAGGGAGGACCGCTCGCCGCGGGATTCGACTCGTTTTACGGCGTGGACGTGCCAAATTGGCCCCCCTACTGCTTCATCGAGAACGACCGGACCGTGGGTCTGCCCTCGGAATGGCTTCCATCCTCCTTGCTCGCCGATGGTCTCGCGAACGTCCATGGACCCGCCGTGCCCGGCTGGAATTTCGAACAGCTGCTGCCGACTTTCGCCTCCGCGGCGGACCGCTACATCCGGGACAGAGCCCGGAACGATGAGCGTTTCTTCCTCTACCTTCCCATGACGTCTCCCCATACACCGCTCGCAGTCAACGAGCCATGGAAGGGGAAGAGCGGCCTGGACAATCCATATGCCGACTTCGTCATGGAGACTGATGATGTCTTCGGACGCGTTCTGGATTCACTGGAACGCCACGGCGTGGCGAACGAGACGCTGATCATCTTTACAAGCGACAACGGCTGCGCCCATTACATCGGAGCTGACCGACTGGAGGCCCAGGGACACTTCCCCAGCGCTTATTTCCGCGGGTACAAGTCGGATGTCTGGGACGGCGGCCACCGCATGCCCTTCATTGCCCGCTGGCCGGGCGTAATCCCTGAGGGAAGCCGATGCGGGCAGCTGGTCTGTCTGTCGGATCTGATGGCCACTTGCGCCTCAATTGTCGGGGAGACCTTGCCGGACGACGCCGGGGAGGACAGCGTCAGTCTGATGCCGGCCTTCCGGAACACTGGAGAAGCCGTCCGTGATTACGTGGTTCACCATTCCATCGACGGAAAGTTCGCCATCCGGGACAAGCAATGGAAGTTGGTGCTCTGCCCGGGATCGGGTGGGTGGAGCAAGAACGATGCCGAAGCCTTCCAGGAAGGGTTGCCGATGGTCCAACTCTACGACATGGACAAGGACCCCGGCGAAAAGATGAATCTGTGGAAACGATACCCCGAACGGGTCCGCGATATGGTGACGCTCCTGCAGGGTCTGGTCGACGAAGGACGCAGCACGCCAGGGCGAAAGCAGCACAACGACGTGCCCGTCGACATCTGGAAACTCGCTTCCATGCCAGGAGCCGATGCAGCGGTATTGGACGATTTGAGTTGATAACATAGGAGGATGGAGTCCATGGAGAAAGCCCTGCTCATCCCATGGCCGAAACGCTTCGAAGTGGTTTCTGGAATCTACGAGCTTCCTGACTCGGGCGAGGGTCTTGGAGACGTAGCGACATTTCTTGGAATGGAAGGGCTTCCAACTGACCTCGACGCCTTCTCGGGGAACGCGGAAGGATACGCCCTCGCCGTCACCCCTGACGGAATCCGCATCTGGGCGTCTACGGAAACCGGACATTTCTACGCCTGCATGACCCTGAAACAGCTGCACCGCCAATTCGGAAGCCACCTTCCCTGTGTCCGGATTTCCGACTGGCCATCTCTTGCGCACCGTGGCATCCAGATTCCCTTGTGCCAGGGCCAGACGGCCTTCCGGGCAAGCTATTTTCACGCACTGGTCGAAGTTCTCGCAGAGTGGAAAATCAACGCACTCTACCTGTATCTCGAATACAACTTCCAGTTTTCCACCATCCCTCACCTGGGCCAACCGCAGGACATCTCCCCGAAAGAGGCCCGCGCCTTGGAAGCGCACTGCCGGGCGCATCACATGCAGCTGATTCCACAGGTCAATCTCCTGGGCCATTCCGGCGACCTCCTCAGTACCCAGCGCTACCAACACCTGATGGAACACGCACCCGGCAACGACATCCGCGGAACCGTGGGCACCGCCGTCTGCGCATCTTCTCCAGAAGTGCGAAGCCTCGTTGGAAAGCAGCTCCACGACCTCATGGCGTGCTTTTCTTCCAACATCCTCCATGTCGGCGGCGACGAGGTCAGGGATCTTGGCCTGTGCGAGGACTGCGCGCCCAAGGTGGCCGAAACCGGGCGTATCGGGTTGTACGTCGACTACTTTCTTGGTCTTGGGAAACTGGCAGAAGGCAGAACCCTCGGCATCTGGGGAGACATGCTTCTCGCCTATTTCCGCAAGCTGGACGAGGAAGGGCGCCGTGCCGTGGCCCAGCGCCTCCGCGACAGTGTCATC
>CAZOHH010000104.1:0-6216 GCA_964579735.1 uncultured Oscillospiraceae bacterium | reverse complement strand
TGTATTGGTTGAGTGCTTCTCTTCTGCCTTCGGTCACGCCGGCGCCCCCCTTCTGTTCAATATGAATGTGACTATTTAACACCTAAGTGTGAATATTTAACATTCCATGATTGGATTCTACCACGCCTCCGCGGGAATGCAATAGTCGACCTGCTTCATCCGGATTTCGGTGGGTACGGTAAACACCGGCTCCTCAACGGGAGAAGCCGGTGCCATGGACAGGAAGAAGTGCGGAATGTCTGGATTCCGTGCCGCGACGATCTAGATCCGGGAGCGGTCTTCCCGCACCGTGCGGATGACGGTCTTCTTCCTGCGGAACAGCGTAAGACCGCCGAAGCCGCCCACGACGGCGATATAGAATCCGAAATCGTACCACCAGCCCGTGTTGGCGGATTCATAGACGTGGATGCTCCGGTCGAAAAGCCCGATGATCAGCGAAACAGGAGCGATCCAGCCGTGCCAGACCCCCCAGAGAAACCCCGCGGGGTCTCCGGCGGACGAGGTGCCGTCTCCGGGCAGGCAGCCCGAGAGGAGAAGAGCGGTCGATGCCGCCACGGCCAGCAGCAGTACCTTCGCAACCCTGTGGTTCTTCTTCGTCGTGTTCATTAGGCGGCCTCCTTCTTGTCCACGGAGCGAATCAGCGCGACGAGATACTTGGACTTCATCTGCTCGCTCGCCAGGATCTGCTTGGTTGGCGGAAGGCGCAGGATCGCGCCCAGGAGTGCGGCCATGGCCCGATGGCTCACGTGGGCCTGGTTCTCGAAGACCAGATTCTGCAGTTTGCCGCGCTCGATGGCCATGAGGACCGTGCGGTGCGCAGAGTTCACCGGCGTGATGACCCGCTTGCCGCGCGACTGCAGGAACAGCGCGCTCCGGTCGCACTTCCGGATGCAGACGCCGCATCCGAGGCACATGGCCTCGTCGACCTTCGCCTTGCGGCGGTTCGGATTCTTCGGGTCATGTGCCGACACCAGCGCGATGGCTTCGACCGGGCATGCCTTCACGCACTTGCCGCAGCCGTTGCAGTTGGACTCGGTGACGACGGGCAGGAAATTCGTCGTATTGACGGTGTTCGGCGTGCCGAAGCGGCGGATGGCGAGAAGCGCCTCGCAGCAGCACCCGCAGCAGTTGCAGACGAAGGGCAGGTCCTCCTGCTCGTTCTCGCCGAACTGCACGAGGTCGTGGTCATAGGCCTTCTCGAGAAGCGCGAGTCCTTCGGACTCCGTCATCGTGCGGGCATGGCCGTGGCGGATCAGCGAGTCCGCTACGTTTCCGAAGGTCATGCAGATATCCAGGGGTGCGTCGCAGTTCTTCCCGACGTGCATCATCTTGTGCCGGCAATAGCAGGTGCCGACGCCGCGGAACTTCGCGGTCCGGATGATATGGCTCGTGCGCTCGTAGTCCAGCACGGTAAGGTCGTCCGAGCCGGAGGCGACGCCGGGCTTCGCGGCCGGGCGCACGCCAAGGGCCGCCTCGTTGACGAAGGCGCGTCCGAGGTGCGTGTCCCCGACGGCGAAGAGCTCGCGCACGAAGTCCTCCTCGACATTCAAGTACTGGTAGAACAGCTCGGAGAGGAGTTTCTGATCGATGTCCCCCCGCATGCGCATCAGGGAGAACTCGAAGAAGCCGGCCATGGGTGGCGGGAACATGTAGATCCTGCCTTCGGGTTTCTCGATGTCGAGAAGGATGGCGCGGGAACAAAGCTCGTCCAGGGCTGCTGCCGTGTCGACGAGGCTCCACTTCAGGAGACCGGCCGCCTTCTCCGCGGTGAACGGAAGGAGGGGCATCTTCGAGAGGAGTTCGGCTTCGCGCTCGGTGACGAGAAGCCGAAGGATGGCGTTGAGCGATTCACTCGGGGGCGCTCCCTGCGGCATGCGGTTCAGGCGATCGGTCAGGCTGCTGTACGAAGTCTTGAGCGTGCGGTGGGCCATGGCGCATTCCTCCTTCGTGGATGCTTGGGATTCCTTTGTTATCCTCGGGCCCGCAGGGTTTCCGCGATCTCGACGGCGTCGGCGATGGCGGAGTTGCACACCCGCCCCATCGTACCGCTTTCCTTCAGTCGGGTGAAGACCTCGGGGGTGCTCGGGTCATCGCCGAGAAGTTCCCGGCAGATCAGCGTGCCCTGGCGCTCGCGGAACGCCGCGTTGAACGCGCGCGCTTTCGCGGCCGCGGCGTTCTTGGCGGCCAGGTCGGTCGCGTCGTCGAACCCGGAGTCGACGCCGAGTGCCATCAGGGCTCCGGTGACGGCGCCGCAGACCTCGCCGCAGCGCATGCCGCCGCCGAAGCAGGCGGAGACGCGCAGGGCCGTCTTCCGGTCGACCGCCGTCCCCTCGGCGAGCGCCGAGAAAACGGACTGCGCGCAATTGAAGCCGCTGGCGTGGGTATCGAGAGCATTCTGCTTCCTATCCATCTCACCCTCCTGGAGTCTTCCGCCCGGGGTCAGTTCCACCCGCGGGTCGCTTCGAACAGACCGAGTCTTGTGAATCCTTCGAGCCTCACCTTGGCGCGGTCCCCGTCGGAGGCTTCGCGGAACGCCGCTGCGACGGCCTCGCGGTCGGAGTCCGTCTTCATGCGGATGAAGTCCACGAGGATGATCCCCTGCAGGTCGCGCAGGCGGAGCTGCCGGGCGGCCTCGCGCGCGGCTTCGAGGTTGGTGCGAAGGGCGAGAGGGTCTCCTGCGCGGCTGCGCGTGTCCTTGCCGCTGTTGACGTCGAGGACGTGGAGCGCCTCGGTGCGGTCGAGGACAAGCGATCCGCCGGAGGGAAGGTGGACCTTGCGCCGGCGAAGCATGTCAGGCAGGTCGGTGAGTCCGAGTACGGCCTCGAGGCCGTAACCGCCGACGGGTACCGACAGGGAAAGCCGCGGAAGGAGTTCAGGAAGCAGACGCGCCGCCTCGTCGTGCACGCAGGCGAACAGGTCGGCGCCGTCGACACGGACCGAACCGGTGCGCGGGCCCGCGAGGCTGCACAAGGCACGGTACAGCGGAGCTCCATAGTCTCCGAGGCGTCGCGGCGCGGGACCGGACTCCGCCTCGGTGGATAGTCGCTCCCATTCCGCGGTGAGGCGGTGCAGGTCATGCGAAAAAGCGGCCTCGGCGGCCTCCGGGCTCATGGACTTGAGGAGAGTGCGCCGGTTCGGGGCGCCGCCAGGCCGGTAGACGGCATAGGGACCCGCCAGGGAGACGCGGGCGTCCACACGGTGCCCCTTCCCGTCCGGCATGAGGCGTTCGATGCGCACCACCAGGCGCTGCCCGGCCTTGCACCCGACAGGGGCGGCAGAAAGGGGCAGGAAGGCGGCGTGCTCCTCGCCGACGTCGACGAAGGCAGCGGACAATTCCTTGACGACCTGCTTCACGACGCCGAGGACGAGGTCGCCCTCCTGGAGGGAGCGCTGCGCCGCGGCGGCCGGGTCGAGCGGGTCGGGTCCGGTCAGGACCTCCAGGGGACCGCCGTCGCGCAGCAGGACGATGCGGAGCGCTCCAGTGGAGCGATAGACCGCAAGGACCTCCGGCGGCGGGCTGCCCGTGTTCATGATAGGGGGATCAGACTCCCGTCCGGGGCGGCCGTGAACAGGACCAACCGGCGGATCTCCGCATCGTCGGCCTCGTCCTGGGACAGTCCGGCGTGGTCCGCGAGGGCCTGGAGGAACAGGTCTGGGCGCAGGTTCTCCCGGCTTCCGGCCTTCGCGAGGAGGCGCAGTGTGCCGTCTCCTTCGCTCTCCACGCCGAGCAGGAGCGGACGGACGTCGACGATCTTCACGCCCTCCTTGCCCTTCTTCCCCACCGGCAGCGGTCCTTCGACCGGCAGGCGGGAAGCCGCGGCGACGAGGCCGGGGCCACGAAGTCGGTACATCGCGGCGTGCACGGAGGCCATGAGGCTATCGCCGCCTTCCGGAGCCACCCTGGCGTCGAGGATGCGGATGCCCTCGGGCAGCGCGACGTTCATCCGTTCGCGGAAGGCGTCCGGGTCGATCGCGGCGGTCAGAGCGAAGTCGGCGAAGTCGGCTTCGGTATCGACGCCGACGCCGAGGGGCAGGGCGAAGTTCATCACGGGATGGGGATTGAAGCCCTGGGTAAACGCCAGTGATATGCTCGTCCGGCGCAGGGAGCGCTCGAACATGCGCATCATGTCGAGGTGGGCGAGGTAGGACGGCGCCCCCTCGCGGGAGAAGCGCACGCGCATCGTGAGACCCGGTTCGGCGTTGGGTCGGTTCGTGGCGCCCTCGGGGCGTTTCGCCTTGTGGACCGGTCTTCCGTCACTCAAAGCAGACCCCTCCCCCGAAGACCGTCGCTCCGCATCCTGCACAGCCTTCCCGGCAGTTCTCCGTCGTTTCGCCGGCGTTCGCGGCGCGGCTTTCGCGCTCGAGGAAGTCTCGCGTCACGCCGACGTCGATGTGGTCCCAAGGGAGCACCTCGTCGTATTCGCGGCGGCGGTTGGCATAGAAGGCGGGGTCGAGTCCCTGTTCGGCCATGATGGCGAGCCAGACGTCGAGCTTGAAGCAGTCGTCCCAGGAGTCGAATCTCCGGCCTCGCTTGACGCCCTCCTCGAGCACGGCACCGAGGCGGCGGTCGCCGCGGGCGAGGACGCCCTCGAAGTGGGACTGGGCCATGTCATGCCACTGGTAGCGGATCGCGCGGCTGCGCAGAAGTCCGCGCAGGAGCTGCTGCTTCTCGCGCATCGCGTCCATGGCGTCCTGCGGCTCCCACTGGAAGGGGGTGAACGGCTTCGGGACGAACATGGACGTGCTGACGTTCAGGTCGAGGGGGCGGTGGCGGACCTCGCGGGGGAGGCTACGCCAGATCGACTCGATCTTGTTGGCGAGGACGGCGATTCCCTCGACGTCCTCCCGGGTCTCGGTCGGCAGGCCGAGCATGAAGTACAGTTTCGCGCCGTTCCAGCCGCCCTCGAAGGCGAGGCGCATGGAGCGCATCAGATCCTCTTCGACCACGCCCTTGTTGACGACGTCGCGCAATCGCTGCGAGCCGGCTTCCGGTGCGAAGGTCAGGCCGCTCTTGCGCACCTTGGACGCCTTCTCCATCAGTTCGAGGGACACGGAGTCCACGCGCAGCGAGGGCAAGGACAGATTGACGCGCTGTTCGTCGAGCGCTTCGACGAGGCCGTCCGTCAGCTCCGCGAGACCGGTGTAGTCGCTGGTCGACAGGGACAGCAGGCCGACCTCCTCGTAGCCGGTGGCGGCCTGGGCGGCGAGCGCCTGAGCCTTCAAGGAGCCGGGGCTCCGCTCGCGGACGGGCCGGTAGACGAAACCCGCCTGGCAGAAGCGGCAGCCGCGGATGCAGCCGCGGAAGAGCTCGAGGAAGACCCGGTCGTGGACGACCTCCATGTTGGGGACGAGGTCGGCCTCGGGAAATCCGGCGGCGTCGAGGTCCAGCACGATGCGCTTGAGCACACGGGGTGGTGCCTCGGGGCGGTTGGGCAATACGCTGGCCACGGTTCCGTCTTCGTTGTAGGTAACGTCGTAGAAGGAGGGCACGTAGACTCCCCCGATGCCGGCCGCCTTCGCGAGGAAGGACGTGCGGGGGCCACCGCCCGCCAGAAGCCAGGCGCTGTGCGCCTCCATCAGCTCGTCGAGCACCTCCTCGGCCTCCCCCATCACGACAAGGTCGAAGAAGTCGGCCATGGGCTCGACGTTGTAGGCGCAGGGGCCGCCGGCGATCACGAACGGGTCCCCCTCTCCGCGGGCCGCGGTGCGCAAAGGAATCCCGCCAAGCTCGAGCATGTTGAGGATGTTCGGGAAGGACAGTTCATACTGCAGCGTGAAGCCCACGAAATCGAAGTCGGACAGCCGCGTCCGCGACTCGATCGAGAAGAGGGGAAGCCCCTCCTTCCGCATTGCGTCCTCCATGTCGGTCCAGGGGGCGAACACGCGCTCGCACCAGGTATCGGCGCGACGGTTGAGCACGTGGTACAGGATGCGCAGGCCGGGGTGGGACATGCCGATCTCGTAGACGTCGGGGAAGCAGAAGGCGAAGCGCTTGAAGGTCAGAGCCGCGGCGCTGCCGGGCTCGGGGAGGTCCTTCCGCACGGCGTTCTTCTCGCCGCCGACGTAGCGCGCCGGCTTCGCGACCTTGCGCAGGATCCTGCGCGGGATATCGATACTCGTCATGGGTTCCTTTCCGTTCGAGGCGAGGCGTCTGCCTCGTCGGAAAGATTATACATGAGGAGGGGGAAGGCGTATACCGAGCCGCGAATCAGTGGA
>CAZOHH010000103.1:0-6286 GCA_964579735.1 uncultured Oscillospiraceae bacterium | reverse complement strand
TGTCCCGTCGACGATCAAGGTCGGCTGACCGGTTCCAGGGTGGCGATAGAGTCGTTGGATGCGGACCCGGTCGGTATCGTTCGGGATGACGGCGGAGTAATCGGTCTTCGAATACGCGAACCCACCGCCGTACGGGGTCAGACCTGCGAAGACGATGCTGGAGATGGAATTGTCGCGCAGGGAGGGACTCGTGTTCACGTAGGCGCTGTAGACGTAGCAGACGGTGGAGAGATACCGGACCTTGTACCAGAGGTTGCCGATCACTCCGCCGACGGTCACGGTCTGGCCTTCGACGGCCGCGAGGATGTCGAGGGGAGCGCCGTACGGGACCAGCACGAGGATGGCGGAGGCGGTGGTGGGGGCGGCACGGCCATTCGCGGTGCTGCCGACGGATACGTTGAAAAGGACCCCGTTCGCGTTGTCGATGAAGACCGTTCGCGTTTCGACGTCGGTCGTAGCGCCGGAAGCCGGGACGGCCTTGATCGTCAGGGTATAGGCGCCGTCTGGATAGACGGACGTGTCGAGTGTGAAGGCGAAGCCCTTGGGGGAAGTGGCGAGCACCTCGGCGCCGAGAGCCGTTTCAGTCCGGGCGCGGGAGGGAGCTCCCGACCAGACCAGCGTTTCCGCGAGCGTGGCGCTGCTCAGGTAGGCTTCGATGGAGACGACTTCGCTGCCGTGGAGGACGTAACCGGACAAGGTCGCATTGCCTGCAAGCGCCTCGTCTACAGGTTGGTCGAGCGCGCCGCCGCCGCGCGGGACCTGGAAGGAGGCCTCGGCGGCGATGGAGGCGGACCCCTGCGCGTCAATGGCCACCAGGGTCATGGTATGGCGTCCGGTGGAGAAATCGGAGCGTTCCAGCGTGAATGAAACGATGGGTCTCCGCGTAGGAGTGGGTACGGCGAGGGTCTGCCGGGTCACGCCGTCGATGCGCACCTCCACGGAGGAGACGGGCGCGGTGGAGGCGACGAGGTGGGCGGTGACGGTGCGGTTCGAGGTCAGCACATCTCCGGAGACGAGTCCGTCGAGCGTCGTGGACTCCGTGAAAGGGGTAACCGTGAACCAGCGCCCGGCGATGCGGCGGCGACTGTCGTCATCGCCGTAGACGACGACTTCGGCGCGGTGCAGGCCGGCATCGAGGATCGCGGGGTCGAGAGTGCAGACGTAGGTGACTGCCGGCGTGTTCGCATCGGTCAGGACCGTCGGCGCGTAGCGGCCATCGAGGTAGACCTCGACCGCGACGACGTTTCCCGTTGTCGCCGAGGCCTGGCCGGATAATGCGCGGACTCCGGAGACCGTCTCGAAGTCCTCCAGACCGGACAACGTACCGGAAAGGCCGGTGGAGGCGGCATCCGCATCGGTCGGCACCTGAGCGGACACTCCCGTTTCGAGGCGAAGGAAATCCTGCCCGGTTCCTAGGACGAGGAAGAGGCAGATCGCGCAGGCAAGCAGTGCATTTGGCCGTTTCAATCATTCCACCTTGATGAGTCCGTCCACGAAGAGGGTGGTTTCTACGCACCGATGGTAACATAATTCACCGGCTGTTGCTTTACGGAACGGTTGCGATGCGTTTTCCCTTGCGGTTCATGGAAGCTCGGAAAGCCTATTGCGGCTCGCTCGCCGGCGCCTCGGGCATGTCGGTGAAGAACGGGATCCGGAAGACGAAGGGCTCGTCGAGGAGGTCTGTCCGTTGGTATGCCAGGCGCTGTCTCCGTCCTTCGTTCCTCGGGGCGAGCAGGTTCTGCATGTACTGGTGCATGAAGAGCCCATCCGAGGCGATAAGGTCGAATTTCTGGAGATATTGCGTATCCTGCCCGATGCCGATATAGCTCGATGCGATATAGAGGGCTCCGCCTCGAACGGCGAGACTCCTGGACGTCCAGGGAAGCAGCAGCGACTTCTCCGCGTCCGTCAGGACCTGTTCATCGGCTAGATATCCATAGAGAGCGAATTTCGCACCGTTGATGCGCTGTCCATCCGTAACCGAAGGATTCGGGACGGCGCCGATGTTGAAGAGGTTGAAGACCCCTTCGTATCCAGGCAGCGTGCCGAGCCCGAGCGGCGTGCCGGCGGACCCCATCTCCTGTACCGCCCGAGAGGCGAGGAAGAACGGTCCGACGCCGCTTTCCCTGCCGGCTTCGGCGAACAGTTCAGCGAAGTCCAGGGTCTGGCCATCGGTGTCCTGCACAAGCTGTTCGAGGAAGGTTCCCTTGAAGATCGAGGCGACCCCCTCGGCGGTCTGCACGCCTTCGACGAAAGAGAGTCGTTCGAACTGGAAAAGTTCTCGTTGGAGAAGGAAATTCCGGGGATCCGCGAAATGGGAAATCGCGGCATCCGACGCGGCCTTCCAGGTTTCACCATCATATACGGGGCTTCCGGGTTCGATGAAGGAGGCCGGTACGCTGCCTTCCGGTAGAAGGCACCGGTCTTTTTCGGATTCGCCCGCGACGAAGTCGGCGAAGGGAATCCCCGTATCGAAAGGCACGAAGGACCATTGAGGGCGCTGCGCATGGAGAAGCCAGAGGGCCGAGCGGTAGGAGGCGGGGAAGGCGTCGAGCGTCGTCGAGAAACCATCGGCGGAAGGCGGTCGCAGGACATGGACACGATATTCATGGACCGAGGTTCGGTCGGCCGAGGAGATGCGGAGACGCAGGGTGCTTCGTCCGGGTGGAATCGCAAGCGCGGAACCGAGAACCTCGGTCATCGGGACGCCATCGGCGTCTAGAACTGCGATCTCCACATCGGCCAGCGCGCCTTCGCGGGCAAGGTAGGACAGGTCCAGGCTCTCCACGGAGGGGTCGAGCACGAGTCCATATTCCAGGGTCTCCGCATTGAATTCCGGATAGGGATGGGCGGTTCCGACTCCGGGCAGGGAGAGTATGAGGGAATCCAATCGACCCTCGAAGCGAAGGGCATGCAGGACTTCCGAATAGGCATATCCTTCCATTTCGTGCGTGCGGACCTTCCACCATGAATCTCCATCGGGGTCGACCCCGTCTCCGACGACGGCGACGACCTCGCCCTTCAGGAGCTTTCCGACCGCTGCGGAAGCGCTGCCCGGGGCGTCGCGCACCGTCGTCGAAGCGGTGTAGGTATGGACGATGGCAACGTCCGCATCGAGGACCGCATAGTAGGCCGGTGCGTCCGCGGCGGGGACCTGTGACGTGGACTCGCTTCGAGTCGCCTGCACATAGACGGTCTGCCCGGGCTCCGACTGGAAGCGGATGGAGGTGTATGCCGTGCCGGAGGCAAGGGAAGCATCGATGGGCTCGCCCGCCTCATCGAAGGCTCTCAGGGAAACACCGTCCTCGGGATAGGCTGCGTGGAATGCGAGGAATCCTCCCTCGTAGGAGGTCCGATAGAAGTCGTCCCGATCCGATTCGCCGAAAAACCCGGGTAGGACCTCCCCGCTCCCCATAATGTGCAGGACCGGCACCTGATAGGTCCCTCCATCGATGCGCAGAGCGCGGCCGTCCGCACGTCGGGCGAGCACCACGACCTCATGGCTCCCCGGTGTCGCCGCGGAGGCGTCCCACTCGATTCCATAGAAGGAATCTCCGGTTCGGAAGCCGTCGATTCCAGGTGTAGCGAGAATCTGGTTCGTCAAGGCGCCATCCAGCAGGAAATCGACGCGGCCGGCACGTCCATCGAGGTCGACGGTGCCTTCCGCCCCCTTCCGTCCGAAGGCATAGCCTCCGCTTTCCGGTAGAAGTCGCGTCGCATCCGCTCGGATGGGCTCGGCGGGAGTTCCGTCGCCAGCAGCCGCCGAGAGCGCCTCCGTGGGAATGGTGCCGATCGCGAGGCCGAGCGTGTCGTGGAGTGCCTCGACTTCCGGCTTCTTCAAAAATCCAGACAGAAAGAATATGCGATTGCCCGAGCCTTCGAGGAGAGTCGCGGAATCGGAGACTTCCACCTCGGACGGAGCGCGGTCCAGCACCGCGGCATAGACCGCTGCGACGAACGCGTCGTCGTCCTCACCGGCCAGCAGGTAGCGTGTGCCGGTGAAACCGCGAAGCAGGAGGTCGGACAGCGCGAGATCGCCCCGTTCGAGCGAACCGGTCCAGACGGCGAGGCCAGAGTCGGTCATCGCGCCATCGGCGCCCTTTTCGGGGTCGGTCGGCACGCCGCTCGCGAGCATCGTGCGGAAGACCAGCGCCCGGAGTCCCGCCCGGTCGACGGTGCCTGCTGCGGCTGAAACCGGTGCAGCTGGGGTCGAAAGTAGGAGTGAACCCGCTGCGAGACAGACGCAGGCCGCACAGACCGCGCCGACAGTCAGCAGGGTCGCAATGGCCCCGCTCGCCGGTCCGCGGTCATGGATGGACATGGCATCAAGGGGTCGAGTCGTTGAAGTTCGCGTGGCCTACCCTTCCTTCTCGTCGTCGGGGGGAATTTCGGTACCGTGGTCCGGAACGACTTCCACGTTGTCGTTCAAGTCGGCCTGGTCGATGTCGGGAGGCGGCGTGCCGGGTCCGGCCGGAACGGTGATCGGGTTGTCGAAATCGATGTACCCCTTGGGCGTGACGCGGTAGCGGATGCCGCGCCAGGATACGGTCGGGCGGGCGAAGGTGCCGTAGAAGAGGGCGCAGATGGCGATCACGTCGAAGTAGAGGCCGTTCAGGAGATCGTACCAGACGATGTCGTTCTTGGTGACGAGGCGCATGACGTTGCCATGGACGATACGGAGGAAGAAGCAGGCGGCGACGATGAGCATCAGGTCTGGACGAGCTCCGAGGAGAAGCGCCGCGACGAGCAGCCACCAGTACCAGCCGATCACGAGGAGGAAGAAGGGCATGTCCGTGGCGAGATGCGCACGGATGCCGACGGCGATGCGCTTCGCGTAGTTGAAGGTCTTCTCGCGGGCGATCTGCTTGACGTGGCAGTCGAGGTAGGGGCCGACGACCAGTTTGTACTTCCTCTTGTAGAGTTCGTTTCCGATGTGCATGTCTTCCAGCAACGAAGCTCCGAAGGCCTCCAGACCTCCGACCTCCTCCAACGTCTCGCGGCGCATGGAGAATGCGGCGCCGGTCATCCCGACGTCGATGCCGAGCCAGCAGAAGAAGGCCCAGTACAGGTCGGTCTCGTGGTTCTGCACGCAGGTGAAGGAGCGCGTCCAGAAGTCGCGGCCGCCGAAGTTGATCTGGCCACAGGTGACGATGCCGACCTTGGGGTCGGAGAGTGGGCCGGCGAGCTTGCGGAGGAAGTCCCGTTTCACGCGCAGGTCGCTGTCGTTGAAGACGAGCAGATCATAGGCGGCGGTGCGGACGGCGGGGACCATGGGCGAGCTCTTGCCGTTCATCTTCGGAAGAACCGGGTTGACGAGGATCCTCGCCCGCACGCGCCCCTCGGCCCCGATGCCGCGGCTCGCTAGGAAGGCCGTCACGACGGGGATGGCCTCGTCGTTCGCGTCCTGGAAGCTGAAGATGTGCTCGATGGTGCCGTCGAAATCCTGGCGGACCCAGGAGGAGATGCTGCGGCGGAGCTTGTAGTCCAGGTCCTTGATCGGGTGTATCCAGGTCAGGGCGAGGGACTCCTCGGCGGGAAGCCTCTTCACGGGGCGTTCCGACCAGAGGCGATGGTGCTGGACCCAGCCGAACTGGAAGGCCCAGAAACCCACCATCAGGATCGCGATACCGAGAAACACCCAGAAGATCCAGTCCATGTTGCTTCCTCCTTACGGTTGGGTCAACGATTCGAGTTCGTCCAGGTTCAGGGAGAAGGCCGGGATGAATTCCTTCAGGAAGCAATCGACCTCCGGCATCCCCAAGGCTTCGATGCTGGCCAGGATGGTCTTCGCCGCCGTGCGGAATTCGGTGTTTCCGGCCCGTTCCTCTTCGATGCACTTCGTATAGGCGCAGAGTCGATCGGCGGCTTTCACGAGCGCCGCGGCCTCCGCCGTCGCGGCGTCCGTGCGGTCGGGTGCGAGCAGGGCCGCATAGGTCGAACGGAGATCGTCGGGCAGCATGGCGACGAGTTTGGCGGTCGCCACCCCCTCGACGGCCTTGTAGGCCGATTTGATGGCGGGGTTGAAGTACTTGATCGGCGTCGGCAGGTCCCCCACCAGAATCTCCGGGGCATCGTGGAAGAGGGCCATGGTGGCCACGCGGTCGGGGTCCACGAGGACGCGGAGGGAGCCGTCCGCAGCTTTGGGAAAGCGCTCGCGGCGCAGGACGGCGAGGGCGTGGGCGGTGACCGCGACCTGAAGGCTGTGTTCCTGCAGGTTCTCTCCCTGGGTGTTGCGCATCAGCGCCCAGCGGCGGATGTAGCGCATGCGCTGCATCATGGCGAAGAA